>JAPKDJ010000002.1 GCA_026421245.1 Akkermansiaceae bacterium | reverse complement strand
CGCCCAAAAAGGTAGTGAAGAAAGTTGCAAAGAAGGCTCCGGCCAAGAAAGCAGCGAAAAAAGCGCCCAAAAAGGTAGTGAAGAAAGTTGCAAAGAAGGCTCCGGCCAAGAAAGCAGCAAAAAAAGCGCCCCAAAAGGTAGTCCCAGCGAAAGAAGTTGGCAAAAATTCAATTTCCAAGGCCGAAGCAATTCCCTCTAAAAAGGTCGCCAAGAAGGCGGTGAAACGCGTCGCGAAGAAGGCAGCGAAGGAAGAAGAGGAATTACCTCCTGTCATCGTGAAACGTCGATATGTTCGTCCTGAAAAGGTGGCTAAGCTCAGCGTTTTTGAGAAGAAACAGAAGCAGCGACTTCTTGATCTTCGGGATCAGATCACCGACGTGATGTATGGAATTCAAAATGACACCATTAAAAACGGTTCCGAAGGAAGCGACGCCAGTGGATCTGGAATGCACCAGGGAGATGCCGGTTCTGATGCCTATGACCGCGATTTTGCGCTCAACATGCTCTCAAAGGAGGCCAATGCCCTTGGGGAAATCGAGGAGGCCCTCCAGCGTCTCGAACTTGGAACTTATGGGATCTGCGAGGAATCCGGTAAAAAGATCCCCCATCCGAGGCTTGAGGCGATGCCCTTTGCACGTTTGACCGTTGAACGGCAAGCCGCCAAGGAACGAGAGAATTCCACCCGAGATTTCTCGAGTCGTGACTTTGGTTTTAACTAGTCCGATTAGACATTTTCACACCCGCGACCACAACTTTTCGGTCGCGGGTTTGTTTTATCCGTGAATTGAACTAACATCCTATCGAAATATGAAAAATATTCTTCCTATTGCAGCCTCATGCCTTCTCGCAGGAGGAGCCATTGGCTATATCGCCGGAAATTCCGGATCGAACTCCGAAAAAAACGAATCTGCGGATGCTAAATCGAAGCCCGCCGCATCGGGAAGCTCCCGGACCTCATCTGGCTCCGGAGCATCTGGTGGAGGAAATTCGAAAGAGCGTAAGCCAAAAACCTACGAAGAAGTGGCTGCGACTCCCGGGCAAACGGCACGTCTCCAGGCTCTGGTGGATCTTTATTCGGGGTTGGGCAGCGACGAATTTGCGGGCGAGGCAGAGAAGCTTGATAACCTGCCTTTCAACGAGCGCATCTTGAGTGCTTACATTCTTTTTGCAGCTTGGGCTGAGGTTTCTCCCTACGAGGCATTTGATCATGCCAATTCCAAGATGGGGCGGACGGGTATGTTCGTGAAGCCAACCATTCTTCAGAGTTGGGCTGCAACTGATCCAAAAGCTGCTTCCCGCTACTATGAGTCTAACAAATCAGAATTTGCCATGATGGGAATGATGGGTGGTGGACGTGGAGGGTCATCTGGAGCTGGCACCATCTCCGCTGAATGGGCAAAACAAGATCCCGAGGGAGCCTTGGCATGGGCTAAAACTTTGGAAGGCCGCGACCAGGAGCAGGCCACGATGAAGGCTCTGTCCCAAATTGCGACGACCGATCCCGAGCGTGCTGCCGGACTGACCATGGGGCTCGAGGGTGATTCTCTTTCAAGTGCCAATAGCTCCATTGCGTCGGAGTGGGCCAAGAAAGACTGGAACGCCACGGAAGCCTTTGTAAAAGGGCTTCCAGTCGACCAGCAAGGAGATGCTCTCGGAGCGGCGGTTCGTTCGCTCGCAAGTGAGAATCCAACTCTTGCCGCCACCAAGGCTCTTGAAATCCCTGAAGGAAATGCCCGGGATGAGGCCGTTGAAAGCGTCGCAGAGGCCATGGCGCGCGAAAATCCTGCAGATGCTGCCAAGTGGGTCGTTGCAAACGGGACCGAAAAGGCTCAAAAGGATGCGATGCGCGACGTTATGGGAAGTTGGGTCAATCAGGATGCTGCTGCTGCCAAAACCTGGGCCGTCGAACAGCCGGAAGGTGCGGTCCGCGATGCTGCTGTTTCTTCCTATGTGATGAGCGACTCCAAGGGGAACCCTCAGGAGAATATCAAACTTGCCGAAACCATCACCGATGAAGGATCACGTGGCTGGGCAATTGGTATGACTACGATGCGTTGGATGGGCGAGGATAGCGAAGCGGCCACTGAATACATCCAATCATCTGATGTGATCGATGATCGTATGAAGGACCGGATTCTCCGTCGTGGGGAAGGCGGAGGCCGCCCTCCGGGACGATAGAAAAAATTGGACCACAAATTTGACGCTTCGAGCGTCGCTTCCCATCTTGTTGGAAAGACGAGATGGGATCTTCGGATAAATACTACGCGCTGGCGCGGATTGATCTTCCTGGGGCCAGCACACTCGGATGGCAGGTTCGTCTGCAGCGTCTTGGGGTGAAGTGCGCCAAGTATTGGTGATCGAATCTACGGCGGACCGGAAGAGTCCTTGAGCGCAGGGCGTGTGTGGCGTGACCAATTGTTGCCAGAAATGGAGGCCAGTGAGCTGGCCCGAATTTGCACGCGATCAACACGAAACCGCTCCGGAGTGGTCGGAGTTTCTAAAGTGTCAGTGACGACAAACGGAGCAACCTACGAGTTTTTGCAGGCGAGGTGGTTTCCGGAAACAGGGCAGAGACGATGTGGGAAGTTTTCGATTCGACGGTATGGAGATCGGGAGGTCTTCCACCTCACGGTGGGGGCTCGGGAAGAAGGGGGTGGGACGTCTTAATTAAGTTCACCTCATTACTTGGCTTGCCAAAAGAAGGCTGACTTGTTTTTCTCCTGTAGATTGATGTCCGAATCCTCCGAAATAATTTGCAAGCCTACCAAATGGTTTATCTGGCGGGCGCTTCTAATGCTTACCATGTTTGGTGGTTTTGCTTGCTACTTCCTTTATGATTGGAAGGTTGGATACCCGAAAAAAAATTATATCATCGCGAATTACGACGCCTTCAACCAAGCCGGTAAAGCGTGGACGGTCGATGCCAACCGGGTGAGTCAGGAAGCCTGGAATGCTTTTGTTGAGAAGCAGGTAATTCCATTTCAGGAAGATCGCGCGATGTATCCGCCCGATACTGATTTTGAGGAAGGCTGGCCTGAGATTCTGAAAAAGATGGACGATCACAAAAGGGACGATTTGTGGAAAGAATACAGTGGGGAGAAGGGGTGGCCACAACAGATCGATCCAGCGGAGGACGTGAAGACCTCCAAACAGATTAAAGAGCAATTGATAGCTGCTCTCGTCTGCTTTTTCCTCGCCGCGGTAGCGTTGTTCTTCCTTGTCCGAACCAAGTCCCGTGTGATGAAGGTTAGTGAACAGGGGTATTATCCTCCCGGTGGAGATTTGATCCCTTTCGACAACATGCTCACTCTCGATAAGAGGAAATGGGAAACCAAGGGACTTGCCACCCTGACCTACAAGGATGGGGATGGCGAAAAAAAGACCAAGATTGACGGAATGATCTACGGACAATTTAAAGAGGAAGAGGGGGCGCCTGCAGAGGCCTTTTTTCAGAAAGTTTTGGCGGGATTTGAAGGCGAACTGATTGAACTCATCGTCGAGAAAGATGAGGAAGAAGACGAGGCAGATCAGAGTATTGGGAAGAAAGATGATGCTCCCGCTGACGATGAGCTTTCCGGGGAAGAGCAAAACGATTGAATTTTAGGAGTTGCCAATCGCGCAGACTCCCAGTAATCCAAAAAGTCATGGCAGATAACATTCAAGAAAAAGTCACCGAAATCATTGTGGAGCAACTCGGCGTTAGCGCTGATCAAGTGAAGCTCGAATCAAAAATGATCGAAGATCTTGGCGCCGATTCACTTGACGCAGTCGAGCTCGTGATGGCTGTTGAGGAAGAGTTTGGCATCGAGGTGCCTGACGAAGAGGCAGAGAAATTGATGTGTGTTGGCGATATCGTTACGCACGTCGAAAAGGATCAAAGCTAAGCTTCCACTGGGATCAAATCCGATAACCCTTTCAAGTGGCAGGTTTCCCCCCGGGAACCTGCCCTTTTCATTGGCCACCACCGCTGAATTAAGTGATACTGACCACGGCAAGATGCTTACCCCTGACAACTTTCAATATGCCATGGAGACCACCCAGGTCATTCATGAACCAGATCGCCGAATCGAGACTTTTGGGGTGACCCGGTTTGAGTTCGAAATTTTAAGCGAACCCATGGATAGCGTGGGGAAAGTTTGTATCCGTCGGGGTGAAGTAGAGGCCCAAAAGCCCAAGTTGATCAAGCCAGATGGATTTAATGACATCGAACTGGATGGATTTGATCCAACGGTCCTCCGAGTCATCGAGCATTTGAAAGAGCAAGGGCTGGACTTGAGTTTTCTGCAGTATGGTTTTCATTTCAAGTGCTCGGATGTTTCTACGGAGGTTATTCACGATCAGCTTGAGGCCGTTTCCGATAAAGCACTTGAGGCTGTTCGATTGTCGGGAAACCCCTCTTTGGCCATTATCCAAAGTGTCGACGATGCCTGGGAGGTGGGAATCATGAAGTTTACTTTGGACATGATCATGAAATCGGCGGACATTAACCGGTTTGATTTTAAACGACGTGGTCTCCTTTAAGCGGCACTCCGAATGAACGGCATCATTACCATTATCAAAGTTTTTGCGGCGATTCTCGTCCTGGCGACTCTAGGTGGGTTGGGATACGGGCTCAAAAAATTTAAAGAGGACTTTGCCGCTCCGACTGCTGTCACCGCTAAGCCGGTTGAGAAGATTATTGAGGAAAACGATAGTAAATTGATCGGCTTCGAACTGGGACAGCAAGAGTTCAACCGAGCGCTGGAGCTGATTGCCCTTGGGAAACTCGACGAAGCACGGGAAAAGCTGCTATTTATCCAAAATCTATATCCCAACTCAAGCAACGGACCTGAAGCCCGCCGCATCCTGGGTGAGATCAATCTCGATGAAATTCTGACGGTCGAGAACATGACGAACAAAAAAACCCACAAGGTTGCTCCGGGGGAGGGATACTTGCGGGTGGCAACAGCGAATGAGACAACGCTGGACTGCATCATGTTTCTCAATGGACTCACCGAACTGGGTAGCCTGCATGCGGGAGATGAACTCCTCGTAATGCCGTTGGACTTCAAACTGGTCGTTGATTTGGGTAAGAAGCGAGTAGAGCTTTTTCACCGAGATGATGAAAAGAAGGAGCACGTCTTCGCCAAGGATTATCCCATCCAAAAACTGGATTTGGGAAGAGTTCGCTCCGGAGTATCTCAATCTAAAATCTCTCGAAAATTGGGTGAGATTAATGGCAGATCCTATCCGCCCGCCCACTCAAAATACCGCCACGCAACCAAGGTGTTGGGATTTACGCTGAGAAAGAGCTACCTCCAGTTTCGGCCGGTCCCTGCGGGTGATGCCGAGGCCTCGGGGCAGGGGATCTTTTTGAAACCTTCTGATATGGAAGAACTTTCGATGCTCATCCGGCTCGGAAATGAAGTGGAAGTAAAGACCGCCGGATGATAATTTCCCCACGCCTGATAAATTATGGAACTGCTTGAATTTGAGAAGCCCATCGCTGAACTCCAAAAGGAACTGGAATTACTCCAGAACAAATCCCACTCACAGGAAATTGACCTGAGTGCGGAAATTTCCGCGATTGAGGGGAAACTGGTGGAAACCCGTCGTCATATCTACGAGAATCTCACTCCGTGGCAGCGTGTCCAGATTGCCCGTCATACCAAGCGACCCTATATGTTGGATTACATCGCCAGAGCTTTCGAGGACTTCAATGAGTTACACGGTGATCGTATTATTGGCGACGACCACGCCATGCCGGGTGGCCTTGCGACAATTGATGGACAGCGTTGTGTTGTAATTGGCCATCAAAAGGGAAGGGACCTTAAAGAGAACTTAAAGAGGAACTTTGGCAGCGCTCATCCCGAGGGATATCGCAAGGCCCTTCGTCTCATGGAGATGGCGAATAAATTTTCGCTGCCCATTGTCGCTTTGATCGATACGCCGGGAGCCTACCCTGGTATCGGGGCTGAAGAGCGGAACATTGCCGAAGCGATCGCACGCAACCTTCGTGAAATGATGGTTCTTGATGTTCCCATTGTCGCGGTTGTTCTTGGCGAAGGTGGTTCAGGAGGAGCGCTCGGAATTGGCGTGGCGGACCGGGTTCTGATGATGGAGAATGCCTACTATTCAGTGATTAGCCCGGAAGGGTGTGCGGCTATTCTTTGGAAGCATCGCAAGCACGCTCCGGAAGCAGCCGAGGCCATGAAAATCGCTGCTCCTGATCTCGCTAAACTCGGTCTTATCGATGGGGTGATCAAAGAAGTCCCCGGAGGTGCTCACCACGACGCTGACGCAGCAGCAGACGCCTTTAAGCAGGAGGTCTCAAGTCACCTCAAAGAGTTGCTCAAGCTTTCTCCGAAGGAACTCAGGGCGAATCGCTACAAGAAATTCCGGAGCTTCGGTGAGTGGGAGCAGGGGTAAGTTGCTCGGCATATTTTTGGCCCTTGTTCTCCATGGTGGGATCATGCTGAAGCCAACATTCCTACTTGATGGCCGATTCAAGAGCTTCTCTTACATTGACATCGGTGTCCGGAAAGATGGTGCGGAGATCAATGAAGAGGGCATCGTCCGTAGTGTACCCGACGATGGCGGGGTCCCCGAGGCGGAGTTTTTTGGCCAGTTTCGGGACGGATTGGTTTTTTGGGGCCAGCTTGATGGCCACTGAGGGGAACTCGCTGCGGGGCATAGTGCCGCCTCCTGGGCGGGCAAGGGTATTTTCGATGGTAATCTTGGTGTTCTCATCGGGGAGGCCTTCGGTGATGGCCTCGGCGCGAACTTTGAGGTCTGCGACAGACTTTCCGAGGAAAGTGAGGACGGGGACGTCGCTCTGGGAAGGGTCGGCTTTGGTTTCGAGATATTGGTCGATAGATTCCTGCAGAGTGGTGAGAATGAGCTTGTCGCAGCGGACGGCGCGGAAAAAGGGCTCCTTTTTGATCTCGGCGATGAGGTCGGATCGTCCACCAATGATACCCGATTGCGGGCCGCCGAGAAGTTTGTCACCGGAGAAGATAACGAGGTCGATGCCGCGGCGAAGGCTTTCCTGAGGGGTGGGTTCGTGCTCGATGGGGGCGAGTTCGTCGGTATTCATCATGGCCCCGGAACCGAGGTCTTCGACGAGGGGGAGGCTGTGATCGTGGGCGAGCTTGGCGATTTTAGGAATCTCGGGTTCGCCGACGAAGCCATCGATGTAGAAATTGGACCGGTGGACCTTCAGGATGAGAGCAGTCTGCGGAGTGATGGCTTTTTCGTAGTCGTGAAGGTGGGTTTTGTTGGTGGCTCCGACTTCGACGAGTTTGGCGCCGGATGTTTCAAGGATGTCGGGAATGCGAAATCCTCCGCCGATCTCGACGAGTTCGGAGCGGGAAACAATGACTTCGTTTTTTCCTTCTTCAACAAGGGTGCGGAGGGTGAGGACGAGGGCGGCAGCGCAGTTGTTGACGGCGGTGGCGGCTTCGGTTTCGAGAAGGCAGGCGAGGGCGGTTTCGAGGTAGCCGGCGCGCTTGCCGCGGCCCCCGGAAGGGAGGTCAAATTCAAGGTTGGAGTAGCCGGTGGCGATTTTTTGAAGGGCACCGGCTGCGCGGGGACCGAGGGGCGAGCGTCCGAGGTTGGTGTGAATGAGGACGCCGGTGGCATTGATGACCGGTTGGAGGCGGGAATTGGCAAATTCGCGGAGGCCCTGGCGGGTGGATTTCTCGATGTCTTCGCGAGAATGGTCTTCGCCGGCGAGGAGGAGCTGGCGGAAGCGGTCGATCTCGCGGCGGACGAAGAGGTTCACCAGAGGTCGGGGAAGGGAGACCTCGGGCGCGAGGGCGGCGGCGAGTTTTTCGACGGAAGGGAGGGCGGCAAGCTTGCTCATGTTGTTGGGAGAAGCATGGAGCCAGATCATTCCCGCGTAAAGCCGGAGTGTGTTCTAACCGATCCAGCGGATGCCGCCGTCTTCGAAGACGATTTTGCGTTTCTTGAAGAGAGCGCCGGTGGCTTTTTTGAAGACCTTTTTGCTGACGCCGAGTTCGAGGTTGATGGTCTCGGCCGGAGACTTGTCATCGATGTCCCAGAAGCCTCCGCGTGAGGTGAGCTCGCGCTCGAGGCGGGATTCAAGGTCTTCCACCTTGGCATTTCCGGGAGCGTAAAGGGAGAGATCGACTTTGCGGTCGTTGCGGACCTGGGTGATGTAGCCCTTAAGCTCGTCGGCATAGAAGAGTTCCTCGAAGACCTGGTTTTTGAAAAGGAGGCCGGAGTATTTTCCGTCGACAATGGCTTTGTAACCCATCTCGGTTTTACCGAAGACGATCATGTCTATTTCAGCCCCTTCGGGGTAGTTTGGGGTATCACTGGAGAAGTGGCGGGCGACACGCTGGGAGGCGACGAGGCGTTCGCTCTTTGGATCGAGGTGGACGTAGACCACGACGGGTTGGCCGATGCGAGGGAGATGGCGTTGTTCGCTGTGGGGGAGGAGGAGGTCTTTCGCAAGGCCCCAGTCGAGGAACGCTCCGGTGTTATTTGAAGCGAGGAGACGAAGGACGCCAAAGTTCCCCGGCATGACCTTGGGCATCTTTTCGGTGGCGATGGGGCGGTCTTCGGAGTCGCGGTAGATGAAGACTTCGACAAGCTCGCGATCACTGGTAAGGCGTTCGCCTTTTGGGAGGAGGAGTTCTCCGAGTTCGCCGCCGTCGAGAATGGATCCTGCGCTCACCTCCCGGAGGTAAGGGAGTTTGGTGCGCTCGCCGATCGTTGCCATGGTGGGAAGCTATCGGGCTTTGGTCGCTACGTAAACCGTGCTCTCGAAGTCCTCGTTCTGGATGGGGTTGTGAAAGGGAACGATGTGGGATTCGACCGATTTGAAAACTTCGCCGAGTGAGTTTAAGAAAGTTTCTTCAGGCGGGTCATCGGACCAGAGCCCGAAGACGCCGCCGGGTTTGATTTTTTCGGAGAACTGACGGAGGCCATCGGTCGAATAGAAGCGAGCGTTGTCCTGGGTGAGGAGGTGGGCGGGGGAATGGTCGATATCGAGAAGGATTGCGTGGTAGGCTGGAATTTCGGGGTCGTAGCCATCGCCGAGAGAGAGTTCGAAAAAGTCCCCGAGGACGTATTGGCACCGTGGGTCTTCGTTGAGGCCTTTGCCAAGAGGCACGAGCTCCTTCTCGTGCCACTCGATGACGGGCTTCAGGTAATCGACGACGCGAAGGGATCCGACTTCCTCAAATTCGAGAGCCGCACGCGCGGTGTAGCCAAGTCCCAGACCGCCCACGACAACATCGAGCCGCTCGCTGGGGAAGGATTTCTTGGTCGCGGCTAGGCCGAAGCGGGAGAGTTCCTGTTCTACTACGGTGAACATAGAGGACATGAGGAAGGCGTTTCCGAGGATGATTTCGTAGATCTCTTCGTTGCCGAGCGAGAGGACGGTGCGTTTTCGGAGTATAAGATCTCCGATGGGGGTTTTTTGGTAGTCAAGCTCCTCGAATCGCGGGATATGCGCCATGCTGGAGGTTTAGTGGGGAGGGGGGAACCAGGCGAGAGTGAAAAAAAATCAAAAACCTCCTTGCCTCAAGTCGCGGACGGTTATATTTCCCCGCCGTCCGTACGACAAACGACCCGTTCGTCTAATGGTTAGGACTCCGCCCTTTCACGGCGGCGATAGGGGTTCGAATCCCCTACGGGTTGCCAAAAGGCCGCTGATACTTAATGAGTTCAGCGGCTTTTTGTTTTACATCCGATAGACGTCCGAAGGAATGAGGGGAAATACCAAAGCTCCGCTTTAGCCCTTGTTGCGGCCTTGGCTGGCAGCGCTTCTTCACAGGAACAGACAGAAGGGAGAATGAGAATAGGAGAGCGTTTGAGAATGCGAGTTTCATCAGTTACTCTTGGAGCCAAGTGGCCCACACGCAAGCGCCACTGATATCGATGCCTTGGTCGTTGTGCCTGGGGCTCGCCTTGCGTCGGCTTTCTGATGACTTCAAGTGAAAATACCGATACCGTCCCATCCTTGCCGAAAGCTTCAGCGATCCGCAGTGTCACGAAGGCACCATCTATAAGGCCAGAAACTGGATCTCGCTGGATGTTAGCAAAGGATTCAAATCCGCCCTGGAGACCACTGGATTCGTCGATTTCATGGGGGTTTCGGGGCATCCACCTCGTCTGCATATGCCAGATAAGGAGGCCATTTTTAAATCCGACAAATCACCACACCTAGTCAATAGACTCTGCCACAATAAACTAGCGGCTCAGCGCGATGACGCATTCGAGGTGCCTCGTTTGCGGGAAGAGGTCGAAAGGTTGGATGCTTTCGATTTTGTAGCCCTCTTCGAGGAAGGATTTGAGATCCCGCATTTGGGTGGCGGGGTTGCAGGAGACGTAGACGACTCGGCTAGGGCCGAAGGCGAAGAGTTGGTCGAGAAAGTCCTGACTGCATCCCTTGCGGGGAGGGTCGATGAGGACCGAGGTTTCCATCGGCGGGAAGGTGATTTCGGCGAAGAGATTTTCGGCGGAGGCGGCAATGAAGGTGGCGTTGTCGATGCTATTGGTTTTGGCATTGCGGCGGGCCCAGTCGGCTGAGGTTTCCGAGAGCTCGATGCCAACGACTTGCTCGAAGTGTCTGGCCAGAGTGAGTCCGAAGAGTCCTGAGCCACAGTAGGCATCAAGGAGATATTTTTGACCCGGGCCGCTTGCTTGCTCAGCAGCGTGGCCGGTGAAGGATTCCAAGATGAAAGGATTGTTTTGAAAAAAGTCTCCAGCGAGGAAGTTGAAGGTGAGGTCGCCCACTCTTTCGGAGACAGGTGAACGGTGGTTTAATTCAACCCGACCGTCGGTAGCGCGAAGAAGAAGGGTGGCGCCTTTTTTGTATTCAGCAGCACGACGTTTGACATCATCTCGTACGGGCTGGAGAGCTTCGTTGATTTCATCCATCGCGATCGGGCAATGGTAGATGTCGACGAGGCGGGTGCGGCGGTTGAACTCGAGGAAGCCAATCGGGAAGTCTTCGCCGGATTTGGGCCGCTGAAAGTGAGGAGTGATTTTTGAGCGATATCCCCATTGCTTTGGTGAAGGGATGGTGGGATTGACCTCAGCTTCCACTCCGACCATGTGGGCAAGCAATTCACGCACCTGGCGGGTTTTCCATTCCAGCTGCTTTTCATAGGGCAGGTGTTGGTATTGGCAGCCGCCACAGACCGTAAAGTGAGGGCAATGAGGCTCAATGCGGTCGGGCGAAGGCTCGATGATTTCCACGAGGTCAGCATGCGAACAATTGCCTTCGTTGCGCCAGATTTTGGCGCGGACCTTTTCGCCAGGAAGAGCGAAGGGAACAAAGACGACCCAACCATTGGGCTTGGCGATGCCAGCACCGAGGTTTGAAAGGGTTTCGATTTCGAGATCAATGATCTCGTGCCATTCGTAGGGGTCCGCTTTAAATTTGCGGGGGCGTTCTTGAGCCATGAAAATGAGGTTATTCGCTTAGTTCTCCTCGGGGGTTTTGACCTCGGGGAGTTTGGGTGGAGCAACCTTGATTCCGTTATCGGGTTCAGGTGAAGGAGCTGGATAGGTGTTGGTTGTGCTTGAGATGATCTTTCTTTTTTCCTCGGTCATCAGCTCGTTGGTGGTATCGGGATCTTTTAAAACGAAGCCCTCGATTGTCGGTTCGCTGGTTGGCGAAGTATGGTCCGGGTCTTCAGGTGCCTTGACTTTTTCAGTCTTAAGAGCGGGGGCCTGGTTATCCTGATTTTCAGGTGTCAGGTCCGAGCACGATACCAGAAGGAGGGAGAGAGCGATGGTAACGGGAAGTTTCACGGAAGGTCGAAGTTGCTCTGGGAGAATGCCCGTCAACTAAAGATGAGGCAATGTCGAAAGTTAGGCAGATTTGGTCTCAAATTCCTCTTTTGATTTCTTGCGAGCCTGGGCGACGAAGAAATTACAGGCTTCCTGGCAAACCATCGGGATGGCAGTGGCTTCATCGGACTTTCCAACGATGCCATTGAAGCGGGAGGCTTCAGAGTCTTCCAACGATTGCTCGTCATCGATTTTCCAAAGGATTTTTTTGACGCACTTGTTGGAAGGGCCGCAGAGGCATTTCACGAGTTCCTGGGCTCCTTGATCGGAAACATTCCGGGCATGACGATACATCCCAGATTGCCGGTTAAGTTTGTCGCGCAGGTTCTGGACGCGGATGTCTCCCTTCTTCCATGCCTTCCAAAGGCCAAGAGAGGCAGGATAAAAAAGATCGATGGTGCGGCGGAGTTCCTCGACGGAATCTAAATGGAAGATCCAGCCGGTCGGAAGGGAAAGTTCCCCTTTGGTGAAGCGATACTCGCCCTTCGGGGTATAGAGGCCAACCTCGCGGGCGTCGTTGGGATCAGTGTGGACCTTGAGGGAATCGAGATCGGAGTCTTCGATGTGATGAAGTCGGATGGGATCGCGGAGAATGCGGAGTTGACCGATTTGGTTGACCCCGGAGTTAAGGGCATTTCTGAATGCTTTAGTGAGCGACATTGTTGGCGTCGAAGGTTGAGATTTGATCAAGGATGACATCAGCCATCATCGGTTCGGTCCCGATGGCGGCGGAATAGTAGAGGGTCTTGTTTTGCAGACGATATGGATTTCGGCGGAAGATTTCTTTTTGGCTGGCGGCGAGGCCTTCTTCTTTTTCGAAACCGAGCATGACAGGAATATCCTGATAGCTGTGAAGTCCATCGGCGATGAAGAAGGGAACCACTACGACGTTCGGAGTCCGAGCGAGCTTTGCCCAATCGGCTATGAATGGAGGTTCTTCCATGTAGGTGTCGAAGACATTATCAAATCGGCAGTTTGCAAGAGTTTTGATGTGCTCGACTTGATCCTTAATGGCTTTGGTGGAGTTCTTGTTCAAACCAGTACCGTGGCCGACGATGAAGAGCGTCGATTCCTCCTGGGGAACTCCCTTGGCAACTTCGTCGGTGCGTTGCAGGATGAGTGAGGTCATTGATGGGTGGATCCCGACTGGGTCGCAGTAGTGAACCGTTTTACCGTGAATCTTGGTTGTTGGACCGGTGAGTTCGAGTTCACGAGGAATGACTTCCTTGGTGAAATATCCCTCACTGATGAAGTCGGGGACGACATAGACTTCCTCGGCATCGATCATATATAAGGCCTCACGCATGGAGGGTTCTTCCTTCCAGAAGCAGCAGTGGACCTCTCCAAAAACATTGCGGCGACGAATCTCCCGCGCATGATCGAAGTAAGGGGTTGATGAGTCTGGGTTCTCAGTAGACCCATGACCAACAATGAGCAAAGCCGATTTGGGCCTTCGTGAAAATTCCATGATGCAGGATAGAATCACTTCGGCAGGGCGCAAGTGATTCGGTGAGGTTCCTTATTATGTGTTGTCATAGGGGGTGATCTGAAGGTGCCATTGCAGTTCAGGAGGGAGATGCCTAAGCCCCCCCATAAAAAACCACCACAGAATATTATGGAAAAACAGAAAGCCCGAAAGGTTCCGTTTTTCACGCTCTTCAACTATGCTGTCTGGATAGTAGGTGTGATGTTTGGGAGGGAGAAGGAGTGCAAATAAAACTGGTTTGAGGAAACGGCTGCGCGGATCCTCACTAAAGTGCTACTTGCCGGTTGGTAGTTCTTTCACCCAAGTTCCAATATCGGCGACGACCTTATCGCTTTGGTGGTCGTGGAAGAGGAGGTGGAAGCTTTCCGGAAAGAATTTTTTGGTCACTTTGACCGTTTTGGGGAGGCCGTCGACGAAGGCTTCGACATCCTTGGGATCGGAGAAGACATCTTTTCCTCCATAAAGAACCAAGAGAGGGGTATCGAGTTTCTGCCCGGCCTTTTTTGAGGTGAGCATCATATCACCAAGGGTGGTGAGGAGATGGAGAGTGTGCCGTTTGATGTGGTAGGAATTGGTGGTGGCTTGATCTTTGTGGATGGTGTCCTTGGTGACGCGGACTTCGTCTTCGCCGGAAAAGCTTTCGAGCGAGACCCGAGCTTTTGGGAAAAGAAAACCGGCGACATTGGACAGCGTGATTTTCCAACGGGGAAAGTCTTCTTTGATGTTGACGATGGGAGAGGAGAGGATCATGGCATCACAAAGATTTTTGCGATCTTCTGATTCGGCGTAAGCGTGCAGGACAATGAGGGCTCCCATGCTTTCGCCGCACCAGACGATCTTCGCTTGGGGATGTTTTGCGCGAATGAGTGCGGTGAAGGAGGTGAGGTCTTTAAACCATTCCTTGCGACTGCCGATGTGACCACGACGTTCTTTGATCGGGTCCTTTCCCTGGCCTCGGGTTTCGGCTCCGTAAATCGCAACTTTGGGAAGTTCGGCGAGAACGTGCTTGGCGAGAGGTCGGTAGTCGGAAGTTGCGCCGCTAATGCCGTGGACGCCAATGATCACGAGATCGGGTTCCTCCTTGGGGATCCATCTGGTATAGGGAAGTTTGTCTCCGTCGAAGGAATGGAGATGGGTGTCGTCGAGGCGAATTTTCGGGGCGTTGTTCACAGCGTTTTGAGCGGAGCAAGAGGTCACAAAAAAGATCCCGATGCTCACGAAGCAGGCGTGAATCATCGGGATCAACATGGTGGATTTGGAGTTCGATTTAATATTGAACGATAGGCTTTTCAGACTTCGCGTCAATGATTGTGAATCTTTCGCGGTGGAGGTTTGCATCACTGCGGAAGATGAGGCGACCACTGTGCGAGCGTTCAAGTCCCATGAGGATCTTTGAGTCTTCGGATTTGAAGCGATTGAGAACGTCGCTATTGACGGTGATGATGAGGTCACCGTCTTCGTTGTTTTCCTTATGACGTTGGATGACGGTATTGAGGCTCCGCTGAATCTCAATGCTCATGGACATGGTAGTCTTGATGCGAGCACGCCCCTGACAATAGGGGCATGGCTCAAGAGTGGAATCGAGCAAGCTTTCATTGAGGCGTTGGCGGGTCATTTCCATAAGGCCTACCGAGGAGATTTGCAGAACCTGGGTCTTCGCCTTATCCCGGTTCAGGCGCTCTTTCATGGCGCGATAAACGGCCTGTTGATCACGACGGTGGCGCATGTCAATGAAGTCGACGACGACCAGTCCACCAATATTGCGAAGGCGAAGTTGGCGGGCCACTTCTTCGGCGGCTTCGATGTTGGTTTGCAGGAGCATTTTATCGACGTCCTTGGAACCACGGTTACGTCCGGTGTTGACGTCGACTGAAATGAGGGCCTCGGTTTCATCGATCACGATGTAGCCCCCGCACGGGAGCCAAACCTGGCGCATGAAGGCCTCGTCGATCTGTTTCTGAATGCCGAAGCGCTCGAAGATGGTTTGCTTTGAGTAGAGGTAGTGGACTTTTCGCTTGGCACGACGGGAGATCTTGGAAGCAATCTCGCGGACATATTCGGTGGTCTTTTCGTCATCGCAGATGACTTTGTCGATTGAGTCAGTGAGGAAATTACGGGCGGTTCCTTCGATGAGATCTGGTTCGCGGAAACAACATGCGGGGGCGTTCTTGTTATTACGAATTTCTTCAACCTGATTCCACTGCTCGAGGAGCATGGCGAGATCGCGTACGAAGTGACGTGCACGGGTGCCGGTGGCGACGGTGCGCATGATGATACCCATGCCCTCGGGGACGCTGAGACGCTGCATGATCTTGCGGAGGTGCTGGCGCTCTTTGGGATCATCGATGCGTCGCGAGATGCCAAATTGCTCGGAGTAGGGCATGAGGACGAGATAACGTCCAGCCAAGGAAATGTTGGTTGTGACCCGGGGGCCTTTGTTTCCGATGGCTCCTTTGGAGACCTGGATCATGATTTCCGAACCAACAGGGTAGATACTCGGAATATCTTTGGAGGTGATTTTCTTCTGTTTTTTCTGAGGGCGTCCATCGCGGCGAATTTCCTCGAGTCCGCTGTCGAGGGCTGCCGGGATGGCATCCCAAAAGTGGAGGAAGGCATTCTTATCGAGGCCGATATCGACGAACATGGCTTTTAGGCCGGGTTCGATGTTTTTGACGCGACCTTTAAAGATGCCCCCAACGATGTTGTCATCGCCGTCACGTTCGACATTGTATTCTTCAAGAACTCCGTCCTCCAGCAGGGCGGTCCGGCGTTCCAGGGTTTCCGAGTTGACGATGATGGTGCGTCCCTCACGAGGGTCTACGCTGGTCATTCCCAGCGCACTTTTGATTTTTTGGATCATATGAGTATTTTGTTATTAAATTTGAGAAATATTATTCGTTTCCGTCTCCGGTCGTCGGTTTGTCCGGCGTGGGAGCGATGGAGGGGAGAGGGATAGTTTTTGGTTTCACTTTGACAGGTTCGCCTGAGTTGAGGAGTGCCTCATCGACTTCGTTTCCAGTCTCGCCACCGTTGTCGATGTTGAGCATGAAGACTTCGCCTTCGGGGAGCTCGATCTCTGGAAAAGGCTCAAAGTTCCCTGCGTAAGTATTAAGCTTGGTGAGACGGACTGGAAGTCCGGCTTCTTTTCCAAAGATGCCTCGGTAGATGAGGTGGGAAAGAACCCCTGCGACGGCACCACCGCTTTTACCATTTTTGACCATGACGCACACGGCGTAGCGTGGCGAGTCGAAGGGAGCAAAGGATGTGGTCCAGGCGTTGTGGGTATTTGTTGGATCAAATTTGTTGACCTGCGCCGTCCCGGTTTTTGCGGCAACGAAGACATCCTTCATCGCAACGCGACCAGCGGTCCCGCCTCGTTCGTTAACCGATTTCCACATTCCCTTGCGGATGACCTCGATTTGATATTCGGTCACGCCGTTTTTCATGAGGTCGGTTTTTACGATAGGAATGTTTTCTTTAAGCACCTTGGTTTCACCGGATCTGGTCTTGCCGATGACTCGGCGGACGATGCGGGGTTGGTAGTAGCGGCCGCCATTGGCAATGGTGGCTGCAACCGAGCAAATTTGGAGTGGGGTGGCCAGAGATTCACTCTGACCAATGGAAAACTGAGCCAAGGTGGCACGGGTCATGACGGCACCGGCATGTTTTCTTTTCCATGCGTTACTTCCGGGAAGGAAACCCTCGCTTTCCTCGGGAAGGAGAATTCCGCTCTTTCGACCAAATCCGAGAAGGTGGAAGGTATCGACCATGAGCTTTGAACGCAAATCCCCAGCCATCGACATAAAGTAGGGGTTGCACGATCTTTGAATCGCTTCGCTAAGTCCCAACGGGCCGTGGCCCCCTCTCTTCCAGCAGCCGATCTTAAGGTTTTTTCCAAAGGAGCTGTATCCGATACAGCGATGCCCGTAACCAACCCGATTGTTCATGATCCCCGCGATTGCAGTTGGGAGCTTAAAAGTTGAACCGGGAATAAAGGAGCTGATGGCTCGATTCGTGAGAGGGTGGGCCTTGTTGGTATTGTATTCAGCAAAACGCTCTTTCGTGATTGCCGGGACAAAGTCGTTTGGATCGTAGTTGGGGACGGAAGCCATGGCGAGGACTTCGCCGGTATAGGGATCCATAACGACGGCAGCGCCTCGTCCAATTCGACGGAGAACATTCTCCGCGATGTATTGAATATGAGCGTCAATGGTGAGTTGAACTTCGGCACCTTCGAGGGCGGGTTGGTAATCGTCAGTGGCGATGACTTTGCCTTTTTCGTTCCGGACGAGAACCCGCTTTCCACCTTCTCCCTGAAGAAACTGATTCATGGTGAATTCAATGCCGGCGACTCCTTCCACGTCGCCTTGGAAGTGCTTGTTGGGCCCATCGTAATCTTCGGGAACGTCACCTTTGGCCCACTGTTTGACATATCCCAGAAGGTGGCCAGCCATAGACCCATAAGGGTAAACGCGGCGGGGCATCACGCGGACTTCAACACCTGGGATTTCGTTGCTGCGAACGGCAATTTTGGCAAATTGGTCAGGAGTGAGATCTCGTCGATAGGTGTAGGGGACCAGTCCTCCATAGGTGAGGTAGTGGGACTTAATTCCATCCGTAAATCGCTTTCCGGTGAGTCCAAACGATTCCAGTTGGGGAACGACCCAATCCCGGACGGCCTTTACCACCTGGTCTTTGTCGGGTTCGTCATCCGGCTTCTCCCCGTCTTTGCCGAGTTTCTTTTCTTTTTCCTTATTCTGAAGCTTTAGATGCTCTTTATAGCCCCGGTAGACGTCCTCAAGATTAAAGACGATTTCGTAACTCCGGCGGTTTCTGGCGAGGACAACGCCACTTCGATCTACGATTTTTCCACGAACGCCAGGTTCGCGAATGGTGACATTATGAGTCGTGGGGATATTGGCCACGAATTGGGCCCGCCGGTCGATCTGAAATTCGTAGAGCCGCGTGAGGAGGGTTCCGCAGCCGGTGAGGACCAGAGTAGTGAGGAGGTAGAGGCGGAAGCGATACTTGGGTTCCATGGGGGGAGATGGGTTAGTGTTGGTAGCTGATGGTGTGACCACAAAGGTCGGCGATGCGGAAAAGGCCCCAGAAGATAATGGGCGAGAACAACATAGTGAGGACCGAGGTCGCTCCAATTTGTTCAATCATGCCATTGTCCAGGCTAAATCCGCCGATGATGAAGCCACGGAGAAGATACTCTACAAAGAGATAAAGAAAAATGGCAACTCCGGTGAGAGCCGCGGAGAGGTACCACTTGCCTTCTTGAAAGAGAGGTCGGATTCCCTGCATCAGGAAGCCCATTAACGTGTAGAGGACGATCGAGTAGCCGAACTTGAGAGCATCGGGATTACTTTGATAGACGATATGATCTCCTTGCTCGACAATCAGAACTTGCTGGGCGTCCCAGAGAAAACCGCCGAGGAAGGCCAATGTTAGCATTCCGGCAGTGGAAACAGTGGCTGATCCGCAAAGAACAACGAGCGGCAGAATAAGGATCCTTGCGTCATACCAAGCGGAAACCGCCGGAATGAATTGCTGAACGATGCAGCTCAGGAGAAGTAGGCCAACGAGACAGATGGGGTAGAGAAACATGTCTGGGTCTTAATCACCTGGTGAATCGGCAATGACAAAGACAGTTTTGAGATTGGTGAAGTCAACAGCTGGAATGATTTCCGCCTCGCCGTAAACAGGGCCCACTTCAAAGTCTTCGATGGTTCCGATAGGAATATTTGCAGGGAAGAGATCTCCCCGCCCGTCGGTATAAACTTTCATCCCCTTGCGGAGGATGGCGATTTTTGAGAGGTAGCGCAGGCGCAACCGGGGCGCCTCGCCGTAATTGGT
Source organism: Akkermansiaceae bacterium (assembly GCA_026421245.1). Taxonomy (GTDB): domain Bacteria; phylum Verrucomicrobiota; class Verrucomicrobiia; order Verrucomicrobiales; family Akkermansiaceae; genus SW10. The sequence continues at coordinate 146,783 of JAPKDJ010000002.1, read as the reverse complement.
TCGTCGGCCCGCTATGATGCCGACTTCCGTAGATCCTTCCACCCGCGCCGAGACCTGGGAGCCTTCGTCGGTGATAAGAAGGACGGAAGATACTTTATTGCCCGGTATCTGGACCCGCCCGACCAAACCGCCGTTGGATGCTAGAACACAGAGTGATTCGCCAAGACCTTTTTCTATCCCACGATTAATCTCGATGGTTTTTCCCCACATTTGTGGCTGCTTGCGAATCACCCGGGCAGCGATGACGTCGAACTCGGTTTGCTTCTTAAAGTCGAGGGCGCTGCGAAGTTCGTTATTTTCGGCTTCGAGGTCCTGTACTTTTGAGGCGATGAGCTTGAATCGATCCCGTTCGCTGAGAGCCTGGGCCAGTTTTTTTTCAAGGTTCTGGGAGTGCTCGACTTCTTTGATGAAATCGTTGGCAAAGGCTTCCGATTCGCCTCCTTTTGAGATGATGGGGGAGATAGATGAATAGTAGAGCTTTTGAATATTTTGCACGGATCTCTCGCTGAGGGTAAAAACCCAAACGAGCCCTGCTATAAAAAGCAGCAGTGCGACAAAATTCAAAGGCTTCATCTTTTGAGTCCCAGCATCACAGATTAATGATCTCGGTTTGTCACCCGTTTCAGGAAGGAAATCTCCTGGAGGACTTTGCCGGTTCCTTCGGCTACGGCGCTGAGGGGATCCTCGGCAACGTGAACAGGTAGGCCGGTTTCCTCGCGAAGGCGCTTGTCGAGACCGCGAAGGAGAGCTCCTCCTCCGGCAAGAACGAGTCCTCGATCAACAAGGTCTGCCGCGAGTTCAGGCGGGCAGCGCTCCAGAGTGGTGCGAACGGCATCCACAATCGTAGCGAGTGGGTCAGCCATGGCGTCGCGCACTTCCTGCGAGGTGATACTGATCGTTTTTGGTAGCCCGGAGACAAGGTCGCGGCCTTTGACCTCCATGCCGGTCTCCTTGGGGAGGGGAGCGGCGGAACCGATGCGGATCTTGATATCTTCGGCAGTGCGCTCACCGATCATGAGGTTGTAGCCCCGCTTCATGTAGGAGATAATGGCTTCATCGAGTTCGTCACCAGCAGTCCGGACACTTCGGGCGTAAACGATGCCAGAAAGGGAAATCAAAGCAACCTCGGTGGTTCCTCCACCGATATCGACGATCATGTTGCCGGAGGCGTCTTGAACGGGCAGTCCGACGCCAATGGCAGCGGCCATGGGCTCTTCAATGAGGTAAACCTCACGGGCACCTGCTTGTTCGGCGGACTCTTTGACCGCCCGGCGTTCGACCTCGGTAATTCCCGAAGGGATCGCGATGACGACACGCGGGTGTGAGCGTCGCTTGCCGCTGACTTTCTTGATAAAGTGTCGAAGCATGGCTTCGGTCACTTCGAAGTCGGCAATGACACCGTCCCTCAGGGGGCGGATCGCGACAATATTTCCCGGAGTTCGTCCGAGCATTCGTTTGGCGTCGTCACCGACGGCAAGGACCTCATTGGTTCCTGCTTTCACAGCGACGACAGAGGGCTCACGGAGGACAATCCCGTGATCTCTGGCATATACGAGGGTATTGGCGGTGCCGAGATCGATTCCGATATCGTTCGACATCAAGCCGAAAAGTCGTGCAAACACTGACATAATAAGGAGTTAGAGTGGATTGAAAGGATTGAGAAAATCAAAAATCTCAGGAAATCGGTAAATAAATTTCCTGCGGGGACCGCGAGGTTGTAGAGCTAGACATGGATGGTCAAGCCACATCCTTGTTCCGCGTTGATTTTAGCAATGTTCCGCGGGCCGGTAGTCAGGCTCCGGCGGGAACGTCGGAACGGCGGCTGAGGAATTCCTCAGAAAATTTCTGATAAGCGAGAGCTCCCGCTCCGTTGGCGTCATGTTCGAAGATGGTCATTCCGTAGCTGGGAGCCTCCCCAATACGGATCGATCTGGGGATGATGGTGTGGTAAAGCTGTTCGGGGAAAAATTTTTTCACTTCTTCAACGACTTGCCGGGAGAGGTTGGTGCGTTTGTCATACATGGTCATCAGAATACCCTCGAGGACCACTGGAGATCCGACTCCGGATTCCTTGATGCGCTCAATGATGTGGACAATCTTGGCGAGGCCTTCGAGGCCAAACCACTCACATTGAAGTGGGATCACAATCTCATCTGCCGCAGCCAGTGCGGAGGTCATTAGGATTCCTAGCGATGGAGGGGTGTCGAGAATGACGTAATCGTAGTCACTTGATTTCCCCAACTCATCAAGAATCTGACGAAGGCGGACAAGGTAGTCGGGCATCTGGGCGAGTTCGATTTCGACGCCAGCGAGATCAATGTCACCCGGGACGATAGAAAGGTTGTCGATTCTGCTTGGGATGATCTTGTCCTGGATGCGAGCCAGCCCGATGAGCGGGTGATACATGCAGCCTTCCGAGCTGGCCTCCGAACCCAGACCGCTGGTAGCATTTGCCTGGGGATCAAGATCAAGAAGGAGGATTTTTTTGCCCTGTTGGGCGAGTCCGGCGGAGAGATTGATCGCGGTGGTGGTTTTTCCGACCCCTCCTTTTTGGTTGGCGATGGCGATAATCTTCATGAACGTGCTACTAGGGCATAAGGTGACGTGAGGGGGCGGGGAGAGAAAGAAAAAACCCTTCACGGAGGACAATTCTCAGGCTCCGAGTTCGCGGGCTCTCGCAGTCGCTGTTCGAACCGCTTTGATCGTGGTTGCGCGGAAGGCTCCTTCTTCAAGAGCGACGAGGCCGGCGATAGTTGTGCCGCCGGGTGAGGTCACGCGGTCTCGAAGGAGAGCGGGGTGTTCTTTGGAATAGGCAACCATTTTAGCAGCGCCGAGGACGGTTTGGGTGGCAAGGGCAAGAGCCTGGTCACGAGGAAGTCCTTCAAGGACGGCTCCATCGGTGAGGGCTTCGATAAAGGTGTAAACATAAGCGGGACCACTGCCGGAAATTCCGGTGACAGAATCGAGAAGGGGTTCTTTAACCTGATAAACGATGCCAATTGAACCAAGGAGCTTCTTGGCGAATGCGGCATCGGAACTTGTCGCATCGGTGCCCAGGGAGAAGGCCGCTGCGCCTTCGCCGACGAGTGCCGGTGTATTGGGCATTGCACGGACAATGCGGGCTTTGTGTTGAGCCGCTCTCTCCATGGTGGCAAGGGTCACTCCTGCGGCGATAGAGATGATAAGGAGATCGTCAGAGGAGTCATTATTTGAGGGGATCTTGGTGAGGACGGTTTCGACGTCTCCGGGTTTCACGCAGAGGAGAAGGATGTCGCTTTTTCGAATGACTTCATCGAGAGAACCGGCAGAGGAAATCCCGGCCCCCAGAGATTCGATCGCAGCAGGAACCGGGTCATATGCCAGAACTTGATCGTCAGTAAAGACGCCTGCTTTGATCGCTCCCAGAGTGAGAGCTGATCCCATTTTTCCGCAGCCAAGGAGTCCGATTGTCATGGGGGGAGAGTGAACCGGAGGGCATCGGGCTGTCGAGACCTTCCGTGACATCCAGACTGAGAGATTGCCAAGCGGGCGAGTTTCTAGGAGAAAGAGGTGTGAAACAACTTGCGTTCTTACTTCTTGTGCTAACTTTTTTCTCCTCGCTTTGTGCGGAAGAATTCAAGGTGGCTTCGGTGATTCACCCGGTGGTTTCCAAAATGTCTCCTCCCAAGGCGACCGAGGCCTTTCGGAAGGGACACATGGCTGTTTCGACGAGCTCGGAGAAGGCGGCTGAGCATGTGGCCCAAGGAATGGCCAGACTTAATACCTCGTGGGATTTCGAGGCCTATCGGCATTTTTGCGAAGCCGCTAAGCTGGATCCTGATTGCCTGATGGCTTATTGGGGGATCACCATGAGCTTGGCGGGAAGCGAGCATGAGTTCTTTGAGCAACGGCAGATTGCGGTGAACCGGATGCTTGATTTACTAGAATCAGAGGCGGCTAACGAGGGAGGACGCTGGACAGATATCGAAAGGGGATATGTTCAGGGGGCGGGGGCTCTTTTGACAGAAGGAGCAAGAGGCGCGGGAGTGACCTTCAAAGCGGTCTCGAAGCGGTTCCCTCTCGATATTCAGTCCAAGTTGTTTTCATTGTTTCTCTTGAGAGATGGATATGACGAATTTGGAAAACCTCTGGTTGGACAGTTACAGACCAACGCGGGCCTGTTTGAAATTCTGAAAGCAAATCCAGAGAATCTTTCGGTGATGGCGTTCTGGGTAAGCAGCCAATCGGAAGCTCCCTTGAATGGTCCCAGTTTGCGAAACGACGTTTTGCCGATTGCTCGAAAGTTGGTTCGACTCCATCCCGACTATCCGCCATTTCAACTCATGTTGACCCATGTGGAGTTACGATGCGGAAACGCTGCCCTCGCTATTCAATCAGCGTTGGAGGCTGTGAAATTATACCAAGCATATATGAGCTTGAACAAGGTCTCTGTTTTCGATTGCGAGGGCTGGGTTCGTTCGAAGCTTTACCTCGTGAATTTATACGAGACGAAAGGAGAGCATGACAAAGCTCTCGCGATTTCAAAAGAGTTGGCGACAGTGAACGTCTCGAAGGAGAGGCTCTTCTCGCGGGGAGCAGGCTTGCTCATGTGGGAGGGGCGGACGGCGGGAGCGCGCATCATGATGGGACAAACTGACAAGGCCTCTTTCTATGAGGGGCAGAAGATTTTGGAAATACTCCCTGAAGAGGAATGGTATAAGAAACAATCGTTTGCTCTCTTCTATCGTGATTGTTTGGCTTTCTATCTGGGGGTGAGGATTGCGGTGAGCGTTAAGGATCTTGAAAACGGAAAGGTGCTTTACAAGAATTTGATCGAACGGGCCCGTGCTCTCGAAGGGAAACAAGAACTGGCATCCAAAACCAGTAGTTACTCCAGTTGGCTGCGAGCCACGAATACCCTTGGGATTGCGATAGCGGAGTTGCGTGGGATGCTGGCGGAGCTGGAGTCCGGGGCAACCAAGCTGAGTGCAAAAAATTGGTATATTGCGGCTGCGGACCGGCAAGGGCGGTCGGCGAACCTGCTCCCCTATACAATCGATTATCCCATGGAACTGAGATTGGGGGATTTCCATTTTTCCCAGGGGGACTTCAAAAGCGCCGGTAAGTCTTTTCGTGAGGGATTGAATGTTCGTCCCAACCACTTGCAAACCCTGAGAGGTTATCACAAGTCACTTGTGAAGCTTGGAAGGGTTGATGATGCGGCTCTTTTGGCGAAGAGGATTAAAGCGGTGGCGAATTAGGCTTGCTCGATTATTTCCCGGGAAATCCCCCTCAGCGCGAGAACTCTGACGATGGTTTCCTCGATGAGATTGGCAGGGCAAGAGGCACCGGCAGTGATTCCGATGGTTGCTTTCTTGTCATCAAAGCCGGCTAGGATATTGGGAGCGGAAACCTCCGAGTTTCTTTCGATGTCAAAGTGGACCACGGTTTCCAGGGACTCGAGACAGGAAGCCTCGCGAATGAAGTAAGTGGGAAGGTTTTCGTTTCCGATTTCAACGAGGTGAGTCGTATTGGAGCTGTTGTATCCGCCGACCACAAGGAGAAGGTCCATGGGCTTGTTGAGCATATCGAAGAGGGCGTCCTGACGTTCCTGGGTGGCTCCGCAAATGGTGTCGAACATCTGGAACTTTTCCGCGTTACCATCGCGGTCGACGATGGCCTGCTGGATTCGTCTTTGGATCTCTTCCGTCTCGCTCTTCAACATGGTGGTCTGATTGGCCACTCCAATTTCCGTCAGGTGAACTTGAGGGTCAAAATTCTCGGAGACGGCTTTGTCAAATTTAGCCAGGAATTCTGCGGAATCGCCACCGGTACGGATGAAGTGACACACGTATTCGGTTTCTGCGAGAGTTAGAACGATGAGGTAATGCCCTTGGCTATCGTCACCGGTGGCACGTGACGCCGTCGCCCGGGTTTCCTCGTGGCCTCGTTTTCCGTGAATGAGCGAGGTCACTCCGTTTTTGGCGTAGGTGCGAACGCGACGCCAGACTTTCATCACGTCGCCACAGGTTGTGTCGATGATGTGACAGCCCTGTTGTTCGATTTTTTCGGTGAAGTTAGTAGGGGCACCAAATGCAGGAACGATGACGACATCGTCTGCCGTGAGGTTGTCGTATTCTTCGGTGAGTTCTTTCCAGGGCAGGGAAACGATGCTCATCCCAGCAAGCTGCCGGTTGACCTCCGGGTTGTGAATGATCTCTCCAATGAGGAAGATTCGCTGGTCGGGAAAGACTCTCCGTGCGGCGTAGGCCAGATCGATAGCTCGCTCGACGCCATAGCAAAAACCAAATTGCTCGGCGAGGCGGATGGTCGTTTTTCCAATGGTGAGTGAGCCACCACGATCGCGGAGCTTTTCAACAATGGGAGAGTGATAGTGTTTTTCAACTTCAGCCTGGACGAGAGTCATGACGTCGGGTCGACGAACGTTGACTCGTTTCTTTTTTTGGGGCTTGGAGACGTCACTCATGGGTGGGGCTTACTCTGATTCGGCGAGGCCGCCAAATGTTTATTGTCTTTCGGAATGGCAAAAGAAGGCAGGTCATGAGTCCGGTTGCTAGGACCTGAAGCCAGATGAGGTAAATGGGCCAGTCACCGAGATAGTCGAGAGGAGAGGCAACTTCCGGCTTTGAAGCGAGAAAACCGAAGTTCGTCCCGAGTGCTCCGTTTGCAGTCATTGCTAAAAGGAAGTAGATTTGAGTCCAAAGAATGATTCGGGGAACGACGCCCTCGCGCGGCTTCCACTTCATGGCGAAGGGAAGGTAGAGAGCGGCGATGACCACGACGCCGTGTTGAACGAAGTAGCTCCAGAACATCGGGGCGGGAAAGTCCCAGCCGGGATTGGGAAAAATGAGGCCCTGAATGGTTCCGGCAAGTCCCCAGCAGTAGGTTAACTCGCAAAGAAGTGGCTTTTTCGTAAGGATGCCAAAGCCTGCGGTAAGAGCTGCGAAGTCGCAGAGGTGAAAGGGCAGGAGTTTGTCGAGGGGGATTTTGAAATCAAGTGACATCAAGGCCAATTGATTGATCGGAAAGACCGAGAGGCAAACGAAGGCGAGAAAAGCCCGGGGCCAGGCGTGTCCGCGCCTTCCTGTGTGGATACAGAGAGAAGCGATTAGTATAAGGGTGAGCACGGTGAGGCCGTGGGAGAGGCCAAAAAGTGGCATGAGTGGGTCGTAGCACGTATTTCGAATGAGATGAATCTTTTCCAAATGGTCGCTGGCCCATGCGGCCCCCGGGAAGAATTGACCAAGAGAGTGATGACTCAAATTGTAAAACTAGGGCTCGGGAGACAGTCGTGCTATTCATTGACCGCGAGCGGGGTTTCGCCTAAACCCTGCCCGCAATCATGTCCCAGTCGACCATTATTTATACCAAGACAGACGAGGCTCCGTTTCTTGCGACGCAGTCACTTTTGCCCATCATCAAGGCATTTACCAAATCCTCGGGAATTGAGGTGGAAACCCGCGATATTTCCCTGTCGGGACGGGTTATTGCGCTTTTTTCTGACAAAGTTTCTGGAGATCAGCGAATTGGGGATCATCTCGGAGAGCTGGGTGAGTTGGCGAAGACTCCCGAAGCCAACATAATCAAACTTCCGAATATCAGTGCATCCGTGCCACAATTGAAGGCCGTCATTGCAGAGCTTCAGGAGAAGGGGTATGCCTTGCCCGACTATCCGGAGAATCCCACCAATGCCGAGGAAGAGGGTTTTAAGGCGCGCTACGACAAGGTGAAGGGAAGCGCGGTAAACCCAGTCCTTCGGGAGGGGAACTCCGATCGTCGTGCGCCGAAAGCAGTCAAGGAATACGCGAAGGCTAATCCGCATTCGATGGGGGCGTGGAGTGCTGATTCTAAGACTCGTATTGCGACGATGTGCGAGGGTGACTTTGCCTCGAATGAGAAGGCGGTGACAGTTGAGGATGCCACGAGTGTCAAAATTGAGCATGCCGCAACCGACGGAACGGTGACGGTCTTGAAAGAGGGAATCGCTCTGCAGATCGGTGAGATTTTTGATGCGACTTGCATGAGCAAGGACGCGTTGGTCAACTTCCTCGAAGAGCAGACCGCGGCGGCAAAGAAAGAGGGGCTTCTCTACTCGTTGCACATGAAGGCCACGATGATGAAGATCTCGGATCCCATCATTTTTGGACACGCAGTTGAAGTGTATTTTAGAGACCTTCTCGAAAAGAACGCTGAGGTTCTCGGCGGCCTTGGGATTGATTTTAAGAATGGTTTCGGTGACCTCGTTGCCAAAATCGAGACGCTTCCCGCTGATCAAAAAGCTGCCATCGAAGCTGATATCGCGGAAGCATTGGAAGCTGGTCCTGATTTAGCCATGGTGGATTCTGATCGTGGGATCACCAACCTTCATGTGCCGAGTGATGTCATCATCGACGCCTCGATTCCTGCAATGATTCGTAATTCAGGTCAGATGTGGGACAAGGATGGGAAGACGCAGGACACGATTGCCATTATTCCCGATAGTTCCTACGCGGGCGTCTATCAGGCTACCATTACTTTTTGTAAAAAGCACGGGGCATTTGATCCTACTACAATGGGAACGGTACCGAATGTCGGTCTCATGGCTCAGAAGGCGGAGGAGTATGGTTCGCACGACAAGACGTTTGAGATTCCTTCTCCTGGGATGGTTCGCGTAGTCGATGCTGCCGGCCATACGCTCATGGAGCACGAAGTCGGTGAAGGTGATATTTGGCGCGCGTGCCAGACCAAGGATGCCGCAGTTCAGGACTGGGTGAATCTCGCTGTCAATCGCGCCCGCGCGACAGGGTCACCTGCTATTTTCTGGCTCGACGAGAATCGGGCACACGATGCCCAGTTGATTGAAAAAGTTGGAACGTATCTCGGTGAACATGATATCGAAGGGCTCGATCTTCGAATTCTCAGCCCGGTGGAAGCCGCCGAAGTTTCCCTTGAGCGTCTCAAGGACGGCGAGGAAACGATCTCAGTCACTGGCAATGTTCTCCGAGACTACCTCACCGATCTTTTTCCCATCCTTGAAGTTGGAACAAGCGCCAAAATGCTTTCGATCGTGCCACTCATGAATGGGGGGGGGCTTTTTGAAACCGGTGCCGGTGGTTCCGCGCCCAAGCACGTTCAGCAATTGGTTTCGGAGAACTACCTACGCTGGGATTCGCTCGGTGAATTCCTTGCTTTGGCAGTTTCCCTCGACCATGTCGGCACGCCGAAGGCCAAAATCCTCGGAGCGACTCTCGATGATGCTACGACGGAAGTTCTTCTTAAGAACAAGAGCCCCGAGCGTCGGGTCGGTGGCCTCGATAACCGGGGCAGCCATTTCTATCTCGCCCTCTACTGGGCGAGGCAGTTGGCTGCACAAACGGACGACGCAGAGCTTGCCGGGCAGTTTGCTTCAATTGCCAATGATCTCTCAGCCTGTGAGGACACAATTGTGAGCGAACTCAACGATGTGCAGGGATCTTCAGTGGACCTTGGTGGTTACTATGCGGTCGACGAAGCCAAGCTTCAGGAAATCATGCGTCCGAGTGGGACTCTCAACGAGATCATTGACTCCATCTAGCCCATCGGGTTCTTTTCGTATGAAAGATGATCTCGCTACCTTCTTGAAAGGTTTCGCCATGGGCGCTGCCAACGTTGTCCCCGGGGTGTCAGGTGGCACCATTGCTTTTATCACCGGAATCTACGAAAGGCTTATCAATGCACTGAAGGCTTTCGATCTTGAAGCTCTCAAGCTTGTCTCCCAATTTCGGATTGGCGAGGTGTGGGTGAAGATTGATGGGCGATTTCTCCTGAGTCTTGGCATGGGGGTTGTGGCCAGTGTTCTCACTTTGGCAAAGGTCCTCAAATGGGGATTTGACGAGCACCCTGTTCTCATTTGGTCGTCGTTCTTCGGGTTGATAGCTGCCTCCATTCCATCGGTGGGGAAAATGGTCCAGAAGTGGACTGGCGGAGTGATGGCCTTGTTTTTTGTTGGTCTGGCCATTGCGGTATCGATGGCCTTTGTGACTCCTGCTTCAACGAATGAAAATTCGATCTATCTTCTTTTATGTGGCGTGGCTGCGATGTGCAGCATGATCATCCCGGGATTGAGCGGCTCGTTTGTGCTGTTATTGATGGGGAACTACGAGCTGGTTGCTATTGATACGATCAATCATCTTCGACAGGGGAATTTTGGCGAGGCGTTGCCCATTCTTATTCCTGTTGGTGTCGGCGCGGGAGTGGGGCTGCTCGTGTTATCCCGCTTCCTGAGTTGGCTTTTTAAGGTCCATCATGATAAAGCGGTGGGCGCCATCACGGGATTCGTGGCAGGCTCTCTGGTCATCATTTGGCCATGGAAAGACACGATAAAAGAGGAATTCGTTAAGAACGGTGAGATCGACGAAAAGATTGTTCGATTCGAGAATTGGCGTCTGCCTGATTTTTCAACGGGTTCCACCTGGATGCAGATTGCTGCAGTGTTGGCTGGAGTCGCTCTCATCGCGGTTGTAGAAATTTTCGCTCGAAAGAATCAAAAATCATGATCCCGGCCATTGGAATTATTGGAGGAAGCGGGGTTTCCGGGTTTGACGGACTGGAAAACGTCGAGCAGCGAAAAGTAGAGACACCCTTTGGCGACCCTTCGGATGTTTTAGTGGGCGGCCAATATCAAGGGCGTCAGGTCTGGTTTCTTTCCCGGCACGGTCAAAGCCACACCATCCTTCCAACGGAAGTGAATCACCGAGCCAACTTTTGGGCTCTCCGCTCAGTGGGTGTGAGATGGGTAATTTGTGCCACAGCGGTTGGTAGTTTGAAGGAAGAATATTCTCCGCGCTCGGTTGTTCTCCCCGACCAGTATTTTGATCGAACAAGTCAGCGTGCTAGTCATACCTTTTTTGGAGAGGGAATTGTTGCCCATGTTGGGTTTGCAGAACCGATCAGCGCAGGGCTACGCGAGATCCTTGCAACTGCTGGTTGTGCCGAAGGGGCGGAGATTCACGATGGTGGAACCTACGTTTGCATGGATGGTCCGGCATTTTCGACGAAGGCCGAGTCTCGCTACTACCGGCATTTCGGCTTCGACATTATTGGAATGACGAATCTTCCCGAAGTCAAGTTGGCTCGTGAAGCCGAAATCGCGCTGGCGACTCTGGGAATGGTCACTGACTACGATTGCTGGAGAGAGGGTGAAGAATCGGTTGAGGCAAGTTCAGTCGTCGAGCATCTCGCGGCGAATGCCGAAATGAGCGCTCGAATTATCAAGCGTGCTATCGGAATGATTCCGAAGGAGCCAAACTGGCCCGAACATCAATCACTCGATGCCGCCATTTTCACGCCGCGAGGTGCGTGGCCGACAGAAACGGAGGAGAAACTCGCTCCGATTTTGAACGGTCGCTGAAGTTGGCTAACGCGGCATGATGAGCAAGCGTCCGAACAGGCGGGGAGAAAGGTCGCCTGGGTCACCGGCCCTCCGTTGCCAAGACCATACGAAATCCCCTCGATTTGGAGAAGGTCCTCCGGAGCAAATTCGTCGGCGATTGTCGTCCCGTCCGGTTTCACTCGTGCAAGGTATTCCCCATTGATTCCAAGGCTGAAATTTGTGTGAAGGCGGAGTGGGTTGGTATTTCGATCGTTCCCGCAGGCATACACACGAAGAAACCCACCTGCGTCAAGATTGACGGATGGAAACGTCCACTTGGTGGGAAGATCTGCGTCGTCTGTCAGGGAATATCCCTCGAGGTTGACAGGCGATGTGTCAGGATTGTGAATTTCAATCCAGTCTGCCGGAAAGCCGTCCTCGTCCTTGATGCCATCTTCTGTGTTTTCTTCAAGAGATTCGCTGATAATGAGTTCTGCCTGTAAGAGGGACGTGGCAAAAAGGGTGCCGGAAAGGAACAGAGCGAGTCGTTTTGTATGAATCTTTAATCGAAACATATTGTAGCATGTGTTTGCTCACTAAATAGGAGAAACCATTCCAATCTGAGCACTACTCCCGCAGCAAGGACTAGAGCGTAACGCCCGTCGCATAAATGACTCCGGGAGTGTCACGAATTCCATTCATGACTAACGGCTCAATGGGGGCATCGAGTTCGATGACAGTTAGCGCACTTCCTTCGGCGCTATTGCGTGCGAGAGAAAGATTGGCGATGTTGGCTTCGGCATTTCCGAGCGCGGTGCCAATGATACCAACCATACCCGGGCGATCATCATTTTTGACGATCAAGAAGTGCCCCTTGAAGTTGATATCAACGTAGAGTTTATCGATTTCAACGATACGTGGGGATTTTCCGATCACGGTGCCGGAGACGCGGAAGCGAGTGTCGCCTTTCTTAAGTTCCGCGACGACGAGTTCGCTGTAATCCGTGGTAGCGTTGATGGTAGATTCGATTGTATCGAGGCCCATTTCTTTGGCAACAGCGGGAGCGTTGACGATATTGACTTGTCCGCCGCTCCGTGCGGCTTCGAGGAAGCTGGTCAGAACGCTTCGTGAAATAAGAGCGGTATCCTTTTCGGCAAGGGGGCCGTGGTAAGAGACACGAAGAGAGTCGGGATTGTCCGGGCCGAGTTTGGCCAGAAGCTTGCCGAGTCCCTTGGCGATGTCGATATAGGAGCCAAGTTCGCTGAGAGCGGTGGCATCCATCGAAGGCATGTTGATGGCGTTTCTGATCTCTCCGGTTGCGCAGAAATCGCGGATTTGTTCGGCCACTTGAATACCCACATTTTCCTGGGCTTCGTTAGTTGAAGCGCCGAGGTGGGGAGTGAAGGTAATGTGCTTGCCGAGGGTGAAAAGAGGATGATCGGTGGAGGGTGGTTCGTTTTCGAAGACATCGAGTCCACAACCGGCGATGTGGCCGGAGTCGATCGCGGCCTTGAGAGCGTCTTCGTCGATGAGCCCTCCGCGGGCACAGTTGATGACGAGAGCGCCCTGATTCATAAGAGCGAGTCGATTTGCATTGAGAATATGTTTGGTGTCCTCGGTCATGGGGACGTGGAGAGTGACCACGTCGGCACCAGTGAGCGCTTCATCGGGAGTGGCGGCGAGGCGGACCTTCATCTCATCAGCGCGGGCTTGGGTGAGAAAGGGGTCATAAGCAACGATCTTCATGTTGAAGGCTTGGGCCCGCTTTGCGAATTCGGAGCCAATGCGGCCCATTCCGATTATGGCAAGGGTTTTGCCATTGAGCTCGATTCCTTGAAAGGCCTTCCGGGCCGCCTTAAAATCTCCCGCAATCACTCCGGCGTGTCCGAGAGCGATATTTCTCGCGGTGGCACACATCAGGGTGAAAGCATGCTCTGCGGTGGAGATAGTATTTCCGGTCGGAGTGTTCATTACGATCACTCCGTGAGCGTTGGCGGCATCGCGGTCGATGTTATCGACGCCAACTCCAGCACGTCCCACGGCCTTGAGATTGGTCGCGGCGGCGAGAACTTGAGGGGTGACCTTGGTTTGGGATCGGACAATCAGAGCATCGTAATCACCGATAATGGCGATGAGTTCCTCCGGGGAAAGTCCCACTTTGAAGTCGGCGATGATGTCAGGATGAGCATTGAGAAGCTCAACTCCCTTTTCGGAAATGGGGTCGGAAACCAGAACGCGGCTTGGCATAACGCGGGGAGCGGTAGCGTAGGACTTAGTGCAAAGCAAGAGCTGGTAGTTGAAAATTGCTTATGAAGGAATCGGGATGAGCGAGGCAATTGAGCGGGATATCAGGAGACTATATGATCAATCAGAAAAAGATTCAGGAGTTGATACCGCTAATTTGAGAGAAGTCAGGGAGCAGAAATGCTCATTTCGGAGACGGAGCGCAAGAGCTTGGCGCAGTTCATGAGGTGTTGACGCGATCAGGCTTGCAGTTTTCCGGTTGGAAAGGAAAAGTCACTGACAACATGTGCGACAATCCAAATATGCGCGAGTTTTCCTCCAAGGTGCTCGATGGTCCTGATCGTGCCCCAAGCCGGGCGATGCTCTACCCGGTGGGCTTTAATAAAGAAGATTTCAAAAAGCCCAAGATCGGAGTTGCCTCGACATGGAGTCAGGTGACTCCATGTAACTTTCACATTGATGTTCTCGCCAAGGAATCGGCCAAAGGAGTCGATGCCGCAGGCGGTAAGTCGGTCATTTTCAATACCATCACCATTTCCGATGGAATCTCGATGGGAACCGAGGGAATGAAATACTCTCTCGTGAGCCGCGAAGTGATCGCTGACTCGATTGAAACCGTGGTCGGTTGCGAAGGAATGGACGGATATGTCGCCATCGGTGGGTGCGACAAAAATATGCCGGGCTGCATCATGGCAATGGCCCGCATGAACCGTCCTTCGGTTTTTGTCTATGGTGGAACGATTCTTCCAGGATGTGCCAGTCTCAAAGGGGAAGAAAAGGAACTCGATATTGTCTCGGTTTTCGAAGCAGTGGGGAAACACGCCAGCGGTGAGTATTCGGACGAGGAACTTCAAATGGTGGAAGAAAAGGCCATTCCCGGACCGGGATCGTGTGGTGGCATGTATACGGCCAACACCATGGCAAGTGCCATCGAAGCTCTTGGAATGAGCCTCCCAAACAGCTCGGCCCAGGCCGCAATCGGTGACGATAAAAAGCGAGATAGCTTTGATGCTGGTGCGGCCGTTCTTCATCTCCTTGAGAAAGGAATCAAGCCACGCGATATCATGACGCGGAAGGCGTTTGAAAACGCCATCACGGTCGTGATCACTTTGGGTGGATCAACCAATGCCGTTCTTCACCTCCTCGCGATGGCCCACACCGCTGATGTGGAGTTGAGCATCGACGACTTTACCGAGATCGGGAAACGCGTTCCGGTTTTGGCTGATCTTAAACCCAGTGGTAAATATGTCATGGCGGAGCTGGTAAAGATCGGCGGCTTAATTCCGCTGATGAAAACCCTCCTCAAGGAAGGTCTTCTTCACGGGGATTGCCTGACCGTGACCGGGAAAACGGTGGCGGAAAACCTCGCTAATTCTCCTCTTGAATTTCCCGAAGGTCAGGATGTCGTCCGCTCCATGGACAATCCGGTAAAAAAGGACAGTCACTTGCGCATTCTCTATGGAAATCTTGCCCCGACCGGGTCGGTTGCCAAGATCTCTGGGAAAGAGGGGCTTTCCTTCACGGGGCGTGCGCGCGTCTTTGATTCGGAGGAAGATGCCATGAGCGCCATTCTGAGCGGGGAGATTGAAGCAGGCGATGTCATTGTGATCCGCCTTGAGGGGCCAAAGGGTGGTCCGGGAATGCGGGAGATGCTTGGGCCAACCGCCGCAGTGATGGGGCGTGGTTTGGGCGACAAGGTTGCGCTGATCACCGATGGCCGTTTTTCCGGCGGAAGCCACGGTTTTGTGGTGGGACATATCACGCCCGAAGCCTTTGACGGAGGTCCGATTGGACTTCTCGAAGAGGGAGATACCATCACCATTGACGCCGATAATAACGAGATCTCGACTGATGCCGACCTGGAATCAAGGAAGGCTAGCTGGGTTCAACCCGAGCCACGCTATACTCGTGGGGTTCTTGCCAAGTATGCAAAGCTCGTCACAAGTGCCAGCGAAGGTGCCGTGACAGACAAGTAACCCGGGTATTTGTTCTGCTCCGAAAGGCGATTGGGCGGCCACGTGAGTGGTTTTTCGGGGTCGAATCCCGCTCGCAGCGAGCCTGAATTATTTTGTTTTCTCCTCTTTCGCGGCTTCCGAAAGAGGGGGGCGACCTTCTTTCATATCCTTCAGGAGAGAGACGTCGTTTTCACGACCAGCATTACGTTGCTTGCCGGAGTAGCTGTGGTCCAGACCGGCGTAAAAGGACAGAATCCCGCAAACAAAAAGAGCCAATCCGTAGAGGAAACTACTGTCCGAGCTGCTGGATGCGAGAACGGGAGCTGGTGTCGCAGGTCGGGGAACTGGCGTTCCCACCTTGGGTTTTTTGTTGCTCTTCTTTTCGGGCTTTTTTTCTACTTCTGGCTCGTTGCTGGCGTCGGAAGTTTTTTGGGCATGAGGAACGAATTCTTCGTCGTCGAGTTCGTCGAGCTCGTCATTGCTGAGGGTGTATTCGAACTTCACGTCGCCGACGCGGACTTCGTTGTCATTTCGCAGATCGATCACGGCCATGTCATCTTGGTCCAGGGTAATCCCGTTGGTCGAGTGACGATCGCGCAGGATGTATCCACCTTCGACTCTTTCCATCGTGCAATGGAGCGATGAGACGGATGAGCAATCGATAATGATGTCGTTGTCGGAAGCCCGACCGACGGTCACTTTTTTGCGGTCGATCTGAAAGCGGTAGGGCTGGGGATTCTTCCCAGGGATGGTAATGGCTACGCGTGGCATGGGATTGCTTTAGGTTTCAAAAATTTGACCACAGGAATGCTCACTTGGCGACCAGAAAAGTGGTAATCGCTCTCTCGGCGAGTGCTTGGGTCGTCCCGCTGAATGATGCATCAAAGAAGCTGGGGAACCGTGATGCCGTTGCGCGCGTCTTTTGGAAGGGTAGGTTTGAAGGGGGGGGTCGAATTGCGGTGCTTGTCAGGCAGCGCTCAAGGCCAGCCCTTAATTCAGGCAATCAGGAATTGGGCTGGGCTTAAACTGAAGGGGCAAAATCCAGGCCTGGCGTAAAACCTGTGTTCTGGGAGGTGCTAAACAGAAACTACCACCTTGAGGGCTTGCCTTTTATGGAGGAAATTCAAGCATGTCCCTCTATGGAAGAAATCCGGGCCGATGGGATCACGAAGCGATTTGGCAATGTGACCGCACTTAAGAACGTCTCGCTGAAAATTGCTTCGGGAGAGCTCTTCTTCCTGCTCGGTGGCAGTGGATGTGGGAAAACGACCCTGTTGCGTTGCATCGCGGGATTGGAAACTCCAACCGAAGGGAGAGTCTTCTTTGGAGATCGTGATGTGACGGGGCTTCCCACTCATAAGCGTGAAGCGGCAATGGTATTTCAATCCTACGCGCTGTGGCCGCACATGACGGTTGGGCAGAACATTGCCTTCGGTTTGGAGGAAAGGAAGGTGGAGAAAAAGGAGATTCAGCGCCGAGTTGAGGAAGCCCTTAAAATGGTCAAGTTGGATGGCTTTGCAAAACGAGGGGTCGATCAAATGTCAGGAGGGCAGCAGCAGCGGGTTTCTTTGGCGCGGGCTCTAGTGGTTCGTCCGAAGTGTCTCCTTCTCGATGAGCCCCTCTCCAACCTCGACGCTCAACTCCGGCTCGAAATGCGGTCTGAGATTCGGCGTATTGTGAAGGAGAATGATCTTACGGGTATCTATGTGACGCACGATCAAGCCGAAGCTTTGTCCATGGCTGATCGAATGGCGGTGATGGATGAGGGGGGGATTGCGCAAGTGGGGCCGCCTGAGGAAATTTATCGTCAGCCGATCTCGAGTTACGTGGCAGGATTTATTGGGGAAACGAACTTGCTCAAAGGGACAGTTCGTGAGGGGCGCCAAGTTGAGACTCCAAACGGAGTGCTTACGGCAACACCGAGTGTGGAAGGATTTCAACCGATCCCTGGTTCTTCAGTCATCTTATCGATCCGCCCTGAGGCCGTTGAGATTGTTAACCCAGCTGAGGGCTCTCTGGTCGGGAGAATTATCGGACGAATTTATCTGGGCAGCCTGATCCAATATTCCGTTGGGCTGGACGATGGAACGGTCATGCAAGTGACCGAGCAAAATCCGCAAATCATCCGCTCGCCTGGAGACAATCTTATCGGCCTCAGAGTTTCTACGGAAGACGTCACCCTTTTGGAACGATGAATGGAGCCTGGAAAAAATATCTTGGGGTCTTTTTACCCATGGCGATTGTGGTGGCTGCCCCCATCATCTTACGTGATGACGATGCTGCTGCCATCAGCAAGGCTGAGTTACGTCTTGATGTGATTACACCGCACAACGAACTCATTCGTCGGGAATTCGGCGAGGCGTTTTCGAAATGGTATGAGGAAGAGCATGGTGAAGGCGTGTATATCAATTGGCGTACGCCGGGTGGGACAAGTGAGATCAAACGGGTGTTGGATAGCGCCTTTGATTCAGCCGAAAAAAACGGCAAAGAGGGGATCGGCCTTGATTTGTTCTTCGGCGGCGGCGTCTATGATTTCAAACTTCAAGCTGCGGAAAAGCGTTTTCAAAAACTGGATATTTTCGAACAACAAACGGAGATTTTTGAAGAGGGAATCATTCCCAAAACCCAGAGCGGAGAGACCTACTACCCTGAGGAAAAAGACTGGCTGGGGACGTGTCTTTCTTCGTTTGGAATTTGCTACAACGCCGACAGCTTGAAGCGATTGAATTTGGAAGCGCCAACTACGTGGGATGATCTGGGGGAGCCGGGGTTTCAAAAAGGAATTGCTCTCGCTGATCCCACCAAAAGTGGATCGGTGGCGAAAGCTTTTGAGATGCTTGTGCAGCAGAAGATTCACGATCACTTGAAGTCTGGACTTTCGCAGGAAGATGCTTGTCACAAAGGTTGGGTGGAGGGGATGAATTTGATCCAGCGGATTGGAGCCAATGCCCGTTATTTCACCGACAATGCTTCAAAGGTTCCGCATGATGTAGCGCAGGGAAATGCCATTGCGGGGATGTGTATTGATTTTTATGGGCGCTCTTTTAATGAGGCTTTGAAGAAAAAAAATGGCTGGTCGCGGATTCGTTTTGTTTCTCCCGTGGGAGGAACTTCAATGAGTGTCGATCCAGTAGCAATCTTAAGGGGAGCTCCGCATCTCGATCTTGCACAGGAGTTCGTGAATTTTATTTTCACGGAACAGGGCCAGATGCTCTGGAATGCCAAACCCGGATCAGAGATGGGACCGAAGATGAGAAGTTTGAGACGCCTCCCGATTCGCCGTGATCTCTATCGAGAACCCTACCTTTCGGAAATGGTGGATGCCAAAGTGATGCCCTATGAAACGGCGGACGAGTTCGTCTACGACTACAATCTGACAGGGCGGCACTTCACCCCCCTTCGAAACATCATCCGAGCGATGTGTATTGATTCTCATCATGAGATGAAGGAAGCGTGGAATGCCTTGATTGAGGCTGGTTTTCCGGCAGAGGCGACGGCAAAGTTTTACGATGTCACTCCGGTGGGTTATGAACTCGCACTTTCCGATATCAAGAAGACATTAAGATCCAAAGACAAGGTGGCGGCAGTGCGCATGATGAATCGGTTGGGTAAGCATTTCAGAGACAATTACCGGGATGCTGAAAGATTGGCGAAAGGAGGAAGCCGATGAGTCGCAAAGCCGCTTATAGTCTGACTGCAGCAGTGACGCTCTTCTTTGCTGTTTTCTTTATCTATCCGGCTGTGATGGTCTTGAAGGAGGCATTTTACGAAGAGGGAAAAGGGCTGACCTTTTCCTTCGTGATCGAGGTTTTCAAGAATCCGGTTTATACCGAAGGCCTTTGGAATGCCTTCGCGTTGGGGGTTTCGAGCACCGTTGTCTCTCTGGTCATTTCCTTTCCTCTCGCTTTGATCGGGCACCGGTATCTTTTTCCATTCAAGAAGTCGCTCTCGGCACTCATTTTAATTCCGCTGGTATTACCGCCATTTGTGGGTGCGGTAGGGGTGAAGCAGATTCTGGGTATCAATGGGGCGCTCAATGCTTGTCTTGCAAAGGTGGGGCTTATGGATCCGGCGCTGCCGGTTGATTGGTTGGGGGACGGGAGGTTTTGGGGAGTGGTCATCATGAATGCCCTGCATCTTTACCCAATCCTTTACATGAACATCGCAGCCTCCTTGTCGAATATTGATCCGGCGATGGAGCAGGCGGCCCAGAATTTGGGGTGCCCGCCGTGGCGACGTCTCATGCGGATTACGTTTCCTTTGACGACGCCCGGAATCTTTGCCGGCGGAGCCATTGTTTTCATCTGGTCCTTCACTGAACTTGGGGTGCCATTGGTCTTTGACTACACACGGGTGGCACCGGTACAGGTTTATGATGGGATTAAGGATCTTGGGTCGAATCCCTTCCCGTTTGCCTTGGTGGCGATCATGCTGGTTGTCTCCACGCTTGTCTTTATGGCTTCAAAAGCGGTTTTGGGCCGCTCCAAACTGGGGACAGCGCCGCGACCGAAGGGGAAGAATGTTGAAGTGCGACCCAAGGGGGGGAAGGCGTGGTTGTGCACCTTGTTTTTCCTGGGGGTCTTTTTTATCGCATCTCTTCCCCATGCGGGTGTGGTCGTGCTTTCTCTGGCTCAGGATTGGTATGCCAGCATTTTGCCGGAGGCTTGGACAACAGCCCATTATCAGGAAGCTCTGAGCCATCCTCTGGTGGTTCCCTCGATCCAAAACAGCCTGTTTTATGCCTCGATGGCAACTCTGGTGGATCTCATTCTTGGAATCGCGATTGCCTGGGTCATTGTGCGAAGTACAATTCGAGGTAGGGCGTTTCTTGATGCCCTGGTCATGCTTCCACTGGCAGTTCCGGGATTAGTGATGGCATTCGGGTATCTTGCGCTCTCTCAGGATGGAGAAGCCTTTCGGTTCCTGGTTCAAGGCGCCAAAGAGGATCCAACTTGGCTGCTTGTGGTGGCTTATGCGGTGAGGAGATTGCCCTACGTGGTGCGTTCCGCAGTGGCCGGGCTTCAACAGAGCAATTTGGCTTTGGAAGAGGCTGCCCGTTCCTTGGGAGCGACACCTGCCCGGACCCTGAGAAGAGTCTCTCTTCCTTTGTTGGGACCCAACTTGATTGCGGGGGGGATTCTCGCCTTCGCCTTCGCCATGTTGGAGGTGAGCGATAGTTTGATTTTGGCCCAACAGTCCGAGCATTTTCCAATTACGAAGGCGATCTATTCTCTCATCGGAATGCTCGGTAACGGCTACGAGCTCGCTTCCGCTCTCGGAGTATGGGCGATGGTTTTCCTGGGGATTTCTATCATCGGAGCGGTGATTCTTGGCGGGAAAAAGGGAGGGCTTTTCCGGATGTGACTTCCCCAGAGTCGAATTCGGCACCAATGGCGTCATTGCTGTCGCTCACAGGGGCGCCCCATCCGGTCCGGTCAAAGGCCAAGCCGTCGGCATCGACATTTGGGAATACAATGCTGGCACCCACCGCAAACGAGATGTCGTCAAGCAGGCTCATGCCCGCAGGGTTGGAGCCATTAGAATGGAAGTGTCATCATCAATGGCGGCCTCCCCGGAAAAGGCGCAGCCGAGAGGGAGGAGAGGAACGTGTTTTTTGAGCATCATTATCAGTTGTATTTCGCGTGACTTGTTTGAAAAACGATCCAGTGAGACTGACCTGATTCCTTAAGACGTCAAGTTTTCAAGGGACGGGCACACGGCCCATGAGGCGTTCGATGATTTGATCAGTGGTGACGTTTTCCGCTTCCGCCTCGTAGGAGAGGATGATGCGGTGGCGGAGGATCTCGGGGGCGAGTTCCTTAACGTCGGCTGGAGTGACGAAGGCTCGGCCTTGAAGAAAAGCCCGGGCGCGGGAGGCGCGCGCGAAGTTGATGGAAGCGCGTGGTGAAGCGCCGGCCATGATGAGGTTTTTCAGAGATCCTTCGTAGTTGCCCGGGGTGCGGGTGGCTTGAACGAGATCGACGATGTAGCCACGAACAGCGGAGTCGATGTAGATTTGGTCAACGAGTTCGCGGCTGGCTGAGATGGCTTCGGGGGTGGTGACCGGGGTGGTGGCTTCGTTGGCGTTGGAGGAAGACATTCGGTCAAGGATATCGAGTTCCTCTTCGCGGCTGGGATAATCGACGGTGACTTTTAAAAGGAAGCGGTCGAGCTGGGCTTCCGGGAGAGAATAAGTTCCTTCCTGATCGATGGGGTTTTGGGTGGCAAGGACAAGAAAGGGGTGGGGAAGAGCATGGGTTTGATCTCCAATGGTGACCTGGCGTTCCTGCATCGCCTCGAGTAGAGCGGATTGAACCTTTGCGGGTGCGCGGTTGACTTCGTCGGCCAGGATGAGGTTGGCGAAGATGGGACCGAGCTTGGGAGTAAATGTTTTCTGATCGGGATGATAGATCATGGTGCCGAGGAGGTCGGCGGGGAGAAGATCCGGGGTGAATTGAATTCGGGAAAACTTGGCTTGCAACGATCCCGCAAGGGCCTTGACGGCTAAGGTTTTGGCAAGGCCCGGGACGCCTTCAAGAAGAATGTGGCCGTGACTGAGAAGGCCGATGAGGAGCTTGTTGACAAGATTTTCTTGTCCGACAAGGACTTGGCCCATTTCGTTACGAATGGCTCCAACCCACGCGCTGGAGTCAGAGATTTGTTTTTGAAGTTCCTGCGGATCCATCTGCAGAGGACTTTGACAAATTCGAGGGTGGTTGAGAAAGAAAAAGCGGAGATCGAATATTAGTGCCTTGCTATACAAGGTAGCTGGTAATAGTTATTTTTAGTGATGGAGGCGTTATTTGACAATTGGACGGTGCAGCTTCGGAAGGGGGTTCTGGAGTTTTGCGTGTTGTCGGCGATGGAGTTTGAGGCGGATGAACATGGAACCTATGGGTATAATCTCGCGCGACGATTGGTGAAGGTCAAAGGACTGGATGTGTCGGAGGGGAGTATCTATCCACTGCTATCGCGGATGAGGAAGCAGGGGCTTTTGCAATCGCACTTGGTAGAGAGTGAAAGCGGTCCGGCACGGAAATATTATCGACTCACTGCGGCAGGACTGGCGCGGGCAAAGGCAATGAAGAGCTATTACGACGAGATGCAAGAGGCGGTGGCAGAAATTCGAAACAGTTAAAAAGAAAGAGTGATGGAGGCCGAATCGAGTGACTGGATGGGCAAGGAAGAGCAGGTGGCTTTTGAGGATTAGCTTTGGCGAAATGACGGGCCTTGGAGATCTGATGATACAGTGCCACAAGAAATGAGGGAGGATATTGAAGCCACCTGAAGATTACGGGACAGTCAAGGGGACGCTCCATGAGTGTCGGTGATCTTGAGAACGTTCTGGGCGGATTCGCCGCGGCCCTGCCAAGGGCAGCCGACCTCTTAGAAGTTTCACCGTTTGTATTGGCTTCAATCTTCCAGAGCCTTGAAGCTCGGTGCGGCTTCTTCTTGTCGGGTTTTGTGCACTTGCTCGCCGCAAGCAATAGGTCCTCGGACTGCAATCCAGATTTCCAACCGCCTCGATTCGGTCGAGGCGGATTTTTTGTTTGACGGGAAAGGCTCCCTTTCGTGCTTAGTCCTTTGATGCTTTGGGATCCAGGGCATCCCGAAGGCCGTCGCCGAGGAAGTTAAAGGCGAAGAGGGTGAGCGAGAACATCACTGCCGGGATGGCGAGGACGATGACATTTGTTTCGAGGAAATTGGCTCCTTCCATGATGAGTTTGCCCCACGATGAGTTCGGTGGCTCGATACCAAGTCCGATGAAACTAAGAGTCGCTTCGTAGAGAATGAAACTGGGGATGGTCAGGGTGGCATAGATGATGACCGGGCCGAGCATATTAGGGAGCATGTGGCGGAAGAGGATGCGTCGATGACTGAGGCCCAGCGAACGGGCGGCTTCCACAAACTCCTGCTTTGAGAGAGAAGCCGCAGATGATCTCACAATCCGGGCCATCGAGAGCCAGCCAAATCCGGCAATGGCGATGGTGAGCGGAATGAGGTTGGCGAAGCGCGTCACGGTGTCGTTGTCCCAGCTCCATTCGTTGACGAGAAAGCGGGCCACGATATCGATTCGTCCGGTGATGATCTCGCGGAAGAGGATCACGATGATCAGGAAAGGCATGGCGAGGAGGCCATCGACGATTCGCATCATAATGTTGCCGATCCTGCCGCCGATGTAACCTGCGACTCCGCCGTAGATGACGCCGATGGTGACGGTCATCATAGTGGCGAGAAAGGCGACGAGAAGGGAGATTTGACCTCCTTCAAGAACCCTCATGAAAAGATCGCGGCCCAGTTGGTCGGTGCCAAGGACGCCCTTTTCGCCAATTCCGGCAAAGCGGTTGGCGAGGTCCTGATCATTGGCCTTCATTCCGGCCATCGACATGATGGGAGCGACGATGAAGCAGAGGAATAGGATCACGATGACAATGATCCCGCCCAGCACGGCGAGTTTGTTTTTCTTAAGGCGAACAAAGGCGTCGGTCCAAAGGCTGGAACCTTTTTCGATCGCTGCCGGTTCGCTGTTCTGAACAGTTGCAGAGGAACTCATGGTGTCTTATGCGGTGCGAAGTTTGGGGTCCATGAAGATGAGGGCGATATCCGAGAGCAGGTTGGCGATGCCCATGAGGATGCCGTAAAAAAGAACAAGTCCGAGGACGAGATTGTAGTCCTTCGACTGGATCCCGAGGACGAAGTATTGGCCCATCCCGGGAACCAGAAAGATGGTTTCGACAACAAACGAGCCGGTGATAATGGCCGCAAAGGCAGGGCCCAGAAAGGTGACGGCGGGCATGAGGGCCGGCCGTATGGCGTGTTTCACGATGATTTGGAGAGTGGGGACTCCTTTTGCGTGTGCGGTTCGGATGTAATCCTGTGAGAGGACATCAAGCATGCCTCCCCGGGTGAGTCGGGCGAGGTAGGCCGCGACTCCGAAGCACAAAGTTATGGAGGGGAGGATAATGTCGCTGGTGCGGCTCCAGCCTGCGACATTGAACCAGTCGAGGGGCGCGGCGATGGAGATTTGGAAAATGGGGCCGAGGACAAAGGCGACAACGCAAATTCCCGCCATCGCGACTACCATGGCGAGATAGTCCTGCCATCGGTTGTGGAAGAGGGCGGCCACGATTCCCAGTGGGATTCCGATCAACATCCCGAGGATAAGAGAGATCACGCCAAGTTTTAATGAGACCGGGAAGGACTCGGAAATCAACGTGGAGACCTTCCGGCCTTTCATCGCCAGCGAGTCGCCAAAGTCACCATCGACCAGGATATTTTTCCAGTAGTTGACATACTGGACGGGCAGCGGCTTATCGAGTCCGTAGTAGGCCTTGAGGGCGGCTTCTTCTTCAGCTGAAGTTGCCTTGTCACTGGCGAAGGGATTGCCGGGAATGGCGCGAACGGCGAAGAAGACGAAGGTGACGAGGACAAAGACCACGACAATGGTCTGGATCACACGGGAAAGGATGATTTTGAGCATCGGGAGTCGGACTTATTTTTCGATTTTAACGAATTTGAACGGATGATTGTTGAGGAGAAGGGGATTCCAGTTTTTGACCTCGGGGCGGATCAGGTAATTGGTGGTGTACCAGTAAATGGGGAGGACGGGAGTGTCCGCGAGAATCGTTTTTTCCGCCTGTGAAAGGACGTCCATGCGGGCGGCAACGTCAGCCGTGTTTTCCGCTTTGGTGAGAAGGTTCTCAAACTCTTTTGATCCCCATCCGGTGTTGTTGTTTCCGCCGTCCGCCACCCACATTTCGAGGAAGGTTGTCGGGTCTAGGTAATCGCCGATCCAGCCTGCCACGCAGAGGTCGTAGTCGGCATCGTATTGTTTTTGGAGGTAGGTCGTCCATTCCCGTTGGACGATGCGAACCTTGATGCCCAGCTGTTGTTTCCACATTTCTTGCAGGGCTTCCGCTTCGCGAAGACCGGATTCTGAATTGGTTGTGAGAAGTTTGATTTCCGAGAACTTGGAGTCGGTCGAGTAACCGGACTCTTTGAGGAGGGCTCGGGCTTTCTCGGGGTCGAACTGGATGAGCCCGGGGACCTTGTATTCGCCGAAGGGCGGGACGATTCCGGAAGCGGGTTTTTGGCCACCGAGAAGGATTTTTTCGCAGATTGCTTTTTGATCGATGGAAGTCGCAAGAGCGCGGCGGAAATTGGGGTTGTTGAGTGGTTCCTTGCGGGTGTTGACTCGAATAAATCGGACGCCCACGTAAGGTTCCTGGCGGAGTTGGTCGGGGTATTTTTTCTTGGCCATCGGGATGAGCTCCGAGGGCACGGTATAGGTCATATGAAGTTGTCCGTCCCCAAACATGCGGGTTTCGGTATAGTAATTCTTGATGGGAAGGTAGCGGATGCCATTTAAGTCCACCTGATCCCTGTCCCAATAGTGGGGGTTTTTCTCGACCTCGAGAAAGTGGTTGGTACGCCAGGTCTTAAGCTTGAAGGGGCCGTTCGAGACGAGGTTGCCCGGGCGGGTCCATTGCGAGGAGAAGGCGGTGTTGATTTTTCCGTATCGAAGAACGATGTGTTTTGGAACGGGATACCAAGTGTAGTGCTTGGTGATTTCGGGCAGAAACGGGACCGGCCCACGGAGGGTGATCTTGAGAGTGAAATCATCGACTGCGGTCACGCCGACCTGGGCTTCTTCCCAAAGATTGGGTTTGCCGGCTTCGTGATGAGCGATGAGGCGGTCGAGAACAATCTGGCGGACCTCCTCAGGGACAACGTCGGTCCACGTCACGAGGCTGGAGTCGGATTTGAGGGACTGAAGTTGCTCCTTGCTCAGTTTGTCGATTCCCTTGGCGTTGCAGAAGATACGTTTCTCGGTCTCAGAGAGGTTTTTCAGATCAACTTTCTCGGCGGTGATCTTCGCGAGATCGATGGTTTCGTCTTCCTTGAGATAGGGTTTCAGCTTTTTCAGGTCGATTTCCTTCAAGTCGGAGAATTTCTTGCCGACAAAGTTCTCGAGTTTGAGGCTGCGTTCACCTTCGAAGTTCGCTTTTTTGAGAGTCTCCCAGTCGAGAGGGAAGTCCGGGTCATTTCCGCAGAGGATATGGCCGAAGTGGCTGCGGTTGTAGGCTTCTCCGTTTTTGAGGAAGTAGAGCATTTCGGAATATTCAGCGGGCCAATTGGGGTCCGGTGAGAGGAGGCGCTTGTAGGAGAAGACAAAATCGACGGCCGTGACAGGTACGCCGTCGGACCATTTGGCTTCGGGATTGAGGTTGAAAATCCACTCTGTAAAGTCATCGGAAGGGGCCCAGGTCAGGGCAGCGCCCGGTAGTGAGGTGCTGTCCTTTGCCGGGTCTTCGACACAGAGGCCTTCGAAAAGAGCGCGGATGATGTTGGACTCTAGGACTCCCGAGACGAGGTGCGGATCGAGTCCTTTGGGCTCGTTGCTGTTACCGATGATGAGAATGTTTTCCTCATTGGCGATCTCGACGTCGGATCGATTCTCGCATGACACGAAAGCGAGGCTGGCGAGGGCTGGAAAGAGCAGGTTCCGAAACACGGGTGAAACCTTGGACAAATGAGAGAGAAAGGGAATGAATTTTTGTATTCTGGGACTTTCATTTGACAATGGGGTTCGAATAGAAAGAAAACCTTATGCGTCAAAGACGCTAACACCCCGAATGAAAGTTTATTTCCTCCGCCGCTTGCTACTGGTCCCATTGACCGTGCTGGGAGTGACTTTCCTTGTTTTTGCCATTACCCGGGTGATGCCCGGAAGCCCACTGGAACGGGAATTGCAGGCCGCGGCGGCCGGGACCTCCGAAGGCGGTGGTGGTGGCGGCAGCGGGGGACAGAGCGGCGCTTTGTCCGAGGAGCAGATCGAGGCCTTTGAGCGTGAATACCTATATGACAAGAATGTAGTCATCGCCTATATGACGTGGTTGGGCCTGTATCCACGCGAACGGCTTTACAGTGAGGCCGAATTTAAACCTTCGAAACAGGGCGACCAACTCAGTGAGGAGATGATCGGGGGAAGTCTTGTCAAAGATCCTTCAAAACAAGTTCTCGTCAGTCTTGCGGGAACCGGCCGCCCGGTAGTGGTGCAGAAAGACAATGGTGAAATCGAATGGGCACGTTACGTGGATCGCTCGAAGCCAATCGCCGAGTGGCAGGATATCACCGAAGACAGCTGGGAATATCGCTACGAAACAGCCGAGCAGCGGTTTGAAGTTCACAAGGAGCGGGAGGATGGCGTGACAAATCGAACCGTTGATAATTATCTTCCTCGGGCGGTCATCTATAAGTCCCGGATCTCCGGGTTGCTACAGGGCGATATGGGGAAATCCTCGGTTTTTGGAGAGCCGGTTCTGGATTTGATCAAGTCGCGCATGCCGGTTGCTCTCTACTTTGGCATCCTCACGACCATTCTGACTTATGGAGTGTGTTTGCCTCTCGGAATTCTCAAGGCAATCAAGCACCGCACGCCCATTGATAACCTGAGCTCGGTTCTCATCTTCTTTGGTTACGCCATTCCGGGCTTCGCTCTCGGGGCGCTCCTGCTCGTTTACCTTGGAGCCTACAAGCCGATCTTTCCAATGGTCGGATTGGTGTCACAGAACTTTGACTCCATGACCTTCCTCGGGAAAATAAAAGATCTCGCGTGGCATACTGTCCTCCCGCTGATTAGCTACGTCATTGGATCTTTCGCGTGGATGACGATGATGATGAAAAACAACCTCATGGACAATCTTGCCGCCGACTACGTTCGCACAGCGGTGGCAAAAGGGGTGAGCTTTAACCGAGCCGTTTTTCGTCATGCCTTTCGGAATTCCTTCATCCCAATCGCCACCAGCTTGGGCCAATTGATCACCCTTATCGTTTCCGGCAGCCTTCTGATCGAAACGGTTTTCGATATTCAGGGGTTCGGCCTGTTGCAATTTCGAGCCATTACTGGTCCCGATCAAATGCTCATCATGGGGACATTGACCGTCGCCTCGTTTCTTATGGTCATGGGAAACATCCTCTCTGACATCATCGTTGCCCTCATCGATCCGAGGGTGAAATTCCATTAGACCATGAAGCTCGGAATTGGAATCTCCCTCATCGTTGCCTCGGTTGCCAGTGTCTTGGCTGACCGCGCCGACTTGAAGCTCCCTACGATCAGCTGGGGGTATAATTTTTCCCGCTCGGCCGGTGATTTAAATCTGCCCTTTGACTTTCTGGAGTGGCTGGTTTCGAAGGCCGGCTTCATCACCGCAATCATTCTTTTTCTGGTGGGAGCGTGGCTTGTTCTGAGCAAGCTCACAAGCGGTCCGCCAAACCCGGTGACGATCCGCAAGATCCAGCGCTTCAAAGCGATCAAACGGGGGTATTATTCCTTCCTCATTTTGGTGGGCCTGGCCGGACTGGCAGCGCTGGACCAGTTGATTGTGGGCAAAGAGGCGCTTGCGGTGAAATTCGAGGGGGAGTGGCATTTCCCGGCTTTCACGACAAAGCTGGAGAAGAACAAGGACTTTGGCATCACAGATCCGGCTCAGGCTGATCTTGAGCCTAACTACCGTGAATTAAAGAAGGTCTTCGCAGACAAGGCTGACGCCAGTGTGATCCTCCCACTACGCCCCTACAATCCGACCCAAGATACCATCAGTGCCTTGGCCAAGGAGATCGATCCGGCGGAGTCGGATTACAGTGGACTGGGAACACGTCTCTACAGCCCAGCGCAGCCGGAAGCGCCGCACCTCCGCTTCACCTATCGAAAAGGCATTCGCCAAGGGGATGCGCAGGGTTGGAACAAGGAAGGGGACCGCGTCTACAAGGTGAAATATCGGGATGGCGAACTCGTTGAAAGATCACAGGAATGGGAAGGCGAAGGGGCTCTGGTAGACTTTTTGTCCAACTCCAAAGTGCAGGAGGAATACGATGTCAGCTATCCGCCTTCTGAGCCGAAGATGTCGCATCTTTTGGGAACCACTTCCCAGGGGGATGACGTCATTGCTTATCTCTACGGTGGCTTACAGGTGAATTTCCAGGCCGCCATCATTTACATCCCGATCGTCTACCTCATTGGAATTACGGTGGGGCTTCTGATGGGATATTTTGGCGGATGGTTTGATTTGGTCGTGCAACGGATCATTGAAATTCTCTCTAACATCCCTTTCCTCTTCCTCGTCATTATCATCACGCTGGGCGTTCCGGCCCAATACAAGGATCGGTTGGGATTTTACCTCATCCTCGGGATCCTCTCGATCTTCGGTTGGATGGGCATGACCTACCTCATGCGGACGTCGGCCCTGAAAGAAAAAGCGCGGGATTACATAGCGGCGAGCCGGGTTATCGGGGCGGGGGTGCCTCGGATCTTGTTTCGTCATTTGCTGCCCAACTCGGTCGCGATTCTGGTAACTCTGGTTCCGTTTTCGATCTCGGGATTAGTACTTTCATTGACTGCACTCGACTACCTGGGCTTTGGCCTCCCGGTGCAATATGCGAGCTGGGGAAAGCTCCTCAAAGATGGTCTAAGTTCTCTTTCATCACCTCTTCTAGTGACCTCCGCTTTCTCATGTCTTGTCATCATGCTGGTGCTGGTGACCTTTGTGGGAGAAGCGATTCGCGAGGCATTTGACCCCAAGAAGTATACCTATTATCGCTAAGGATTCATGCGTTGGCTTATTCTGATTTTTTCCCTTCTTCTTTTGTCCTGCCAAAGGGAAGAGGAAGCCTATGTTGCGGGGCTTGGCTTTGATGAATTTGTGCCTGTCTTCAATGACTACATGAAAACGTGGAATGCCGATAAACTGGCGGAGGCTCAAGAGGAGTTGACCATGGCCGAGCCGGATTCGGCGGCGGCGAAGGATTCCGCGAAACTAGTCGAGCGTTTTGAACGTCGGGTGGCGCTTGGCGAATACTTCAGCTTCAAAACACCCGCTGATCTTCCGGATGATCTTGAGTGGAAGGACGGTCTTGATGAACCGGAAGATTCAGATCCTGCTGCAAAAAAGGGCGGAGTGTTTCGTTATTACGTGGCGAGTTTCCCCCCCACTTTACGGCCCTTCGGTCCCGCTTCCAACAGCGGGATGAGAGGAGAGCTATACGATGATGTTCAACTTGGGCTGGTAGCCTTGAACCGTTTGAATAGTTCGGTCATCCCGGCGACGGCGGAAAAATGGGCCCATGGCCCAAACAAGCGGACCTGGTATTTCAAGATTCATGAGGATGCGGCTTATTCTGATGGAGTGGAAGTAGAGGCTCGGGACTTTGCCGTTTCGGCATACCTTCGCATGTCGGACTACGCGAATTCGCCTTTCTACAAACAATACCTGCGGGAAGAGATTGCCCAGATTGCGATCTACGACGAGCACACCCTTTCGGTGACCTTCCCTGAGGCCAAGAGTGAACTCGGAATGTATAACAAAATTGGGGATTTCGCCCCGTCTCCTCGACATTTTTATGGGGAGTTTGGGCCGGACTATGAAGAGCGCTATAATTGGAAACATCAGCCGAACACCGGACCATATTTTGTGCGAGATGGAGACATCGACAAAGGTGTTTCCGTCACTTTGACTCGGAACAAAAACTGGTGGGGGAATGACAAGAAATTTTACCGCTACCGATATAATCCGGATAAGATCGTCTGGAGAGTGATTCGCGACATTAACAAGAGCTTCGAGCTTTTCCGCGCGGGTCAGCTTGATATGGCTCTCGTTTCAGGCCCGAAGTCCTGGTATGAGAAGACCGAAATTCCAAAGGTTTACGATGGCTACATTGAACGGCATTGGTGGTACAACGATTTTCCGCGACCACAGTTCGGCGTCGAGATGAACCTCGATAAGGAAAAGCTCAAGGACATCAATGTCCGTCTCGGGTTGGCCCATGCGCTTAACTACGATAAAGTGATCAAGGTTCAATTTTGGGGAGACTACAACCGGCTTCCCGGATTTGTCGATGGCTTCGGAGACTTTGTGAATCCCAACGTTCTGCCCCGGCCATTTTCTCCGCAAAAAGCCCGCGAGTATTTCGCAAAGGCCGGATTCACTGAGGAAGGGAATGACGGGATTCTGCGGAAGCCGGATGGATCGAGGTTGGAATTCACCCTCAGCCATTACTCTGTGAAAACCTATGCCGATATCATGTCGATTTTGAAGACAGAGGCTCGGAGTGCCGGAGTTGACCTGATCCTAGATGGAAAAGACCCGAGTATCGTTTTCACCGATGCGATGGACAAGAAGTTTGAACTCACTGCGGTCGCGTGGTCTGTTCAGCCACCTTACTTCGCCTTCTACGAATACTTTCACTCCCGCAATGCCTATGACGAGCAGGGCAATATCAAGCCAAAGACCAATAACGTTTTCGCCTACAACGATCCCGAGATGGACAAATGGGTGGAGGAGTATCGGCAGACTTCCGACAACGAGTTTAAGAAGGAGCTTGCGCACAAAATCCAGCAGCAGGTTTACGAGCGGGGTGTTTTCGTTCCCGGTTGGAAACGCGATTTTGAGCGAGTGGCGTGCTGGCGCTGGATGCGTTGGCCGAATACGGAAACGGTGAAATTTTGCCCCCCGGTGGTGTCTTATCCCTACGAGCATTACAGCTTCTGGATTGATATCGAGATGCAGGAGGAAACGCTCGAGGCGATGAGGTCGGGAAAGACCTTTCCCGAGGTGCAGAATGTGATCGAGAAATACCGGAAGAAATGAGCACCTTATTAGATATCAAAGGGCTGGTGACCAGCTTTGACACTGATTCCGGTTGGGTCAGAGCGGTCGATGGAATCTCATTTTCGGTTGAGAAGGGAAAGACGGTTGGCCTGGTGGGAGAGTCCGGTTGCGGAAAAACAGTGACCGCGATGTCGATCATCGATCTATTACCAAAACCATCGGGACATGTTCTCGAAGGCGAGATTAATTTCAAAGGACGTGATCTCTGCAAGGTGACAGGGGCTGAAAAAAGAAAGATCAGGGGTGGAGAGATTGGCGTGATTTTTCAGGAGCCGATGGCAGCATTAAATCCCGTTCACCGGATCGGAAAGCAACTGGTGGAGATTCTCAAACTGCACGAGAAAATGTCATCACGGGCAGCGTTGCAAAAAGCAGTGCAGTTATTAGATGCCGTGGGAATTCCAGCGCCCGAAGAACGGATCTCCAGTTATCCTCACGAACTTTCAGGTGGCATGCGGCAACGCGTCATGATTGCGATTGCATTGGCCTGTGAGCCGGATCTTTTGATTGCCGATGAACCGACGACTGCTCTTGATGTGACAGTACAAGCTCAGATTTTGGAGCTGATTCAATCGATGCAGGCCAAATTGGGGATGGCCGTTTTGATGATCACCCATGATCTTGGAGTGATTGCCCAAAACTGCGACGAGGTGGTTGTGATGTATGCCGGTCGTGTGGTGGAGCGGGCTCCGGTCCGGGAGCTTTTTGCACATCCCCGCCATGCCTATACAAAGGGGCTTTTAAATTCCATTCCGCGTATTGAGAGTGAGCGCAAGAGCGAGTTGAATACGATCCCCGGACAGGTAGCCTCCATTCAGGATTTTGTTTCTGGCTGTCGATTTTGTCAGAGGATAGATCGCAAGAATTCCGTTCTCCTTCGGCAACGTCCCGACTATCGTGAAATCGCACTTGGCCACTGGGTCGAAACCTGTCCCGAATGTTTTCTGGCATGAACAACGATTCATCAAAACTACTTGAGGTCGAAAACTTGCGTCAGCACTTTCCCATTCGGGGAGGAGTGATGATGAAGCAGATTGGTGCCGTGAAGGCGGTCGATGGGGTGAGTTTCGATATCGAAACCGGAGAAACCCTGGGGCTCGTGGGGGAGTCCGGGTGCGGTAAGTCGACCTTGGGGAAGGCTCTCGTTCGTCTTCTGAATCCGACCGGCGGGAGGATTCGTTTTAAGGGGCACGACATCACCCACATGAGGCAGGGGAGAATCCGTCCGCTGCGCCAGGATTTTCAAATGGTGTTTCAAGACCCTGCTGAATCACTCGACGCCCGCATGGCGGTTGGAGAGTTGGTTGCCGAGCCTCTGATCATTCAGGGGATTGGGAATCGCGTTTCTCGACAGAAGAGGGTGGCTGAGCTTTTGGATCGGGTCGGACTTCCCGGGAACTCCGCTGGCAAATTTCCTTTTGAGTTTTCAGGAGGACAACGCCAACGGATTGGTATTGCGCGGGCCCTTGCTCTCAATCCAGATCTGCTTGTATTGGATGAGCCGGTTTCTGCGCTTGATGTTTCTGTTCAGTCGCAGGTCATGAATCTGCTGCTGGAATTGCAAAGGGATTTTGAAATGTCTTACCTTTTCATTGCGCACGATCTTGCGGTGGTGAAGCACATGAGTGACCGTATCGCGGTGATGTATCTTGGTAAGATTGTTGAACTCGCTCCTGCGGAGGAGATTTACCGTAACCCGCGCCATGCCTATACCAAGGCATTGCTCTCTGCCATTCCCGTGCCTGATCCTACTGCAAAACGGGCGCGCGTGATTCTGGAGGGTGATGTCCCAAGCCCCATTCATCCTCCCGCCGGGTGTGCCTTTGGCCACCGGGTGGGTCACGAGCGATATGAGGAGAGTGTTGGGCAGGAGCTCCCGTTCGAGGAAGTGGCTCCAGGGCACTGGGTGCAGAAGTGTCCGTGTTGCATCGACTAGTGGTATCTGATCAACCACTCATGCAGGAAAGAATTGTTGAAGAGATCGGACTTTTTCTCCTTTCGTAAAGCCCCCTGCTTGATGTGATAGGTGATCATCCCCGACAGTTGCCGCCAAGTAGGTAGTTGCCGGGTTAACCGGGTGATTCGACGATCTTGTCCACGCAGAATCTGGACCAGGTTTCGAGTGAGCGATAGAGCTCCCCTCTGAGAGAGGCTGCGGATTGAAAGGCAAGATTGGCGAGAGCGTCTTCGGCCGACGAGACTTCGTTATTTTCGAGTTCAAAGACGTGGACCACTCCCAGGTGGACCTTGCCGACATCGTTGCTGTCATCATTCAGAAGCGCAACAATGCGGTTTCTATGAGCACCAGAGATGTTGAGTTCTTCGTCGATTTCACGTTCGACACCGGCCAGGTAGGTTTCGCGTCCCAGTGGATCGGCACGTTCATCGATGGGGTTGATATGCCCTCCAATTCCGACAGATCCCTGGGCATGAAGACGGCTTTCACCGCCACTTTTTCCACGAGTGTAGTGGAGATACTGTCCTTCGTGATGGAAGAGGGCGTAGGGAATAATTTGCTTGAAGGAAGGATCTTCTTCAGCTTTGCCTCGGTCCATAAAAAAATTATTGGCAGGGTCAAGAAGAGCTTCCAAATACCGGTCGATATCGCTCTCGATGCCTTGGAATGATCCCAGTTCGTCAAATAATTCGCGAGGAATCACCAGAATCTCCTCGCCGTTGTAGTCGCGCATGGGCGAAGTTTGACAGCGGGAAGGGAGGGTGTCCAATCTTTGGCGCGGAGTTTTCATCGCAAGAGTGGTCTAGATTCTTGATAGATAGGGGAATGAGACCTAGTTTTCTCTCCATGAGAATATGGAATCTTTTTGCCCTGCCTGTGGTGGCGTCCACTGCTCTGGTGGGGTGCTTTGAGTTGGATGGCGAAGCCAAGATTGAAAATCTGGATAAGAAGCTCGATGGGCAAAGTTATGATCTTCGCCACAAGAAGAAATACCTCGCAGAGGAGCAAGTGAAATTCGCGAAGCACGAAAAAGCCCGGGAAGACATCAAGCTGGCCGTCAAAATCAAAGAAAGTTTGGACGAGAAGACAATTATTTTTGAGGAAGCCAAGCTCCGCAATGAGGAACTTGGGGAGTCGATCGACTTGATTGGTGAGGAATTTGAAAAGTATCAAGCAAGATATCGGGCGATTCTTCGAAAGGATGCCATTGGGGAGTCGATCGACTTGTCGGCAACCAAGGGGGACGAATACAAAGACGTCCGTATTTTGTCCATCAGTCCACTTCGGATACGCGTCTACATGCCTTCCGGTCCGCAGGAGATTCCGCTAAAGGAGCTCACTCCGGAAATTCTGGCGAAACTTCAGATGAGCGAGGAGGAAGCCAATAAATTCACCGAAAAACTTCAGTCCAATACCGCGCTCAGGGCCGAAAAATATAAGAAGTGGAAAGAGGGATTGGCCGAGAGAAAGGAAGAGGGACGGAAAACGGCCATTCTTCAGAAAATAAAGGACATGCAGGCTGAAATTTTTGAACGAGAAGATGTGATTCGGATCAAAATCGGGGAAATCAAAGGCTGGAAGTCCAAGGCCTCCCAATGGGAAGCCAACGCATTTAAAGAGAATGATCAGACGAGACGGAAAAAGGCGATACGCTACTCCATAGTCTATCGAGACAAAGCTCAAGAACTTGCTGACGAGAACTCGGATTCCTATATCGTGCTCAGCCGTCTCAATAATGAGTTGGAGGACCTCAAGCGATTGGGAATTCGCTAGGATTCCCTCCTATGAGGCTGACTGGCGGATAAAGTCAGATATCTTTTGAGGGTCGCCATCGGCCGACCATATATGGCGAAGGAAGTCCGCCGGATGAATGTCACCGTTTTCGCGCAGGAATTTTCGGTCTCCTCCGCAACTGAACATGACGTCTGGATGTAGTTCGCCCCGAAGTTTTGCGATCGCTTTGGCTATGATGCGCGGAAGATAGGCGATGGTGTCGAATTCTTCGTTGAATGAGGGAAGGTCCCCTCGGGTGACCTCCACTGGGCTGGCCGTTCCGTTTTGGACAACAAGAAAATAATCCCGACGCACGGAGGCGATAAGTAGGGCTGTTGATTCGGTGGGGGCACCTTCGTCAGCCAGGTCTTCGACAAAATCGAAAAGTTCACGCGGTTTGTAGCCGATACTGGAGAGAAAGGAGAGATCGTCTTCCGAGTAGTCGCTTATAAAATCATCCTTTCCTCCCTGGTAGTTGGAAAGGCAGCGGCGGAAAAGTTCGAGAAATTTTTCGTTCCAAGACATGGGGTGAGTTTTGCCACGGATCGACCTTTGTCAATGGGCCCCGGTCAAGAAAATGGTCTGACATTGACTTTAATATGACAAAAGTCAGACTTAATGTGTGTCACGAATCATTCTTTCTTTGGTTGCGATCTTAGCTTTGTCTTCTTGTCAAGAGACGACAAACCCGCAGGATATCCTTAAATACGAAGAGCAGGAGAGGGAGCTGGAAGCTCTGGAGGAAAAACTTAAGGAGCTTCGAGCTAAGCTAGCTTCCACAAAGAATGATCCGCCTAAAATACCTGTCGCGGATCTTCAGAAACAGCTCGAAGAAGAGGTTGCAATCACGAAGTTAGCTGAGGGATTGGCCGGGGGAAAGGACGAGGGAAGGAAAACGGCCATTCTTCAGAAAATGAAGGACATGCAGGCTGAGATTTTTGAACGAGAAGATGTGATTCGGATCAAAATCGGGGAAATCAAAGGCTGGAAGTCCAAGGCCTCCCAATGGGAAGCCAATGCATTTAAAGAGAATAATCAGGCGAGACGGAAAAAGGCGATAGGCTATTCCGAAGTTTATCGAGACAAAGCACAAGAACTCGCTGACGAGAACTCGAATTCCTATATCGAGCTCGCCCGTCTCAATAATGAGTTGGAGGACCTCAAGCGATTGGGAATTCGCTAGGGTTCCCTCCTATGAGACTGATTGGCGGACAAAGTCAGCCATCTTTTGAGGATCGCCATCGGCCGACCATATATGACGAAGGAAGTCCGCCGGATGAATATCACCGTTTTTGCGCAGGAATTTTTGGTCTCTTCCGCAACTGAACATGACGTCTCGATGCAGTTCGCTCCGAAGTTTTTCGGGCGCTTTGGCTATGATGTGCGGAAGATAGGCGAGGGTGTCGAATTCTTCGCTGAATGAGGGAAGGTCACCCCGGAGGACCCCACTGGCTGGCCGTTCTATTTTGGACAACAAGAAAATAATCCCGACGCACGGAGGCGATAAGCAGGGCTGTTGATTCGGTGGGGGCACCTTCGTCAGCCAGGTCTTCGACAAAATCGGAAAGGTCACGCGGGTTGTAGCCGATGCTGGAGAGAAAGGAGAGATCGTCTTCCGAGTAGTCGCTTATAAAATCATCCTTTCCTCTCTGGTCGGCGGAAAGGTTCGAGAAATTTTTCGTTCCAGGGCATGGGGTGAGTTTTGCCACGGATTGACTTTGTCAATGGACTCCGGTCAAGAAAACGGGCTGACATTGACTTAAGTGTGACAAAAGTCACACTCGGTGTGTGTCACGAATCGTTCTTTCTTTGGTTGCGGTCTTGGCTTTGTCTTCTTGTCAGGAGAAGGCAACCCCGCAGGATATTCTTAAATACGAAGAGCAGGAGAAGGAGTTGGAAGCTCTGGAGGAAAAACTTGACGAACTTCGAGCCAAGATAGCTTCAACAAAGAATGATCCGCCTGAAATATCTGTCGCTGATCTTCAGAAACAGCTCGAAGAAAAAGAGGCTGCACTCACGAAGTTGTACGAGGATCAGGCCGGGCTTGAGAAGGCCGCGAAGGAGGCGAAGGAGAGGCTTGAAGAGTATCAATCGAAGTATCGTATTCCGGAGTAAAGCGAGGACCGGGAACTCTTTGAAGAGGTGAAAAAACCGCTCCGACCTGTGGGTCGAAGCGGTTCCAAATGTTCGAACGCGAACGGAAGTCTAGGCGTCAATCTTGCGGTAAGCAGCCATGAGCGCATCCAAGCCTTCCTGACCTTTCTTGCTGGCTCCATGTTCCATACCGATGACACCAGTGAAATTCTTCTTGCGAAGGAATTTTGTGACGGCGATGTAGTCGAGCTTTCCAGTGCCTGGCTCCTTGCGTCCTGGTGATGCTCCGTATTGCACGTAGCTGACTTGATTCCATACTTTCTCGGCGTTTTCGATGAGTTTGTCACCATTGCCGATCTGGCCTTCGTGGTAGAAGTCGGCGAGAAGCTTGCAGGACTTGCGGTTGACCAATTTACACAGGAGGTGACCGTCTTCGAAAGATCTGATGAGAGGTTCTCCGCCACGCACGTTGTGGGAAAGGGGCTCCTGAGCCATGATAATGCCGTGCTCTTCGACGAGGTCGCAGCAGAGTTTCATGGAATCGACGGATGCCTTAATCTGCGCTTCACGAGTCATGGACTTATCCCGTGCGCCGGGAATCATGGTCATATTGGTTTGGCCGGTGATCTTGGCGACTTCGATGCCGCGCTCGAGTTCCTTCTTTACCCGCTCCTTTTGCTCATCGGTGGGCTTGTTGAACATGGCTCCGGCCCCTCCTGTGATCACACAGACGCCGAGTTCCATTTTCTTGTCCTTCATGAACTCGGCGATTTTTTCGATCGTTTCGTTCTTCTGTCCCTTGAGTCCATTGTCTTCCCAGGCGCGGAAGCCGAGGTCGTAGGCTAACTTAAGTTGATCGACATAGCTGAGCTTTTTGCCTTTGCCGCCGAAAAGGAGGCCGGGGTGGGGACCGAACTTGGCTTTGAAGGCAGTGCCTTTGGTGACTTCTTGTGCGAGAACGGAGGAGCCCATCAATGAGAGAAGGGAGGCTCCGGTGACTTGGCTGAAATTACGTCTATTCATGGTTTGGAGGGGGGAGGACTATCAGATTACTACGGGGGCTGCCAAGGGAAGAATCGAGAGTTGGCAGAAAGGAATGTCGCTCAAAGTTGGACAATCCGGTAAAATGGCGGGCTTGATTCACGTCTGGGTCGGAGTCGGTGAAGGTGGTTGAGGGGCCGGAAGCATCAATTACTCCGATTTTGATCCATGTGCTGCGATCGTCTATTCCCAAAAAAGTGAGGCCGAAATTTCGAGTCGTGCCAGTCCGTAGAAAACGGGGCCAAAAATGAAGCACCCTTCAGATCGAAAAACGAAAAATCGAGCAAGTCTCGGGTGTCATGAATCCTGGCGCAATGACCTGTCTGCTTCGGTGTCATCTGTCATTGGCTCAACTCGATTCGATGCTTTTATGAAACGTGATCGAGGAGGGCTTTTGCCGCATCGTGAAATGCGGCTGACGCTTTGGATTCGGAGGGGCTGAGAAGGGCGGTCGGTTCTCCACCGTCACACCGTTTCCCGATGATGGGTTCGAGGGGGATTTTCCCCAGAAGGGGGACCTTGATGCGTTCGCACTCCCGCTCGGCGCCGCCTTGTCCGAAGAGATGGTAGCGTTCTCCGTGGGCGCACTCGAAGTAGGACATGTTCTCGATCAGGCCAAGGATGGGAACATTGACCTTGGAGAACATGGAAACGGCTTTGCGGGCATCGATCATGGCGACTTCTTGAGGGGTTGTGACGATGATGGCACCGTCCAGCGAGACTGTTTGCACAAGGGTGAGTTGAATGTCTCCGGTGCCGGGCGGGAGATCGATCACAAGAACATCGAGTTCTCCCCAGGCGACTTGCTGAAGAAATTGCTGAGTGTAGCGGTTGGCGAGGGGGCCTCGGACAATGACAGGTGAGTTATCGCTGACGAGAAAGCCCATTGACATCAATTTTAGTCCGTGGGCTTCGATTGGAATGATGCGATCCTGGTCGTCGGCATTCGGTTGGTGATGCGTCACGCCAAACATGAGTGGAACCGATGGGCCGTAGAGGTCGCAGTCAAGAAGGCCGACTTTGAGCCCCTGTTGCGAGAGGGCGATGGCGAGGTTGCTGGACACGGTGGACTTGCCAACGCCACCTTTCCCGGACCCGACTGCAATGATGCGCTTGATTCCGGGAATTGAAGTGCCTCCGGTGGAGGCTTCGCCAGAAGAAGTGGGGTTTTGGACGTCGATTTCGATGCGAACCTTGCTCGGATCTCCAAGGAGCGGATCGAGGACGTCGTGGCATTCTTGAAAGATCTGCTGGGGGATTTTAGGGTCCTTGGTTTGGATCTGGATCTGGATGTGAGCCGAGCCCTCTTTCATCTCGCATCCCTTCACGAGGCCGAAGGAAACGATGTCCCGGGAGAAGCCGGGATATTTGATTTTTGAAAGGGCGTTGCGGAGGTCGTCGCTCGTCATAGCGCGAAGGTAGCGTCCCGCAGCCAGTCCGCTAGTATTTCTTGCGCAAGTGTGACGGTAAAATACCGAGTTGCTCGCGGTATTTTGCCACGGTTCTGCGGGCCACTTTGATTCGCTGTTCGTTCAAGAGTTTCTCAAGCTTGGAATCGGAGAGTGGTTTGGAGCGGTCCTCGCTGTTGATGAGTGACTGAAGGGCTTCACGAACCCCCTCGTTGGACACGTCCTTACCATCGGAGGTTTGGTAGCCGGTGGCAAAGAATTTTCGCATCTCCATCAAGCCGTGCGGAGTGGTGACGTATTTTCCGGCGACGGCGCGGGAGACGGTCGTGGGGTGCACCCCGATGACTTCTGCGATGTCATTCATAGTCATTGGCTTGAGATGACGGGAGCCGTTTTCGAGGAAGGGTTTCTGGCGGTCCACGATCTCACGGGCAATGGCGAGGATGGTCTCCTGCCGCTGATCAATGGCGCGAATGACGGCGCGCCCATCACGGATCTGATTGCGAAGATAATTGCGCGTTTTTCGGTCGTCGGAGGAGGCCGAGAGGAGGTCCTTGTATTCGTCGTTGATACGAAGGCGGGGAAGGTAACTTCCAGTGAGAGAAGCGATCCATTCATCGTGGTCTCCTCGGGCGATCTCGACATCGGGTTGGACGTAGGGATTTCCGTTGTTTTGGAAGCGGGAGCCGGGTGAAGGATCGAGAGTTCTGATGTGCTCGACCGCCTCGATAATCGTGTCCAGTGGCAGGTGGAGCTTTTTGGCAAGCTGGGGGAAGTGGTTGCGAGCGACTTCAGCGAGATGCTCATCAACGATCTCAGCTTCAAGTCCGTTGCCCAGGCCGAGGAAGTCGAGTTGAAGAAGGAGGCATTCTCTCAGGTCGGCGGCACCAACTCCAGAAGGGTCGAAATTTTGAATGGTGGCCAAGGCATTCTCGAGGCGATCGAGCGGAATTTGAAGTCGGGCGGCAAGGTCTTCAAGAGGCGCGTCGAGGTAACCGTGATCCGTGAGATTTCCGACAATGATCACGGCATCGGCTTGAGCGTTTCTATCAAGACCGCCTTCGCGAATCTGTTCGGTGAGGTGCTCCTGCAGGGTGAGGGGAGCGACAATAGAGTTGTGGAAATGTTCCCTCGCCTCGATGGAATCCTGGCTCATCCCCTGATTGCGGCGTTCCATGATGGCGAGTTCACGGAGGTCGTCATCGTAGGTTTCTTGCCAATCATCGAAGTTTTCCGAATCCTCCTTCTCAGAGTCGGTAATCTCGTCGAGCGACTCATTCTCCGTGACGTCCTCAAGGACGGGATTGATTTCCATCGCCTGATTGAGGAGTTGGCTAAGCTCAAGAGTGTTGGCCTGCAGAATCTCCAGACTCTGGCGCATTTGCGGCGCGAGCGTTTGTTGCTGCGAGAGCGACTGATGGAGTGAGGCGTCGGCCATGGCGTTATAAGAGACAAATATCGCCTTTCCAGACTGAGTAAAGCGCTAAGCAGAAAATGTGCCAAATTATCATTTTCTTTAACTGGGTGGCTGTTAAGGAGGTTGAGCATACCAATTTCCAACCGAGATTTATGACTGATACCGCAGATCGCATTCGCCAGAAGATGGAAGAAAAAGGAGTGATGAACTCTGCTATCCTAGCTTTCCTAAGAGCTCATCAACTGATTGCCAATGGAAGCAAAGGGGAGGTTTCTGAAAGTGAGATTTCCCCTTCTGATTCGGTGACTGACTACCATGATCTTCCTAGTGCGAGGGAGTTTGATCCGGCGCTTTTGGCTCAAACTGTTGTCATCAAATTGAATGGTGGTCTTGGAACTAGCATGGGGTTGGAAAAAGTGAAGAGTCTGCTTGAGGTTCGTCCCGGAGTTGCGTTTCTGGATCTTATGGCCCGGCAAATCCTTTCGGTGCGTGCCGCGACCGGCGGCGATGTTCGATTCCTGCTGATGAACAGTAATGCCAGCAGCGACGACACGCAGAATTATTTGAGGAAGTCGGTTCCTGAGATCGGCGAACCCGCAGATCTGGAGCTTTTGCAAAACTGGGCTCCCAAGCTGGAGCGCGATTCTTTGGAGCCTGTCAGTCATCCGGCAAATCCTGATTTGGAATGGTGCCCGCCCGGACATGCCGATGTTTACCCGACTCTTGAGGGAAGTGGCTGGTTGGACTGCCTTTTGGCAGATGGGGTGAAATATGCCTTCATTTCGAACAGCGACAATCTTGGGGCAGTCCTTGATCCGACTCTCCTTTCCTTTTTTGCCATAGGGGACGCTCCTTTTCTGATGGAGGTAACCCGTCGCACCGAGGCCGATAAGAAAGGCGGGCACCTTGCGACGCGCAAGGTGGACGGTCGTCTTTTACTTCGGGAAGTTGCGCAATGTCCGGAGGAAGATCTTGAAAGTTTTCAGAACATCGAAAGGCATCAGTTTTTCAACACCAACAATATCTGGGTCAATCTGGAGAAGTTGAAAGACGTGATGGGCCAAACCGGTGGAGTGCTTGAACTTCCGGTCATCAGAAATGCCAAGACGGTGGATCCGCGTGATTCGTCGACTACTGCGGTTTATCAATTGGAGCAGGCCATGGGGGCGGCGATTGAGTGCTTCGATGGATCCGCTGCAGTCAACGTGCCTCGTTCCCGGTTTGCTCCCGTGAAGGGGACGACCGATCTCTTTGCTCTCCGTTCCGACGCCTACGATGTGGGAGAAGACGGAAGCGTTCAGCTTGTGGCATCCCGTGAAGGAAAGCCGCCGGTGGTTCATTTCTCCTCCGAATACAAGCTCGTCGATGCTCTCGACGGTCTGGGACAGCCTTCTCTGGTTGAGACCGAGGAATTGACGATCTCCGGCCTCGTGACATTCGAACATGGGGTGGTGATCAAGGGTAAGGTGAAAATTGAGAATATTTCAGGCGAAACGAAAACCGTGGCAGCCGGGGAATACTCAAATGAGACAATGACTCTCTAAAGGAGGGGACTTGGACGGGACTTTTGTCACTGATGTGATTGCTGCTTGTCAGGTTGCCTGCTTTGCTGCATTTCGCGTGCGCCGATGAGTCAACTTGAGCTGAAACTTCCCACCTCTGATTACAAAGCGCTAATTTTCGATCTTGATGGAACGCTGGTCGATTCGATGCCGGTTCATTTCAAGGCATGGTGCAAAGCCCTCAAAGACCAGGGCCACGGTGATGTGTTCCCGGAGGATGTCTTTTATGCGATGGGAGGGCGTCCTACCCGTGACATTGTCGAGGTGATCAACGGTGAGCAAGGGCTGCATCTTGATCCCGATGAGGTGGGATCAGCTAAGAAGCGTCATTTTTTAAAATACCTCGATTCGGTGGAGCTAATTCCCGAAGTCGCCGCAATTGCCGAGTCCCATCGTGGCAAGGTTCCTATGGCTGTGGCGAGCGGAGGATCACGGGAGGTGGTTGAAAAGACTCTTCAGAAACTGGGGATCTCGGATTGGTTTGATGAAGTGGTGAGCTGCACCGAGGTGAAGAAGGGAAAGCCCGCACCTGATATTTTTCTCGAAACGGCCAAGCGCCTTGGCGTTGAGCCAGGGGATTGCATTGTCTTTGAAGATGCTCGGTCCGGAATCATCGCGGCCCGCGAAGCTGGGATGGAAGTTGTCGTGATTCCGACTCACCTGCATCTCGACTGATCGAGCGTTTTATTTTCATGAGTCATCTCGAACTAACCCGCGACCTCCTCATGGATGCGGGCGGTCACGTCGAAATGAAAAAAGCCCGCGCCATTCATCGCGATGGCGGGGTCAAGTCTGCCGAGTACAAAGACGGTGTGCTTTCCGGCGAGACGCGGGTCAGTGGTAAAATCAAGCGCGTGAGCATGGAGATGATCTCCCGGACTCACATGGAAAATCACTGCACCTGTTTGATGGTGCGGCAGGATGGTCGTGTTTGTGCTCACGTCATGGCGATTGGGTTGGAGGTCATTGACCCGCAAATCAAGCCGGCTGAGCTCCTGGAGCCAGTGGAAGACAAATGGCCCGCTTTGTCCGGGGAAGGGTCTCCTCTTGAGATGCGGGTGATGCTTCCTCTCAAAGTGGAGACATCTTGGGAGCGGGGGCAGTTGATGCTTGGATTCGGAGCGGTGGTGAATGGCGATGAAGTTCTTCTCAGTGCGCTTCCGGAAGGGAATTATCAGATCGATTCACATGATGAGGAATTGTGGCGGGTTTTACGGGAAGTCTTTCCGGGTGAGCCGCCGGGGATTGTGAACTTTAACCGGGAACAATTTGTCGAATTATTGGAAGGGCTGGTGGGGCATCCACGGGTGGAGTTTGGGAAGAAAGAAGCGGCCCTGATTCATGGCAGAGCA
The DNA here is from genome assembly GCA_026421245.1 of Akkermansiaceae bacterium. GTDB lineage: Bacteria > Verrucomicrobiota > Verrucomicrobiia > Verrucomicrobiales > Akkermansiaceae > SW10. The sequence continues at coordinate 101,983 of JAPKDJ010000002.1, read as the reverse complement.
CCGCGTCGACCGCTCCGATTGAGAGGAGAGCGCGTGGTCGTGAAGTCTGGGAATCTGGGCGCGTGGGAATTGAACGGAACCGAGTTCTATCCGCTGGCGTCAGGATTGCCGTCAAAGTTTTCCGCCGTGCTGGGGCAGGGACTCCGGGTGAGTGCGGCCGAAGCGCGCTTCACCTTAAGCAAGCTTGAGCAGTGGTTTGATGTGCCTGATGAACTTTGGAATTCTCTCCCCGAAGAAGGAGTTCCTGAGGTGACCGTGGTTCTGGAAGGTTCGCTTCGTCATCTGGAAGCCCGACTCGAGTTTCACTACGATGGGAAAAAAGCCTCCTGTGAAAATGGCGAGCCTCAATTGGTTGGAGGGATTCTCACCAATCTTTCGAAGGAAAATGCGGTCATTGATTTCTTCCATGCCTGGGGTTTCGAGGGGCCGGTAAAGGGTGGGCGGATGGCGCTGCGCGAGCGCGAGGATATTTTAAAGTTTCATGCCTTTGCCGAACTGCCTCCCCAATGGAGGGCCGAGAAAGGCGAGCGATTTCAAACGGCCGCCGAGCAAGTCGTGGCGGTCAAGCCTGATTGGGAATGGAAGGATGCCGGCCGCGATTGGTTTTCGGTCGAGACCCGTTTTCATGCCGGAGGGCAAGAGCTTAATTCTGATCAAGTGCAACGGATGCTTCGCATGGGAAGTGTCGAGCAGGCCTTCGGTCGAGGTAAAATAGCGGTCATCGATTCGGACTTTATCGAAGAGGTCAATGAGACCTTGAGTGATTCCGAGGCCACCCAAAGTGCGCCAGGTGTTTTTGAAGTGAGCGCGCAGCAGGCCGCATTCTTGAAAACGAGCGCGCGTGATTTCGGGATGGCGATCGAGGAGGAGGCCAAGACTGATCTTGATCTTCCGGGCGTGCTCCGTCCTTATCAAGCGACGGGAGTCCGCTGGATGTATCACCTGAGTGAGTTGGGTATGGGCGGTGTTTTGGCTGATGACATGGGGTTAGGCAAAACCCTACAAACACTCACCTTTATTGAGAAAAAAGGAGGGCAAGCGCTCGTGGTTTGCCCTTCCTCTCTGGTGTCCAACTGGGCGGCGGAAGCTCAGAAATGGGTGCCGTCTCTCTCCGTGGCGCAACATGTGGGAGGGAAACGGGGTGAGATTCCCGAGGTCGATCTGGTCATCACAAGTTACGCCATTCTTCGGATCGATGCTGAAAAATTTCACACCCGGGAGTTCGATATCGCGGTGCTTGATGAAGCTCAGCAAATCAAGAATCCGGATGCGCAGATCTCGCTGGCAGCTCATCGGATTAAGGCGACTCATCGCTTCGCCGTCTCGGGAACACCGGTCGAGAACTCCTTACAGGATCTCTGGTCCATCATGCAGTTTGCGCTCCCGGGTTATCTTGGTCCACGGAAGGCCTTTATGGAACGATTTGAAAAGCCGCTTCGGAAGGGGGGCGATCCAGCTCTGGCCCGACGTTTGGCCCGGCGCCTCAAGCCGGTTGTTCTTCGTCGTTTGAAGACCGAGGTCGCCAAAGATCTACCTGATCGTATCGAGCAGGTCCGCTACTGCGATCTTGCTCCGAAACAAGCAACGATCTATCGGCAGCTTCTTCAGGAAAGCCGAGCACTGGTTGAGGCCGCTGACGATGGCCGGAAGCGGATGGTCGCTCTCACCGCCTTATTGCGGCTTCGCCAGGCGTGTTGCGATCTTCGTCTTCTTCCCGGTCTGAAAATAGAGGACAAGGATGCCGGAGTGAAACTCGACGAACTCGAAGATCTTGTCACCGAAGCGGTAGCGGGGGGGCATCGGGTTCTCGTCTTCAGTCAGTTTGTGCAACTTCTCCAGGGGGTTGTTCCCATTCTCATTGAGAACAAGTGGGATTATTGTTACCTTGATGGCTCTACTAAAAAGCGGGCCGAAGTGGTGGAGCGGTTCCAAGAGGGGGATGCTCCGGTCTTCCTGATTTCGCTCAAAGCCGGTGGCGTTGGACTTAACCTGACCGCTGCGGATACCGTCATCCACCTTGATCCGTGGTGGAACCCTGCCGTGGAAGCCCAAGCAACCGACCGTGCCCACCGGATTGGTCAGAAAAACGTCGTCACAAGCTACAAACTCATCACGCGTGGCACCGTGGAGGAGAAGATCCTCGCTCTCCAAGAGGAGAAAAAGAAGATGATGGAGGTCGTGCTCGATGGCGGCGGTGCCCTCGTCCCCGGTCTTGAGGTAGATGAGTTGATGGGGTTCTTCTCATAGTTTCTAGCATCATGAAGGAGGAATGATGAGAATAGGGAAGATGAAGGAGGGCTTTTCACATTGCGAAAGATGAAACGAAGAGGAGTGGAGTGAGTGATTTTGTATCGCGGCTCTTCAGGGTGCTGGTTGTGTGTGAGCGGATATCAGGCCCCTTTGGGTCGGTTGAGAGATCCCACCACATTGTGGCAGGCTTGTGGCTTCATGATTGGGGAGACTCTTTCAACTGAAGTTGAGGCGGTCGATGAGGGGCGCTTGTTCCAAGATAGAAAGAGAATGAGTTCATGGCGCTCTTTTCCAGAAATTCCAAGGGAGCTTGAACTTTTAGAGTGTTCCGGAACGTTTCCACTGGGTAGAGTCCGCGCGCCGGAGACTATGACGCCGCTTTTTCGTAAAATTCTCGGAATGAACTGGGTTCTCGTACTGACGATGTACGGGCTCCTCATTTTTGGGATCTTTGCGATTGAGAGTGCGGCACGCCATTTGCCGGGACAGGACGGGATGTCAGGTGGGGAGTTTTTTGCAAGCCGCCACAAGATGTGGATGGGGCTTGGCACCATTGTTTATTTTTGCTCGGCGTTAATCGACTACCGCTGGGTGCGTTGGTTGGGGGTGCCGATGTATGTGATCGGCCTGGCACTGACGGTGAAGGCGATGGGAGTGGATGACGGAGTGCACCGCCTGGACTTTGGGCAAATTAGTTTTCAGCCGGCACAGTTGGCCATCGCAGCAGGAATTATCGCGATTGCGACCTTGGCTCAGGATTTGCCAAAGATTCATCGATTTTTTACGGAACCGTCATTTCGGGTGTTGTTGATTGCGGCGCTGACGGGAATTCCTTTCCTTCTCGTGGTGAAGCTGGGTGATATGGGATCTGCGTTGGTCTGGGTTCCAGTGGCCATTGTTGCCATTTTGGTGAGTGGAATTCCCTGGCGATACCTCATTTTCCTCACGGGGATTGCGGTTGGGATGACACCGATCGCTTACTTTATGGTGCTGCCATCGGTCTCGGAGCGAGGCACCGAGCGTATTGAAATGTACTTGGAATCGGTGGATAGCGGAATCGTCGAGAAGACCGATAAAAACTGGGCTCCTTACTGGGTTTCCACTGCGGTTGGAAAGGCGGGCTGGAAAGGACTGGGGTGGGGCGCGACCGATGAGCGGGGCTCATTGCACGACAAGAAATACATTCCGTGGAAGACGGCGCATAACGACTACATTTTTGCCGTTATCGCTGAAGAACAGGGGTTTCGAGGCGCCTTGCTCTTGGTGACGGCATTCGCGCTGTTGCTCATTCAATGCCTCTTTATCGCGTTTTACAGTCGTGATCTCGCTGGGAGGATTATTGTCGGCGGCGTGGTGGGACTGTTTTTTGCCCACATGTTTGAGAATATTGGCATGTGTGTTTTGCTGACTCCGATCACGGGAATTCCATTACCGCTGGTGAGCTACTCGGGAACCTTTGTGGTGATTTGTATGTTCCTTCTGGGGCTGGTGCAGAGTGTTTGGGTGCACCGGAGCAAGTATATCGAGGTAGAGGCTTAGACCGTTTTCTTAAAGTCTATTCGTGAAACTTGCCGCTTATTTCGTCCGGCGATCGTTACTCCCCGGTCATGGAGCCCGCTCCACTCCCTGCCCAGCCAAAAAAGCGGCTCCGTTTTTTTTACGAGTGAACCTTTGGAAGCCGGCCTAGAGGTAGCTTTTCACCTACCTGAGAAAGGCCTGCCATTTGGCTCCAGGTTTGCGATTGGTGATGAGAAAGTGGCGGGCATTTTTTATGGCCAAGGGCGCGTCGGTCAAGGATGGCGGAGCGGGAGTTTTTCCGGTTCGTTGGTAGGAAGCGTCTGGTAGATGGAGTAGGCATCGACTGTGAAATGCCAAGTGAGGTATCCGAGAGAATTGTAATTGGATTTCAAACCACCGCGCTGGAGGAGGCGGGCGTGGGTGCGGGCTCCTGCTCCCGAGATCCGGTTTTGGGCTTGAATCGTGATGTAACGGGGCTCGTGTCGTCCCTACCGGCCTTTGGGAAGGTAGGTCTTGCTGATTTCAAGAGAACTACATCTAAAGCCCGCAGACGAGGGACTTCCGATGGCGCACCAAGGAGAGGAGAGTGCCGGACTTCATTGCTATTCAATGTTTTGGACTTGCTCGCGGATCTTTTCGAGTTCCGTTTTGGCTCCCACCACGTTTTGACCAATGCCGGAATCGTTGGCTTTTGAACCAATGGTATTGAACTCGCGGTTGATCTCCTGGCAGAGGAAGTCGAGCGACCGGCCGACCGGTTCATCAGAATCGAGATACTCGCGGAAACGACCGATGTGTGAGTCGAGTCTGGTGGTCTCTTCCGAGATGTCACAGCGCTCGGCGAAAATAGCGATTTCTTTCAAAAGTCGTTCATCATTGAGATCGAGATCGATGTCAGCCTCACGGAGGCGATTGTGAAGGAGCTCACGCTGCCGGGCGACCACTTTTGGGGTGGCGACGGAGATGACCTTGGCATGCTCTTCGAGAATGATGAGGCGGACGAGGAGGTCAGTCTTGAGGTCAGCTCCCTCGGCAGTCCTCATTTCCACCAACTTCTCCAGAGCGGTCGATAGGGCCGGTTCGATGGCGGTCCGTGCTTCCTCAACGTCCCACCCTGAGTCTTCAAAGGTGATGACGCCGGGTGCGCGGAGGAAGTCGGAGGCCTCAAGCTTCACGGTGCGGTTGAGGACATCGGAAAGTTCGATAAATGCGGCTTCGAGTGCTTGGGCACGACTCGGATCAAGATTGAGACTTTCGTCATTTCCGGAGGCTCGCTCCAGGTTGATGGAGATGTTGACCCGGCCCCGGGAGACCACACCGAGAACGGTCTTCTTTAGACCAGCTTCCAGTTCACCCAGCTCCCGTGGCAGGCTGAAGTGGATATCAGCTTGTTTTCGGTTCACCGTTGCGATTTCCACGCGGGCGATGATTCCCTCGCTGGCGTGTTCGGCGCGGCCGAATCCGGTCATTGATTGCATGCCCCAAGAATTACGGGGAAAGCAAGCCTTTGACCAGAATCACTTACGGTCTTTTTCCTCGTCGGGAATGTCTTCGTCCGGGAGCAATGGGTCGTAGTTGGGATCCTCCTCGGGTGCATGATGCTCACCGGGATAGTTCATGTAGTCGTCACTGATGTCCTCATGTTCGTGCTCTTCGGTCAGGTCGAGGTGGTCGTCATGATGCGGATCGTGGTCGTCATGATGCGGATCGTGGTCGTCATGATGCGGATCGTGGTCGTCATGATGATGATCGTGGTCGTCATGATGATGATCGTGGTCGTCATGATGCGGATCATCTTCCGGGTCATCGTTGCCCTCTGGCTCGGACAAGAGGCACTTCATACGTTCCTTCTCTTCTTCCGCCTCCTCGCGGTTGACTTTCTTCTCGTGGAAGTAGGAGAGCCAAATACAGATTTCGTATAGAATCACCATTGGAACGCCAAGGAGGGACAGGGTCATCATGTCGGGAGTCGGTGTGATGAGGGCGGCGATCACAAAGATGGCGAGAATCGCATAGGAGCGGGTCTCACGCATCATGCTGTGACTGAGCAAGCCAATCTTCACAAGGGTCATCACCACGACGGGAAGTTCGAAGGCCAGACCAAAGATGAGGACAAAGGTGGTGGCAAAGGAGATGTAGTAGCCGATCCGCCAGTCGTTGGAAATTCCCATGTCCTTACCCCACTCATAGAAGAAGGTGAGGACGTTCGGTAGGACGAAGAAGTAGGCGAAAAAGACCCCCCCAAGGAAGAGTCCGAAGCCAATCAAGAGCGCGGGCCAGAGGGCTTTTCGTTCTTTGGCCTTGAGTCCGGGAACGATGAATTGGAGCAGGAAATAGAGGAGGAAGGGAAAGGAGACGATGATGCCGGCAAAAAAGGCCAGCTTCATCGTGAGCATGAAGGTCTCCGTTGGCTTCAGGGAACTCATGAGCCGGAGGTTGCCCTCGGCATTGAGGTCATCGCTGGGTTTGGTTTCGAGGAGTTTCAGGGCCAGCTCGCGGGCTCCATTTTTTTCATCCGGCAAGGACTTGATGAAGTCTTGCTGTTGATCTTCTTCGAGTTTTTGGGCGGCGCGGTAGATGATGGCGGCCTCGGTGAGTCGTCGGGTTCGTTCATCGGTGGCCTTGGCCCACCAGAGTTCGGCGAGTTCTGGGTCGTATTGGCCGAGTGGGGCCGAGATCTGGGAAAAGGAGAGAGCGTTCTCCCAGTCGTCGAGGGAGATGTCCTCATCCTCGGGAAGGGTGGCCTCGTGTCGATCCACCCAGACCTCTTCGACAGGCTTGCGGATAATCTTCATCAGCTCGTCTTTGTAAACGAAGCAGACAAGGGTGGAAATAAGGAGGGTCAGGACGACCCTAGTGACCATGATTCTCAGATCTTCGAGGTGATCGAGGAATGGCTTTTCCTCTTCCGGGTTGGCCTTGTCCCGGAGCTTGAACATTTTAGTGAGAAAAAACATGCGACGGGGAGTTGAATACGCGGGATTTCTCTAAGGACAATGGAAATTTCACAATGGATCAATTTACGGGGGTTGGGAGACAAGCTTTCAAGCTGATGGTTGATGTCTTTCGATGGCTTGATAGATTCATCGCAGATGTCCGATTTGACTCTCGATGACCTCAAGAATGCTGCACCCAAGGCAGGGTTTTTTGTCGACCGCGAATGGATTTGGTCGCCCGAGCCTTTTTTGCTCTCGAAGGGGCAGCGAAAATTGCTAACCAGACTGGGACACCCCTTGCATCGCTTTCAGCAAGTTTGTGATGAACTTTATCGATTGAGTGGGGAGGGCCGTCGGCCGGAGTGGATCTCACGTCTTTTTGATGCGGGGAAGCCAGATTGGATCATTGATCATCAGCGCTCCGAAGGACAACGTGGAGTGGCGCCGAGAGTGATCCGGCCAGATTTACTGCTTACGGAAGAGGGTTTTTCAGCGTCGGAGCTGGATGGAGTGCCGGGAGGGATTGGGACTTTGGCCTGGCTGAGCAAGACGTATGCGGCGGCGGGATTTGAGATCTTTGGGGGAGCGACCGGAATGCTTGAGGGGTTTGCCTCGCTTTTCGAGGATGGGGCCGAGATTTTGGTGTCCGAGGAATCGGGTGACTATCGCCCGGAGATGGATTGGTTGGCTGGCGAGTTGGGGGATAAATTTTCCGTTCATGAGGCCGAGACCTGGAAGCCGGGGGATCGTGAGGCTTATCGTTTTTTCGAGCTTTTCGATTGGGAGTCGATTCCATCGATCCGTGAGTTGGCCCGGAAGGGGGGAGTGACGCCTCCGCTGAAACCGCATTTTGAGGAAAAACTTTGGCTGGCTCTCTTTTGGACACCCTCGCTTCGCAAAATCTGGGAAAAGGAACTTCGGGGAAGTCATTTGGAGATGCTAAAAAAACTCGTGCCCTATGGTTGGCCGATTGATCCTTCGGAAATCCCCCCTCATGCGGCACTTCCCCGGCTCGATGTGAGTTCGTGGGATGAAGTGGGCGATTTTAGTCAAAAGGACCGGAGACTTGTTTTGAAAGTCAGCGGTTTTAGTGAACTGGCCTGGGGTTCCCGCGGAGTGACGATTGGTCATGATATTTCCTCGACCGAGTGGAAGGCGATGATGAGGCGTGCGCTGGAGGAATTTGGAAGCCAGTCGTGGGTGGTGCAGGAATTTAAGGAGACGAAGTTGGTGGAGCACCCCTACTTCGATCCGGAGACCGGAGAGCGCCGAATCATGGTGGGGCGTGCGCGGCTGTGTCCGTATTATTTTGTTGATCGTGAGGGGAGGACGAAATTGGGAGGCTGCCTTGCCACCATCGTGCCGGCCGACAAGAAGAAGATCCACGGGATGCGTGACGGCGTACTCGTTCCCTGCATGTGAGCGAAAAAAACCGGGCAACCTTTGAAGGAAGCCCGGTTTTTGGAAATTTGGGGTTGATTTGGATTAGCCGCTCTTGCTCCAGCTGTAGACGTTGTCCTGATCGTACTTTCCGGTGCCGATCTTGCCGTCCTTGCCCTTGTGATAGATTAGGGTTTTGGTGTCATATTTGATCTCGTTGCCCAGAGCCTGAGGCTCACGGAGCTCGCTGTCATAGTCATAATCATACAAGATCCGGTAGTAGCGATCGCTTTTCTGAGAGTTCATCCATGGTCCGAGGAGTTCGGCACGGTTGTCGGAGCGGTCAAGTCCGTCATGAGCGGCCGGCCCTTTGCCTTTTGCGCCTTTGAAGGAAAAGAAGCTCTCGAGCTTGTAGTTCTCGTCTTCGGCACTTTTCAGTCCGAGAAGAGCGGCCATAAGCTGATGGTCAGTATCTTTTTCCTCATCAGCGTTGGTGATGCTGCCAAGGGGAAGAGTCTGATAAGCTTCGTAGTAGTCATCGGAGGCCATGATGAGCGAACTCATACAGGTTCTGGCCGATGTCTGCTTGGCCTTCATGATTGCGATGTTGAACCCGGCGAATCCAAGGCTTGCGAGAACGGCGATAATGGCGATCACAACGAGAAGTTCCACAAGGGTGAAACCGCGTCGTTTGGAAGAGATTGAAGGAGTGTGTGTCATAGTTTTAGTTTCGATTCGGTCGATCGTTGGTGGAGAATAAAATGAATTTAGGACGCTTGGCAATCAAAGCCTTTTCTGACCTTACATTGTGCCTACAAGTTGGAATGAAAATTGAAAGAAGACCAGTAATTTTTTAAAGGGGCGCAAAACATGAGGGCACGGATTCAAAAAGAAATCGTCTTGCATCCGTGGTTGTGGCGTCGGCAAAGCCAGTCCAAAGTCTGCGCATGTCGAAACCAGAGGAAATGAAGAAGCGCATTATTGCGCTCTTGGGTAAGGACGGTGGACGACCGCTCAATAAGAGCGAGATTGCGCGTGCGTTGGAGCTTCCGGGAAGCATGAGCAAGAAGCTACGCGAGACTTTGGCCCAGATGCTAGAGGCCGGAGAAATTTCACTCGGAAAAAAAACACGTTATGCGTTGGGCGGGCAAGGCCGTTCCCGTGAGGGCCTGATTGGAAAGCTCAAGGTGAATGCGGCCGGGCACGGATGGTTCTACGCCAATAAGACGGATGAGGGGAACCTGGCAATGGGCATCGATTTCGATGAACAGGATCGCTTTTACGTCTCCCCGCGGGCGATGGGGATTGCGTTGGATGGTGATATCGTGCGGGCCAAGTTGGTGGAGAACAACAGCAGCTCGAAGGAACACAATGACCTTCGTGCACGCGTGATCGAAGTTGTCGAGCGCCGGTCCAGCAAAGTGACGGGGATTTTTGTGAAGAAAGGGAAATTTTCCTCGGTTCGCACCAAAGATGAGCGGCTACCTCCATCAATTCGGGTTGGAAACACGCTCGATGCTAAGTCCGGCCAATTGGTGGCAGCGGAGATTACCGAGTGGACCAGCGCGAAAGAAGTTCCCAAAGGGCACATTGTTGATGTTCTCGGCTGGCCTGGTGATCCGGGAGTCGATGTCGAAGCGATTGTCCATCAGCACGGAATCAATGCGACCTTCCCGCGTGAAGTCGTGGCGGCCGCTCAAAAGATTCCGATGAAGATTCCGGCGGAGGAAATCGCTCGTCGTGAAGATTGGCGGAAGCGCAAGGTGATCACGATTGATCCGAAAACAGCAAAAGACTTTGACGATGCTGTTTTTGTGGAGAGAACTGAGAAAGGCTGGCTTCTTGCGGTGCACATCGCCGACGTCTCGCACTACGTAAAACCGGAGAGCGTTCTTGATCTTGAGGCACGGGAGCGGGGGAATTCCACCTATCTCGTCGACCGGGTCATTCCAATGTTGCCTGAGGAATTAAGTAACGGGATTTGCTCGTTGGTTCCCCAGAAAGACCGTCTCACCAAGTGTGCCGTGATGTATCTTGATCCGAAAGGAAAGATAATGAAGAGCTACTTTTGCGACGCGGTGATTTGTACTCCGCGTAAGTATACCTATGAAGAGGCTCAGGAGATTCTCGAGAGTCCGAGTAAAGGTGGCGAGCTTGGCGAGTGCATTCGGGAAGCGTGGAAACTGGCAGCCCTCTTGCGGAAACGTCGTTTTGCAAATGGTGGTCTCGACCTCGACATGCCCGAGGTGAGTATCATCCTAGATGAAAAGGGAATCCCTACCGGCTACAATCGTGAAGAGTATAACGAGAGTCACCAGCTGATTGAAGAGTTCATGTTGGCCGCCAATGAGGCGGTGGCGCGCAAGGTGAAAAACTCCGGACGTCCCGCGATCTACCGGGTTCACGAAGATCCGGATCCCGACAAGCTTCAGGATTTTGCCGAGCTGGCACGTTCATACGGATACGAGCCGGGAGATCTCAGTAATCGGAAACACATTCAGAAGCTCATTGATTCAGCCAAGGGAAGTTTGGAAGAGCCCGCAATTAAAGTGGGCTTGTTGAAGAGTCTCAAACGAGCCTGTTATCTTTCGGCGCCGGAGGGTCACTATGGTTTGGCGAAAACGGACTACTGTCACTTTACGAGTCCAATTCGTCGATACGCTGATTTGGTGATGCATCGAGCGCTTCAATCATTGCTTCAAAACCGGCCTGAAAAGATTGACCGGACACCGGATGCGAAACGTTGTGTCGAAATTGCGGAACATATTTCAGGAACTGAGCGAACGAGTGCTGATGCCGAAACAGAGAGCCGGCGGATGAAAATGTTGGAATGGCTGGATCTTTCTTCGCGTGAGGAAACTCCACTGGTATTTGAAGCCATCATCACTGAAGTCCGGGCGATGGGTCTTTTCATGGAATGTACCGATATTTTACAGCGTGGACTCATCAAGCGTGAAGGGTTTCCGACGGGTCGTTGGTTCTTCGAAAATAACTCGGATCGTTTTTCAAACAGCCGGGGAGAGGTCTTACAGGCTGGAGTGCGTTTGAAGGTGGTCGTTGACGAGGTGGACCGCATCGGGATGAAAGTGGACTTCAAGATTGTGGAAGTGACCGGTGGTTCGGCAAAAAAGAAAGTCGCGAAAAAGGTCGCCCCGACAAAAAAGGGGGCTTCAAAATCGAAGGGTAAATCAGAACAAGGGAAGCCGAAATCTACCCCGGGTAATAGGTCAGCGCGGAAGAATGCGCGGAGGCGGAGATGACTTTGGAGTAGCTTACTCGCACTTTTACAGAGTAAAGCACTGGCCGATCTATTGGAAAGGCGGGAGCAAGCTCCCGCACTCCAAGTCTCCTAGCTTGCGACCAAATCGTAGCCGCGGTGGTCCTTGACTTCGACGTCGAGGAACTCGCCAACTTCGGAGTCGATGGGGACGAAGATGCGGCCGTCGATGTCAGGCGCATCCCACATCGAGCGGGCAATCCCTTCTTCCTCGACGAGGACGCGTTTTGGATTGCCGAGCTGTCGTTCGTTGACGTCCTGGGCAATTTCGTCGATCGCGGAACTGAGTTCACGATGGCGCTTTTTCTTGGTGGCGTGGTGGACGTGGTCGTCCATTTTGTGAGCACGGGTTCCCTCTTCCTTGGAATACTGAAAGATACCGCAGCGCTCGAACTTGAAGGTCTTAATGAATTCAAGGAGTTCCTCATAATCGGCGTCCGTTTCGCCAGGGAAGCCGGTGATGAAAGTGGTGCGGATGGCGAGATCGGGGATGCCGTCGCGCATGCGCTGGAGGAGATCACGGATGTATTTCCCATCGGTCTTACGGTTCATCTTATCCAACATGTGGTCGGAGATGTGTTGCAAGGGAATATCAACATAGCGCGCGATTTTTGGGCACTCCGCGATTGTTTGAATGAGTTCGTCGGACCAGTGGGCCGGGTGGGTGTAAAGGAGGCGGATCCAGAAATCACCTTCGAGCCCGTTGAGAGCGCGAAGGAGGGAGGTGAGGGATTCTCCGCGAGTAGAATCGACGCCGGAGGTGGGCTTGGGGCGGTTGCCGAGGCCTTGCCATTTGTCCATGCCAAAGTAGGTCGTGTCTTGCGAGATGAGGTTGATTTCCTTCACGCCTTGGGCGATGAGGCCCTTGGCTTCGCGGATGATGGATTCCTGGGTGCGGGAACGATGCTGGCCGCGGATCTTGGGGATGATGCAGAAGGCGCAGGTATGGTTGCAGCCTTCGGCGATTTTGATGTAGGCCATGTGGTTCGGCGTGAGGCGGAAGCGGGGGGTGGTGTAGTCGGGAATGTATCGCGACTTGGCGGTGACGGTGTCGAGGGACCCGTCTTTCTCAAGATCACGCTGTAAAGTCTGGCGGACAATGGAGGCGACGTCGGTGATTTGGTCGAGACCGATGAAGGCATCGACTTCGGGGAGGAGGCCGGGAAGGTCTTTTTGAAAACGTTGGGAGAGGCAGCCTGCCACAATGATTTTTTGTTTTTCGCGCGCGGGATCTTCCTGTCGGGCGTTGACGGCGTCGATGATGGTGCCGACGGATTCGTCTTTGGCGACATCGATAAAAGAGCAGGTATTGATGATGAGAGCATCGGCAAGCTCGGGATCAGGCACGAGAGTCATGCCTTCATCTTGCAGGTGTCCGAGCATGATCTCGGAGTCGATGAGGTTCTTGGCACAGCCAAGGGAAATGAGTCCAATCTGGGTAGGCATGATTTTGGGAGAAAGAAGAGGTCTCCGGCATACGCGTGGAGGCCTCGAAAGACAAGGATTACAGGATTTGGTCTTAGGAGGTCTGGCGGGAAGCGGCGGCCTTGCCTAGAGTGGTTCGAGCCCCACGGGGCTGGATACAGCACCAGGCACGGTAGATGAAGATGAGGCCAAGAATACCGGCAACAAACATCAGGAGTAGACCAATTCCACTCACTGCGATGGCAGCAAGCGAAAAATCTGCCATCATTTTTTCCGCTTGTTCATTTGCCTGAGCCTGTTGTTGGGCATTAAATTTTTCGATATCTTCAATAGTTTCAATGGGAGGTTGGGAGGCTCGGTTGTTTTCCATTTCCGTGGCTGTCTTGGCGGCGTGGGCCACAAAATGCCGACGGCGACAAAAGACAGAATGATGCCCGCAAGGAAGGTGATTAGAAATAGGGGATAGGAGACCTTTTTGACTTTAGGGATGGGATAGTTTCCGTCAGCGGCTGGAGCGCCCATTTGACCTCCGGAAACCGGAGCGGCGTATGGATTGCCGGGAGCCTGGACAGCTGCCGGCTGAGGGGATCCTTGATTGTATACTCCATTGACTTGGTTAGCCGCAGACCAGTTGGACATTCCCTCATTCCAAATGAGGGTAGCAGGTTGAATCTGGCCACTTGCGGCGAGTTGCTGAATTTGCTCGAAAGTGACGGGCCCCTGCTGCTGTTGTTGGGCGTCGGCGTAGAACCATTGGACGATAGGCCTAATAGCTGGATAGGACGTCGCAAAAGAGAGATCGGGTTGGCGAGGAGATTTCGAACGAAATGCGCGGTTTGAGATTGGAGGAAAGGGATGGATTGCGGATGGTCTGAACATGCCCTCTGAGCTTGTGACCTTGGCGTCGTCGATGACCTACGGAACCGCCGTGATTGAATGGCTGTTGGAGCGGAAAGAGGAGCTTCCAGGGTATATGGTGGTGGTGCCGACGGCGCAGAGTAGTCGTCGGTTGCGGCAGGGATTGGCGGAGCGGGGGGGCTTGCTGGCTCCCAAGGTCGTGACGACGGGAATTTTGATGTCTGTTGAGAATTTCGCGCCCGATGCGGTTGAAATCTTGGCTTGGACAGAAGCGCTCGAAGCGGTGAAGGATTGGGAGGATTACGGGGCGATTTTTCCGGCCTCGCCTGCGAGTGACGGGCCGGGGTGGGCACTGGGCTTGGCCAAGGCTTTTGTGGATTTACGGAAGGGGCTGCAGGAAAACGGGCTCCTTTTGGCTTCAGCGGCCAGGTTGATAGCGTCGCTGGAACAGGAACGGTGGGAACAGCTGGCGAGGTTGGAGACGGTGGTGGAGGGGGCTTTGAAACGGTGGGGATACGAGAGCAAGTCGTCGCAGTTGGCAAGTGAGGCGATGGAATTGCCGGGCGGGGTGACAAGGGTGGTGATTGCGGGGGTGTTGGATCTGCCGCCAGTGGTCACGCGTTTTCTTGAGAAAGTGGGAGTGCCAGTCTCGGTGCTGGTGCCCGATGCGCGGGTGGATGAGTGGGGGCGCCCGGGATTGGAGTGGAATGAGGCGGAGATTGGCTGGCCGGAAAATGGGAGCGTGACTTTGACGGGCGATCCGCGTCAGCAGGCAGACTTGGCGATGGCGCATGTGGCGGCTTCTGGTTCGGGGAGTGAGTCGGTGGGGCTTGGAACGGGAGATGAGGAAGTGGCGACGGAATTAGTGCGATCCTTTGGTCGGGCCGGTTGGGGCATTCATGATCCAGGGGCTTCGCTGCCTTCGTCGGTGGCGGGTTGGTTGAGTTGTTGGCGGCGGTATTTGCAGACGCCGGGGGTGAAGGAGGTGATTGATTTGCTGGCCTTTGATCAGGGGCGGTTTTTGGTTGCGGGGATTCGGGCGCAGCAAGTCGAGGCTCTCTCAGCGCTGCTTGATTCGCATCTGGTCCGGTCGCTAGAGGATGTCACGCGAGCGCGGATTTTAATCGAAGAGGGATTGGAGCGGACGACAAGTGAGAGTAAGAAGAACCGTCTGGGGTATCAACGTGATGCGGCTTTGGTCGCTGAAAAGGTGATGGAGGACTTTGCGGTATTACGGAAGCGTTTTTTGGGGCAGGGATTTCATGCGGGAATGCGGACACTGTTGAACAAGGTTGATCGCGATGATGAGGCGGAATTGGAAGGTTGGCTGGAATCGACGGCGGAGGCGGCAAAGGCGGTGAAACGGTCGCCGGGGTTTTGGATTGATTTGCTTTTGCGGGATTTAGGACCGGTGCCGGAGGAGGCTCCGGAGGGTCGGGTTCTGGATGTGCAGGGTTGGCTGGAACTGCTTCATGAGCCGGCTCCGCACTTGATTGTTTGTGGGATGAATGAGGGGAGGGTTCCCTCGCGCTCGAGCAGTGATTCCTGGCTGCCGGAGAGTGCAAGACAGGCGTTGGGTCTTCCTTGTGAGGAGAGCCGGGCGGCGCGGGATGCTTATTTATTGAATGCGCTTTTGGAGATGCGACGTGAGAATGGGCGGGTGGATTTGATTGTGGGGAAGTCGTCGCTCGGCGGAGATGTTCTCATGCCCTCGCGGCTTTTGCTGACAGCGAAAGGGAAAGATTTGGCGGAGCAGGTGAAGGAGCTTTTTGCGAACGTGGAACCGGCGGACTCTGGCGTGGCCTGGACGCTGGAGGATCACTGGAGATGGAAACCACGGGTGGCAGAACCGAGGCTGAGGATGTCGGTGACGGCTTTTTCGAAATACCTCGCGTGTCCTTTTCGATACTACCTGCAACGGGTGGTTGGAATGAACGAGCCGGAGCCGGAGCGGGTGGAGTGGAATCATCGCGATTTTGGAAATGTTCTGCACGAGGTGCTTGAGCAGTGGGGCCGCAATGAGGTGGCGCGGGACTCGGCGGATGCGAAGGGGATTGAGGGGTGGCTTTTGAAAGCGCTCGATAAACTGGTGGCGCGGCATTTTGGCGAAGAGCTACCGCTGGCAGTTTCCTTACAGGTCGAGTCGATGCGCTTGCGTTTGGGTTGGTTTGCCGAAGAACAGGCTGAGACCCGTGCGAATGGATGGCAAATTTTTGAAGTGGAAAAATATTTTGAACTGGAGATCGCGGGAGCGACGGTGACGGGGCAGATTGATCGGATTGAGCGTCATGAGGACGGAAGGATTCGGGTGCTGGATTACAAGAGCAGCAAGGAGGCGAAAGATGTCGTGAAGGAACATCAGAAGTTGTATCGCGATGATCCACCGGAGCATCTGCGTGGGGAAGAAGTGGTGGCGCCAGGTGGGAAGGTTTGGACGGATTTGCAGGTGCCCTTTTATGCGGATGCTCTGGGCGAAATGGAAGGCGAAGTCGATGAAGTGGGATACTTTGCACTTGGTCAGGATCGGGGGAATGTGAAAATCACGCGGTGGGTGGGGTTTGGCGAAGAAGAGAAAATTTCGGCTCGCAAGTGTGCTGAGTGGATTGTGGGACAAGTGCAGGCGAAGGTCTTTTGGCCCCCGGCTGAGAAGGTGAGGTATGATGATTTTGAAGATCTCGCGTATGGTCGCGATTTGAAGGGCGCATTTGATTGGAAGGGAGGCACAGTATGAAAGATATTTTGGCAAAGAACCTCTTGATCCTCGCGTCGGCGGGATCGGGAAAGACCTATCAGCTGGGGAACCGGGTTATTGGGAAGATTGGCAAGGAGGGCGTGGAGCCGGAGCGAATAGTGGCTTTGACTTTTACGCGGAAAGCGGCGGGAGAGTTTGCGGATTCTGTTCTGACGAAGTTGGCGGAGGGGAGTTTGGATGCGGAGAAAGCGGCGGAGATTTGTCGGGATATTCGGGCTCAGGTCGATATCGCGGAGGTGTTGGGAAAGGTGATCAAGGCTTTGCCCCGACTACAACTGACGACCTTGGACGGGTTCTTTTCTCGGATAGTACGGGGTTTCCAGTACGAGTTGGGCTTGAGTGGGGGGACGTTTGATCTTCTGGAGGGCGCGCGGTTAAAAATAGCGGAAGGGGAAATTCTGCAAGGCGTGTTACGAGATGGATTTGGCGAGCGCGAGGACTTCTATCATGCCTTCCGGAAGGCGACATTGGGGCGTGGACAGCAGGGCGTGCAGCGGTCGTTGGAGGACTTTATCGAGACATGGCATCGGATCTGGAAATCGGGTGCAAGGAAGGCGGCCTTTGGTAACGCCGAGGTCTTTGCGGAGTTGCCGCAGGTGGAGGATTGGTCGGAGCAGAAGGGGGGGCTGATTTCGTCGTTGCGGGATGAGAGTCAACCGAAGGCTTGGGCGGTGCAGCTTGAAAACTTTGGAAAGCACACCGTGGGGACTTCGCTGAAAACGAACGCGTTTGGGAAACGACTCCTGGAGGTTTTGAATGAGCCGGGTCCGGTTGAAATCAAGGAGGGACGAAAAATGCTGACGATTCCCTACGAGCAGTGGGTGAATTGGCAGGCTCTTTTTCGTCTCGCGATTGGGTGTGAAATGGCGAGCGCGGTGGCGAAGACTCAGGCGGTGGGTGAGTTGATGGAGCAGATCGATCATGAGCATGCGGAGCAGCTGCGGAAGCGGGGATTATTGAGCTTTGACGATGTGAAGATGTTGCTCGGCGAGTGGAGTCAGGATGAGGAGGCAAGGTTGCGGCGGGAGTTGATCGATTACCGACTTGATGGGCGATATGATCATTGGTTGCTCGATGAATTTCAGGATACGAGCCGAGCGGAGTGGCGCGGGCTTGAACCGCTGATCGATGAGGCGGTGGGAGATCCGGAAGGGAGCTTTTTTGTGGTGGGGGATCGGAAGCAGGGGATTTATGCGTGGCGCGGAGGCGATGTGAGTCTTTTTGATGATGTCTTGGACCGCTATGAGCATGGGTTGGAGGTGGAACCGATGGACGTTTCTTATCGGTCGTGTCCGGCGGTGCTGGCGTTGGTGAATGCGGTGTGTGGGAATCTGTCGTTGATTGAAACGATGTTCGGGAAATCGGTTCGCGATCAGTGGCGGTGGAAGAATCATGAGTCGGCGGATCCGGATGTTTCGGGGGAGGCCAAAGTGACGGTGGTGTCGAAAGATGAAGAGGGCGAGGTCCTGGTGGCAGAGCTGCGGCGTCTTGGGATCGGGGAGAAGATGTTGAGTTGCGGAGTCTTGGTTCGGACGGGGGACTTGGTGAAGAAGTATGCGAATTTACTGAGGGCGGAGGGCTTCGATGTCATCGAGGCCGGGCAGCGGGATCCGGGGACGGATCATGCGGTGGGTGTGGTGATTACTCACCTCATTAAGTGGCTTGCGAATCCGGCTGATGAATACAGTCGAGAGGTGCTGGCGATGTCTCCTGTGATGGCGGTACTGGAAAAATATGGCGAGCACTGGGGGACGCGTTGGGATCGGGTTTTACAAGAGATTCAAGCGACGGGATATACCCGCTTTGTCAGTGCTTTGATCGCACCGGAGTGGGGAAAGTTGGAGTTGTATGGGAGACGTCGGGCAGAGGATTTGATTGGATCCTTGGCGGAGTTCGATGGAACGGGTGAGGCGTGTCCGAGAGCGGCGGCGGATTGGATCCGAGATCTCAAGGTAAACTCAGCTCCAGGTGTCGCTGCGATTCAAGTGATGACGATTCACAAGTCGAAAGGGCTGGGGTTTGACGTTGTGATGTTGCCTGAAATGTCGGACCGAACGCGAGTGCCGGATGCGACGAAATTCAAGGTGGCACGAGGGGTCGGTTGGCTTTTGCAAGTGCCGGGAAAATGGGCTTATCAGAAGCATCCTGAGACCAATGCTGCTTTTGAACGGTGGGGGGAGACGCAGAAGTATGAGACGATGTGTTTGCTTTACGTGGCGCTGACGCGGGCGAAGCGGGGGCTCTATGTCTATCTGCCTGAAGAGCCGGAAACGCGGAAGGAAAAGGAGGTTTTCGCGACACCGGGAAACTTGGTGAGGCAGGCGACGGGGATTGATTTCCCGGAGTCAAATTCCGAGTGGGCAAAGAATGTTGATGAGGCAGAGAAGCCGGAGGTGAAATCCTTGCCTGCGCTGCCGAAAGGGAGGGCGCAGCGGAGTCGAACAAGTCCTTCAGCGAAGAAGGAGGAGGTGGCGAAAGGTGGCGGAAGTGGTCGTAGAATTGGCATCGCAGCGCATGCCTTGTTTGAAAAGATTGAGTGGCTGCAAGTTGGGAAGATTCCTGCGCAACCGTTTTCGAGGGCCGGAAAGATTGTTGAAGACGCCTTGAAAATTCCGGAGATTCATGCGGTCTTTGAGGATCGTGGCGGGGAGCTTTTTCGGGAGCAGGCTTTCGAACTAATCTATCAAGGGAAATGGATGAGTGGCGTGATTGATCGCATGCATATTTTTCGAGAGAGCGGTGCGGTAACGAAGGTGGAAGTGATTGATTTTAAAACCGACGGAGTGAAATCGGGCGTGGAGTTAGTGGCTCGGTATGCTGGGCAGATGATAAGTTATCAGGCGGCGGTTGCTGATGTGTTTGGGATTGGACCGGAGTTGGTCGAGTGCCGGTTCGTCTCGACTCATCTGGGAGAAGTGGTTGGGGTGAGCGAGGTGAACCCGCAAGGAGAGCTTGATTTATGAAGGACGAGATTGGTTGGTCGTTTGTCGCGATGAGGGATGGGGAAGTGGTGGTGGAGCGTCATGAGGGTTGGCGGGACCGGGAGAGGACGGCGCTATGGTCGGCGGAGACATTGGTGCCGGTGTGGTCGGCGACGAAGGGACCGATGGCGGGGTGTGTGCTGATGGCGTTGCGTCGCGCGGGGATGGACGGGGAATCGTTGGTGGAGTGGGTGTGGCCGGAGTTGCAGGTGGGAAGTTTGACTTTTGAGGAAATGTTTTCGCATCAGGGAGGGCTGGCGGGGCTGAATGAGAAGTGCTCGATCTGGGATCGCGAGGCGGTGGTGGCTTCGTTGGAAAAGCAGGAGCCGCTTTGGGAAGTGGGGACGCATGGCTACCATCCCCGCACAATTGGCTTTTTGGCGGATGAGGTGATACGCCGGGTTGACGGGCGACCGTTGGGGACGTTTTGGCGTGAGGAGATTGGGGAGCCGGAGGAGATTGATTTTTGGATTGGGCTGCCCGAGATAGAGCATCATCGGGTGGCGGAATTGATTCCGGCGAGGTTTGGGAAAGCGGGTGAACCGAAGCCGTTTTATGAGGCGCTGCTGGATAAAAAGTCGCTGACGAGGTTGGCGTTTTCTTCGCCGTCTGATCTGGCTGGGGTGAGTGAGATGAATCAGCCAAGGGCCTGGGAGGCGGGGTTTCCTGCGATGGGGGGAGTGGGATCAGCGCGCGGGCTGGCGAAGTATTACGACTGGGTGTTAAGGCAGGATTTTTTGGAGGAGTTGGTGAGGAAAAGGGTGGAGGGGATGGATGTGATTCAGCGGGTGGAGAACTTGTTTGGGTTTGGGATGATGTTGGGGCTGGGGCCGGAGAAGAATTGCTTTGGCCATCCGGGAGCAGGAGGAAGCTACGGAATGGCAAACGCCGAAACAGGGGAGTCGTTCGCATTCGTGATGAATCATTTTGAGCCGAATCTTTATCCAAGTGAAGAGAGGCTGTTGCTGGTGAAGGGTGCGATTTGAGCGATGAACTTGGATGCGGGGTAGATGCGGCGGGGCGCCGCGGCTCCTTTACTTTTTCTTGAAGACGGCGAGGTGTTTGTCGACGGATTTTCCGGGGGCGTCGGAGAGGGCGCGGGAGTTGGGGTTGATGATGGATCCGACTTGGATGGCACCGAGGTTTTCGAGGGCGGCGGTGGCGAGTTCGTGCTCTTTGTCGAAATAGGAGGTGATGACGAGGAGGCCGTCTTCGTGGAGTCGCTCGAGGGCTTGGTCGAAAATCCGGGTCCAGACGGGTTTGTCGTTCCAGTAGTTTTGGTGACGGAGAAAAGCGATATCGGGCGTGCCGATTTCGGCGAGGTCGAGGAGGCGGTCGCCACGGTGGGTGATGAAGTCGACGCTCGCTTTCTTTTCAGCAAGTTCCTTTTTCCAGCGTGAGTTGGCTTGGCCAATTTCGGCGGCGCGGATGTCGAGGCCCTGGAGGTGAGCGGATGAGGATTTTTCGGAGAGAAGTTTGGCGAGGACCCCAGTTTCGTCACCACGGCCACAGGCGAGATTGAGGAGCGAAAGGTGGTCTTTTTCCAAGAGATGTGGGCCGAGGACGTTACGGAGGTTTGTTTCCAGGGTTTTGAGATCGCCTTGGAGGAGTTCGGTGAAAGGAGAGTGGGCCACGGAGGGACCTTAATTTAGGATTCGGATTTTGGAATTTCGAAATTAGAGTTTGCACGTGAACTTACCGAATCGACCTCGACGTAATCGAAAGGGCCCCGGCGTGCGGGCTTTGACCCGTGAAACCTTGCTGAGCGCGGGGGACTTTGTGCTGCCGCTGTTTTTACACGATTTGGAGGTGGACGAGGCGATTGAGTCGATGCCGGGGTGCATGCGGTGGTCACTGGATGGTTTGGTGAAGGAGGCGGGTGAGGCTTTGGCGCTGGGGATTCCGGCGGTGGTGCTTTTCCCGGCGATTGAAGAATCCTTGAAGACGAAGAAGGCGGAAGAGTGCTTTAATGGCATGGGATTGGTGCCGCGGGCGATAAGGGCCTTGAAGGAAGCGTATCCTGAGTTGGTGGTAATGACGGATGTGGCACTGGATCCTTATAATATTGATGGCCACGACGGGATTGTGGAGGACGGGGAGATCTTGAATGACGCGACAGTGGAAGTTTTGTGCAAGCAGGCGGTGTGTCAGGCGGAAGCGGGGGCTGAAATTGTGGCGCCGAGTGATATGATGGATGGTCGGGTGGCGGCCTTGCGGGGGGCGTTGGATGCGGCGGGGTACGAAAATGTTTCGATCTGCAGCTACACCGCGAAATATGCTTCGGCATACTATGGCCCGTTTCGTGGGGCCTTGGGATCGGCTCCGAAGGCGGGAGATAAGAAAACTTACCAGATGGACCCGGCGAATCGTCGGGAGGCGCTTCGCGAACTCATGCTCGATGAGGAAGAGGGTGCAGATATGGTAATGGTGAAGCCGGCTGGGGCTTATTTGGACATTATCAGCGACGTTCGGGAACACACCACGCTGCCGGTGGCTGCGTATCAGGTGAGCGGGGAGTATCTGATGATTAAGAGTGCCTCGGTAGACGGCTGGGTGAACGAAAAAGCGGTGATGATGGAGAGTCTGATCTCGATTAAGAGAGCGGGAGCAGATATTATTTTGACCTACTTCGCAAAAAATGCGGCGAAGGTGCTGAGGGAATGAAGGAGATTCCCAATTTTCTTTTTAAAAATGAGCAAGAGAAACTGGAGGGGATCCGTAGGGAAGTTCTAACATGAGTGACGACAAAGCTGCTGTAGAGAAGCTCCATGCGAGCTATGGGCGAATGAAGGAGGAATTGGGCCAAGTGATTGTGGGTCAGCATGAGGTGGTGGAGCAGGTTTTGATGGCAATGTTTTGTCGGGGGCACGCGCTTTTGGTGGGAGTTCCGGGGCTGGCGAAGACCTTGCTGGTGTCGACGGTTTCCCAGGCCTTGGACCTTCAGTATAAGCGGATTCAGTTTACTCCTGACCTTATGCCGGCGGATATTACGGGAACGGATGTTTTGGAGGTGGATCCTGAGACCGGGCATCGCGGCTTTCGATTTGTGAACGGACCGCTTTTCGCCAGTATGGTTTTAGCGGATGAAATTAATCGGACGCCTCCGAAAACGCAGGCCGCCTTGCTCGAGGCGATGCAGGAAGGCCATGTCACAGTTGGAGACCGAACGCTTTATTTGCCAGATCCTTTCTTTGTGTTAGCGACGCAGAACCCAATTGAACAAGAAGGAACGTATCCGCTGCCGGAAGCACAGCTGGACCGATTCCTTTTTAATATTATTGTTGATTACCCGAGCGAAGAGGAAGAGCGGGAAATCATTCGTCGGGTCACAAGCCCAAATTCAGCAAAGGTCAGACCGATCATGACGGGGCCGGAGATCGTTTACCTGCAGAATATCGTGAAACGAGTTCCGGTAGGAGATCACGTCATTGATTTTGCGGCCAAGTTAGCGCGAGCGACCCGTCCGGCTTCTGATGAAGCTCCTGAATTTGTGAAGGAAATGGTTGGTTGGGGGGCCGGTCCACGGGCCGGGATCTCGTTGATTTCGGCAGCCAAGGCTCATGCAGTGCTGCGTGGTCGGGTTCACGCCACCACGGGCGACGTTGCGTCAGTGGCCCTGCCGGTGCTTCGCCACCGCGTGCTCACCACTTTCAATGCCGAGGCGGCGGGAGTGAAGAGCGATGACATCATCAAACGGCTTGTCGAGGAACTCGGCGGGAAGGATGCCGACATTAAGATTTAGTCACTGTAGCGACACGAATGGCTGAAGCTGCTGATCATTTGAAGATGCCCGAGTGCATGCGATTGCTTGCGCCCGAGGTCGTCGGCTCACTGCGTCGATTGGAATGGCTCTCACGCTTGCGGAAACAGGGAACTTTGACAGGCCGTCATACGAGTCCTGATAAAGGGGTTTCGGTGGAATTTGCCGAGCACCGTGAATACACCCTCGGTGATGACTTGCGGAACCTCGACTGGCGGGTGATGGCCAAGAGTGATCGTAATGTGATCAAGCAATACATCGAGGAGACCAATCTACGGGCCACCATCGTGCTCGATGTTTCCGGCTCGATGAACTTCAAGGGCGAGGAGTCGGATCTCTCAAAATTCGAATACGGCCAATATTTAGCGGCAGCACTTTCCTATCTTTTTATTAAACAAGGTGATGCGTCGGGGCTGGTGACCTTTGATGACACCCTCCGGACATCGATGCGTGCCGAGAATCGACCGAGTCAGGTGCGGCGTATTTGCCAGGAGCTTCATGATACCGAACCGGGCAAAGAAACCGGTGTCGGAAAGGTTCTTCATGAAGTGGCGGAACGGATTCCGAAGCGAGGTCTCGTTGTTTTGATTAGTGATCTTTTCGATGACCCCGCTGAGATCGTTGAGGCCTTGCACCACTTTGATTACCGTCAGCATGAGTTGGTGGTCTTTCACTTGCTGGCGGAAGAGGAACTGAGCTTTCCATTTCGTAACTTTCAGAGGTTTCGAGATTTGGAAGGGGTTGAGGAGATGCTCAAGATTGATCCACAGGCTGTGCGGGCGGCCTA
The DNA here is from genome assembly GCA_026421245.1 of Akkermansiaceae bacterium. Lineage (GTDB taxonomy): Bacteria > Verrucomicrobiota > Verrucomicrobiia > Verrucomicrobiales > Akkermansiaceae > SW10. Next base: position 78,059 of record JAPKDJ010000002.1, on the reverse strand, counting down.
TCTTGAGAAACTGAAGGAATTCATCGCGTCGATTGAAAGTGTCTGTGGAAACCTCCGTGCCGACTATGTTCCCGTGACGACCAAGACGCCGGTTTCAGAAGCTCTCGTGCGATATTTGGGAAGGAGGAAGAAGTAAGATGCTTTTTCGAAATCCATGGCTTCTAGCGGGGCTGGCTGGTGTCTTGATTCCGGTCATCTTACACCTGATTCGTCGTCAGGCTGCCAAGCCCTACGATTGGGGGGCAATGCGATTTCTTTTTGATACCGTGGCGGCGCGCCGCAAACGAATGGAGTGGGAGGATTTCCTGCTTATGATTGCCCGTTGTCTCCTCATTGCACTGATTACTCTTGCGGTGGCAAGGCCCTTTGTTCCGCCCGATTCGAAAATCCCCTGGCTCTTTGTTTTACCGATGGGTTTGATTGGAATGGCTGCTTTTGGAGGGTCTTTCGTTTTATCTGCCGTGAAATGGAAGTGGCTCATGCGGATGCTTGCCCTCGTGATGATTGTGGGTGCGGGCTTTCTCATCTGGCAGGAGAAAAACCTGAACTTAAAGCGATTTCAGACCAGCGAGCGCCGAGACGTGGCGCTCGTGATTGATGGGTCGACTTCGATGCTTTTACGGGATAGCGGGAAGACTGCCTTTGAGCGGGCGATCGAAGAAGCCCGTGACTTTGTGAAAGAAGCGCCCAAGGGGACGGCTTTTTCGGTGGTGCTGGGCGGTCCTGCTCCTGAGTTAAAAACCGGAACGCCTCTGACTCATCGGGCGGATGTTCTCGAAGTGCTTGATCAATTGGAGCCTGTCGGTGGCCCTTTTAGAGCACACGACGCTCTCGGCGTCGCGACTTTGTCTCTTGCCGAAGGCCGTGGAAGTACCAAGGACCTGGTGGTGTTTACCGATCTGCAACGAATCGGCTGGCAGCTTGATAGCGCAACTTCGTGGGGGAATCTCGGTGATGCTTGGAATGGGTTGCCGGATGGCTCAAAACCGCGGCTTTTGCTCCGGACTTTTGCTCCACCTGAAAAACTTCGAAATGTTTCCGTGATCGGGATTGAGATGTCCCGCGATGTGGTGGGAACAGATCGTGAAGTGGCAATTCGGGTGCGCGTGGAAAATACGGGAACCGAAGTGGTGACACCGGGCATTATGCGTGTCACGGCCGGAGGAGAAGAGCTTGAACCGAAGGGGCTTGGTCAAATGACTCCGGGTGAGAATACCATTCTTGACTACCGGTATCAGTTTCCGGAAGTCGGGCCACAGGTGATCAAAGTGGATCTTGAAGGGAATGATGACTTGGCAGGTGACGATGCTGCTGAACGGGCGATTTGGGTCAAGAAGACGCTACCGGTTTTGATTGTCGAAGGGAATAGCGGGGCATCCTTCTTCCAACGGGGAGGCGGATACCTTGGTCTTGCCCTGGCTCCGGTGAGCGGAGAGGAAGAGACCTTTGTTGACCCGAGAGTCATTGATGCGGCGGCTCTGACCCGGGAGAAGTTGGAAGATGACGCGGTCATTATTCTGGCTGATGTGGCGAGACTACCTGCTTCGGTAGCTTCCAAGATTTCCGATTTTGTGATTAAGGGAGGCGGCCTGTGGGTGATTGCGGGCCCCAAGGTAGAACCCGAGTTTTATCAGGGATGGCTGGGGGGCGACGGACAGGTGATGCCCCTGAAGATCGGGGAAATGACTTTACCCAAGAACGGAGTGCAGGCTGCTCCCGGGAGTTTTGATCATCCGGTGCTTCGCCTGTTCAAAGATGAAGCAGGACAGGATTTGGGGGATGCTGTGATCGATGGGTATCGTTCCTCATCGGATCTCGTTGAGGGCGCGATTGCGGCGGCGCGATACAGTGATGGTGAAATATTTTTAGCAACCCGGGACTACGGCAACGGTCGCATTATCGTCACAACTACCGCCTTGGATGCCCGAATGGGAAACCTCCCGGCACGTCCTAGTTTCGTTCCCTTTGTTCATGAGCTGACAAACTGGTTGGCTGGGGGACAGTCGGTCGATCTAAACGTTCGTGCCAGTTGGAGTCCGACTCTTGGCTTGCCCGGTGGTGGTGGTTTAAGCGCCGAGTATCGTCCTTTGGAAGGACGTCGTGATGGCTTTGATCGTATTGACCCGGTCATTGATTTCAATTGGCAAGGAGGAGCGCCCTCTAAAGAACTGGGCCAGGATAAGTTTCAAGTGACCTGGACTGGTTCCTTATTACCTCCGATGTCCGGCGACTATGTCTTTGCGGTGGTTGCGGATGAAAAAATGACGATTGTTCTTAATGCCGACACGATCTACGAGAGCAAGGGAACGGAAGGTCGCAGTGACAAGATCCCGTTGGTGGCCGGGAAGCCTGTTTCGATCTCGGCGACCTACACGGAAGATTGGGGCGATGCTTATGTGACCTTGAGCTGGGTCCGGCCTGATGGAGTGAAGGAGATCGTTCCTTCTTCGGCATTCATGGCAGTTAGCCAGGAAGAAGGAAGTGTGATTCTGGGGGAGTCTTCAGCCCGCGATCCCATGGGGCGTGACCGGGACGTCACGGCTCTTCTCGGTCGGCGTGGCAAATCTCTACAAGTGGATGGCTCTGCGATTCCCGGCGAATATCTCGTCAAGATTCCCGAGAGCGTGCGAGAGGAACTTTCTGATCAGAAGGAGGTTCCACTGGTGGTTCTCCGTGAAGGTGGTGAGAGTCGACTCGAAGCATGGAATGACGATGACCGTAGTCTGATTCGTCGTGAGATCGATCTGATTGAGCTTGGCTCGATCAAGGATGTCTTGGCGGCTTTGCGGGGCGAGGGATTTGGCCGGGAGATTTGGAAAGTTCTCGCAATCGCGGCTTTGGCTTTGTTTTTCTTGGAGGGGATTTTAGCCCGCTGGGTTTCCAAGTCGCGAAAAGCAGGTGAGGAGGTGAAGGTGGACTTTGAGAAGCGGGACGAAATTCCCGAGGCGTTTTTAAAATCAGTGGCCAAAACCAAAGGGACGAAAGGAGGAACATTATGAAAGTGATTCTTCGCGGAACAGCAATTTTCTTTGTGCTTTGGGGTGTCATCATTCTTCTCTCCCGTTGGCTGGAGGTGAATCCATTTTGGCCGGCCTGGGTGATTCCCTTGATTGGATCTCTTGGTGCCGAGCTGGTGTTTTGGAGCTACCGCTACGAGCGAACGGCAGTTAGTCCCCGTCGCGGAGGGTGGCTACTGGGGCTGCGACTGGCCACGTTGGGTCTTTTGCTGTGGATTCTTTTGCAGCCGGTGTGGAGCCGTTTTGTCGAACGCGAAATCGAGCGTGAAGTCATTATCATGATTGATGACTCGGCCTCAATGGACTTGGTTGATGATGGCCAAACCAAGACTCGGTTGGAGTTGGCTCGTGAGCAATTGGAAGCCAGCGGAGTGCTTGAGGAGCTGGACGGCAAAGTCGGGATTCGGGAGATCAGGGCTGCGCGTCGTGCTCTCATGGATGACAAGACCGAAGTGGAAGGCTGGGATCAGGCCACTGATTTATCCGGAGGACTTGAGACTGTTTTGGATCAGGTTCCGCCCGATCAATTGGCGGGTGTCGTTTTGTTGAGTGATGGACGTCACAACAGGCCGGGGAGTGTGGAGGATGTCGCGCGGCGTTTTGGAATTTTGGATGCACCAATTGCGGTCATTCCTTCGGGGAGCGATGTTCCTCCCAAGGATGCAGCTATCATTTCGGTGCGCTCGCCGGATTCGGTTTATTTGGGGGATCGTATTCGGGTTGGCGCGCTCCTGAAGTTTGACGGGTATCGGGGAAAGAAAGCTAAGCTCCAACTTTTTGCCGGAGACAAGGAACTGGACTCGCGGGAGATATCAATTCCGCAGGACAACTACCGCGAAGAGGTGAAATTTCGTCATGCTCCTGAAGAAGGTGGCGTGGGGGAGTATCGGGTCGTCTTGAGTGGGCTGGAAGATGAGACTTTCGAGAACAACAATCAATGGAACTTCCAAACGGTGGTCAGTGATGCCCGAACGAACGTGCTTTTGATTGATCAGCATCCACGATGGGAGTTTCGTTATCTGCGGAACCTCTTCTACGGCAGGGATCAGTCCATTCACCTGCAGTCGGTTCTTCTCAAGCCCGATCGCATCTCGGGCCACACTCCTCCGAAGGTTGTGGCATCAGCGAGTCGTCCTTTTGGAGACGCGAATGCGACCCACCTGCCGGAGAGCGAAGATGAATGGCGGAAATTTGATGTCATTATCATTGGGGACATCGGGCCAGATTCCCTCAGTAACGAACAATGGAATATCCTCTCGAACTGTGTGAAGGAGCGTGCGGCCTTGCTTGTGTTGGTGGCCGGTCCTGAATCGATGCCGCACGCCTTTGACTCGGATGTCGCCAAGGAATTGATTCCAGTGAATTACGAATCTTCCCGGAGAACTTTTTATGGAAGTGATGAGACCTTCCGTTTTGCGCTGACGAATACAGGCCGCAATCATCCCATCACAGCTCAGGTGGAGGGGCAGATGTACAATGAAAAGCTATGGAAGGAATTCCCGGTCATTCGTTGGCGTCATCCGGTGAAGGGACTGCAGCCTGGTGCTGAGGTGCTCCTTTATGCCGAGGATGCCAATAAGAAGAAGACGAAGGTGACCTCGGCTGAAAGCCTTGAGTCTGCTCTTTCGGAGGTGGCCAAGCGTCGGGAACGTGAAGCTAAAAAGGCGCTCTTAGTGACTCGCCAGACTGGATCTGGAAAGGTGGCCATGCTTTTGGCGGACCGAACCTGGCGTCTTCGTGAAGGTGTGGGTGATATTTATCATCATCGTTTTTGGGGGCAACTTGTCCGTTGGGGAGCGGGGCCAAATCTCCGAGCAGGCACTGAGACAATCCGCCTTGGCACTGATCAATTGACCTACACCGGCGATGATCGTGTCCGCATCATGACCCGTCTGCGGGACAACAATCTTAACCCGATCGTGGATCAGGATCCGGTTGCCGAAGTCACTCACGAGTCCGGTGAGGTGACGCAGGTCCCGCTGAAGTTCCGTGAAAACTCCAATGGACTTTATGAAAACCTGGCCGGCCCGTTTCGAAGGCCCGGAACGTATGAGGTAAAAGTTCGCGATGAAGTCATCACAAGTTTCAGGGTGGTGGGAGCCCGCAGTGCCGTGGAACTTTCTGAAACGACCTTGAATCAGCCGCTCCTCGATTCGATTGCCAGAATGTCGGGTGGTCGTGTTTTTGACGGAGAGGGGACTTTAGCTGAACTTTTTCTCCGTGGTGATGAAACTCGCACGGAGTTGCGGGAAACCTCCCTTTGGGATATTTGGCCGGTGTTTTTGCTTCTTGCGATTCTCTTGACCGTAGAGTGGGTGATCCGGCGACGTGGGGGGCTGAGCTAGTCAGGGAGTCTCTGCGAGAAGAGATCTGGATGATTGTTTGCCGCTTCCTTAGGCTGAAGAACGTCTGTTTCTGACAAATTCCTCATTTTCAGGGACCTTCATGAACAATTAGGCCTCCAGATGCTACGTCCAGAGTATGGCGGGTGGTTCACCGCTTGTGATTGATAAGTAGGATTGCGGTCGCTCACACGTTGGCAAATATATTAGAATAAAAATAAACGCCGATCACACAAGGTGATCGGCGTTTGAAGTTCTCTGAAATGTGAGTTCTATTCGACCTCTTCGGTTTTCTCCTTCTCGGCAGGCTTCTTAGCTTCTTCCGGCTTCTTGGGAGGCTCAGGAGTAGGTTGAGAACCGGGAAGTGGGGGAGGGTCTTGTTGAGTTTTTGGTACTTTGGCGGGAGGAACTTGAATTGGCGGAGTGACGGCCTCGATTTTTGGTTTTTCCACTGGCCGGGCGATGCCTGGGGGAGGAGTTCCGGGAATGATGAGATTCGGGGCACCGGAGGAACTCGGGGTGGGGACCGGGATGGGATCAGTCGTTACAGAAACTGGCTTTCTTTTTTCTACCTTCGGCTTAATGAATTCTCCACGATTTTTGGTGAGAGAGCCAATAGCGGCTGTGTTGACAAGGAAGTAGCGGCCTTCATAGGTCTCGCGCATGCGGTTTACGCTGGCGGAAAGTTCGGCAAGATTTTCGACGCGCTGCTGATAGACGGCCTTGTCCTGAACACTGGCATCTGCGGTCGGTGTTTCGGGTTTGGTGGGGCCGTCGAGGACTTTAACGGTGAGGATGAAGTTAATGGCCGGGGGCACAGCGGCTTCATCTTTTTTGTCCTTATCGTCCTCTTTCTTCTCATCCTTCTTTTCCGGGATGATGGTGATCAGAAACGTGGATCCGGCAGAGTCAGTGGCTTTGAGCTCACGGATTCCTTTCTCATCGGAGCGATTCTTAGCATCTTCCTCAGTGAGGAGAGAAATGAAAGTGGCGCGGGCGAAGCCGTTTTTAAGGGTGGCGGTTTCGTTGGTCTTGGTCTCTTCCTTTTCGCTCAGTCCTTCGATGAGGAAGTCGTCCAGAACGGACTTGCGGGAGATTGTCCAAGGCTTGAAGTTTGTATCGTTGGGGGCACTCACTTCCATTTTGATGCTTCCTTCTTCAAGGGGCGAGAGGACTTTGTTGATCCAGTTTTCAGGGTTGGCTCCGAGAAAACCAAAATCTTGCTGGACGATGTAGACGCCGCTGTTGTCATCTGCGAGGCGGATGAAGCGGCCGGCGGTGCTGCCTCCTCCTCCGGTTGATTCCCGGGATTTTCCGAGGTAGAGTTTTCCGCTTTCCTTGCCTTCGATCATCAAGGTGATGACTTCGGGGCGTTCCGTAGTGTCCTCCGCCTCAGGGTCGAGGTTGAAGCGATCGTAGTATTCGTCGGAGGCAATAACTCCTTGGGCCACCTTGGTGTCGCGGAGAGCTTCGATGACTCGGGTGACGGAATTCAGATTGGCGGGAAAGTTCTGCTGTTCTCCAACCACCCACTTGCCGTCGGCTTTCTTGAGGCTGACTGAATCTTCGCTGGTTTCGATTTTGAGACCGTCGATGGTATCAACCAAGCTTCCTTTGAAGAGGGAAGATCCGGTTTCCAGTTTGGTTTCCGAAGAGGCATCTTCGAGGGTCTTTTTGTTGTTGAGGAACAAGACTCCGGCGCCGATGGCTAGGATCCAGAGAATCAAGAGGTGTAGTCGTGACATGGTTTCAATGACTGGTTCGAGAATTTAGAGAGATGAGATTTTCTAGCGGGCGTTGGTCTGAGCTCTACGCCAGAAGAAGACGGCAAGGCCGATGATGATGACGATGAGGGGAACGATGAGAATAGATTTCCAGAAGACGCCCGCTTTCAGGGCATCGATTTCGGACTGATAAGATTTTTGTTCTTTACGGATGGCCTTGCGGGCATCGACCTCGGCTTTCCGATATTCTGTAATCTGGGCCTGATATTCAGGAGTCAGTTGAGCCGAGTTATTTTGGGTCAGCTGAGAGCGGATCTTTTGCATCTCCTGTGCGGCCTCAGCGGCCTTGGCTTCAAATTCCTTGATGCGCTCTCCTGCGACTTTTTCAAGCTCGGCTTCCTTGTCCTTGAGAACAGTGAAGTTACGATAGACCGGAGTGCGGGCGCGGGCGCCGATGAGATATTTTGAACCGACGGCTTGGTCGATGATATTCAAGACGAACGGTCCATTTCCGCTGACGGTCTGCATGAAGCCGCTGTTTCCGAATCGTTGGAATTGGTAGGCCATACCGTCATAGAGGAAGTCGGAATCGGCAATAAGGTAGAGGTTTCCGCGAGCAGTTCCGGTTGCGAGACCGGAGGACTTTGGTTTCACCTCCTCGTTCTTCTCTCCTTCTTTTGTATCTTCCTCTTCTTTTGTGGCGGGATCACCATCCGGGAAGGCGGTTTCGAAGGTGCCACTGAGGAGGGTGACGAAGGCTTGTTTTTCATCGTCCTCGCGGCGACTTCCAAGAGCGAAGCGGAGTTGCTCGGCGCCCTCACGGGAGGTCATAGTTTGTCCGTCAACGAAGGTGTATTGATAGGATGATTCGACGAGGCGGGAGCTTTCGACTCCAGTTCCAATGGGCTTTCCATTGGCTCCTGAGAAGCCTCCTGAGAAGAGGAGGGCGAGGTTCTGGATGGAGGAGAGAGAGATGTCGTCCTCAATCGGCATGGCCTCTTTGTTGAGGAGAAGGACGCCCGGATTTTGTTTTGTGGCATAGGCCCGGTCGATCATGACCTGGGATCCGCTGAACTCGATATTATGCTTCTTGAAGATCGCAGGAAGGGTGGAGGACGGAGGGGTGCCACCTTGAGGAGGCATTCCCGGGATCTGCGAGCGTCCGGATTGCTGAGCGACCATCGACATGGGGTCGACACAGGCAATGACGGTGCCTCCACGAAGGATGTATTGATCGAGGGAAAATTCAGCCCCGGGTGTGATGCCGGCCGGGTGGATGACAAGCATGAGAGGGATTTTTTCCGGATCAAGGTAGTCGGGAGCTTCGCCCCATTTACGGTCTTCGTAGGCATCTTCGAGAGACGCTGTTGGCATCATGCCGAGGTCGATGAGGTCGTAGCTACGTTTTAGGACTTGATGGAAAAGCCAGCCTCGTTGGGATTGGCCACCCATCGCCATGTTGTGGGCGGACATGAGGCCGACCACTGGAGCATTGCGGGTGGTGACCTCGGCAATGGCGCTGATGATCTGGAATTCAAGCTGGGTTTCCTGATCAGGGTCGAAGACGGGGATGACGGTTTTTTTATCGAGAGAGCTGATGGAAGCTCCAAAGATCATTTTATCATCCTGAGTGACATCGATTTGCTGGACCTGATCGAGAAGAGCTGCGTCTTCTTCGTCAGTGTTCGGCTCGGGATCGACGAAATTCAGGGTGATTAAATCGTTCTCCGCGAGATTTTCGATCTCTCTGAGGAAATTATCGACCCGGGGAATGTGGCGCTTGAAGTGAGCTGGAGTTCCGTCAACGTCACGAGTGACATAGTAGTTGATGGTGACGGGTTCGGTGAGTTCCGAGAGGATGGCGCGGGTTCCATCGGTGAGGGTGTAGCGATTGTCCTCGGTGAGATCGATGTTCTTGGTGCCGACAGAGGTCTTGGAAATGAATTGGGTGGCAAAGAAAACAATGGTGGCGAGGGTGGCGATTCCGAAGGCCGCTCTGATGAGCCGGCTGTTCGGAGCGAACGAAAGGGCGACGACTGCTAAGAGGAGACAAAACCAGCGGTAGGGTTCCAAACCTTCGTTGCCGAAGGAAAGGCCGAAGAAGAGGAGGCCAACGCCGGTGAGGCCAATAAGGATGGGCTTCAAGGGATTCATGATTCTAATGTGATGAATTTGGAGTTGAGAGAATGATTAGGCGCGCTGGGATTTGAGAACCAGGTTGGTGCCGAGGAGACAGATGATGATGAGTCCGAAAAAGTAGAGGAGACTTGTGATCGAGATCTTACCGAGGGTTGCTTCGAAGAAGTGACTGTAGATGCCGAACTTGGTCATAATGTCGACAGCTTGAGCCGCGTCTGGACCAGTGCGGCGGACTTCATTGATGACAGGCTCCCATCCGCAGATGGTGAGGAGGCAGCAGATCGCGACTGACACGATTAGGGCAACAACCTGGTCGCGAGTGAAGGCCGAAACCAAGGTGGTGATGGCAAGGAAGGTGAGGCAGACTAGGAAGCTCCCCAGGTAGCCGGAGAAGATGGTCCAGTTGTCTGGATCGCCGAGGTAGTTGACGGCCGAGACGATGGGGAAGGTGAGAGCGAGGGCGAGGGCCCAGACCATGGCTGAAGCGAGGAACTTGCCCCAGATGGCGCTACGTAGGTTAATCGGGAACGTTCCGAGAAGTTCGATGGTGCCGGTGTAGTGCTCGTCAGACCACTGTCTCATGCTGACTGCAGGGACGAGAATCATGAGGAGGAGGGGAATGGAGCGGAAGAATGAACCATGGAGGCTGGCATCGTCGATGGCCCAGAAGTTTCCGATCGTGAAGGCAAGGAGGATTGAGAGGAATCCAAAGATGATGACGATGGCGTAAGCGGTTGGCTGCGTGAAGTAGCTCGTTAGCTCGCGTTTGAAGATGGTCAAAGTGTTCATGCTGAAAAAGAAGTGGAATGATTAAGCAGCAGGGGTTTCAAAAGTGGTGACTTTGTGGAAGAGGTCGTAGAGCGAGCCTCCGCCTTCTTTGGTGAGTTGTTCCGGGGTGCCATCGGCGACGATGACGCCTTGGTCAACAATGACGGCGCGGGTGCAGGCGGCTGTGACTTCCTCAAGAATGTGGGTGGAGAAGAGGATGGCCTTTTCCTTGCCGAGATTTTTGATGAGTTTACGGACCTCAAGTTTTTGGTTGGGGTCGAGCCCATCGGTCGGTTCATCGAGAACGAGAACCTCGGGGTCATGAAGGAGGGATTGCGCGAGACAGGTTCGGTGCCGGTATCCTTTGGAAAGGGTGCCGATGGATTGGCGGGCAACATTTTCGAGGAAGCAGGTCTCGATTGATTTTTCGACGGCCTGTCGCCTTGCCGAGCCGCCGAGTCCGCGCAAGGAGGCACAGAATTTCAGGAACCCCTGAACGGTCATATCCTTATAGAGAGGAGCAGATTCGGGGAGATATCCGATCTTGCGCTTGGCGGCCTTCGGTCTGCCGGTCATGGAGATGCCACAGATCTTAATTTTTCCTGCGGAGACGGGCAGGAATCCGGTCACCATGCGCATGGTGGTGGACTTACCAGCGCCATTGGGCCCTAGAAATCCAAGGACTTCGCCTTTGTTGACTGAGAATGAGAGATCATCGACGGCTACTTTTGAGCCGAAACGTTTGGTGAGACCGGTTACTTCAATCATGGGATGTCAATTTGCTTAGTATGCACGTTGTAAGCGATGTGCCGCTCAAAGTTGTTCAGGAATCTTGGGGATAAATCAAATTTTTCAAGAGGAAAGTTGATTGGCAAGGCAGGCGGGATCTGCGAGGACTTCGAACATGAGTTTGAGAGCCGGAGTTGCGGGGTCAGGATCAATGGGGCGAAATCACGCCAGATGCTACTCTTTATTGGGAGAAGTCGAGCTTACGGCGGTCTACGATGCCGATCTGGAACGCGCCAAAGCGGTGGCCGATGAATTCGGGGCTGAGGCCGTCGATTCATTGGAAGCACTGGCCGAGGCTTGTGATTTGGCGAGTGTGGCGGTGCCGACGGTTGCGCATTTGGAAGTGGGAGGAGATTTGATGAAGCGAGGAGTCCATGTGTTGATGGAAAAGCCCATTGCGCCAAGTGTCGAAGAGGCCAAGGAATTGGTGACCTTAGCGGCCGAGCATGATCGGATTCTTCAGATTGGTCACATCGAACGTTTTAATCCGGTGATGAGGGAGCTGGAAGCGAAGTTGAATCGTCCTAAATTCATCGAATCTCACCGGCTTTCACCGTTTCCAAACCGGAGTATCGATATCGGAGTGGTGCTGGATTTGATGATCCACGATCTGGAGATTATTTTGCATCTTGTGAAATCTCCGGTTGCCAGCATTGATGCGGTGGGAGTGCCGGTGCTCACGAAAAGCGAGGATATTGCCAATGCCCGGCTTCGATTTGAGAACGGCTGTGTGGCGAACGTGACTGCGAGTCGGATTAGTCCGGAACGGATGAGGAAAATCCGGGTGTTTCAGGATGATGGTTACCTCTCGCTTGATTATCAGGAGCAGACTGGGGAGATGTATTGGAAAGAAGGAGGCGCTATTCAGCAGGCGAAAGTGGAGGTCGAAAAGGATGAACCTTTGAAGCTGGAACTGGCGGCCTTTGCGGAAAGTGTCCGCGAAGGAAAAACTCCGGCGGTGACCGGTCAACAAGGCGCTGATGCTCTGGCAATTGCACTGGAGATCACGCGGCAGATCGGGGGATGAAAATGGAGTGACGCTCTTGGGTCGGTAACCGAACCAGTGAGGTTTTTGAAGAACGCCCTCCCTAGAAATTGTTCTTGGATTTTTTTCATCTTTTTTCCAATGATTAGCGCCTTGTGCTGTCTTCTCCTATGAAAAGAATGCTCTATTGTGTCCCAATCAATTTCACAGAAGGCCTCACAGCCAGCTATCATGCGTCTCCCCGGTAAAAGGAAGGCGCTTGATGAGCGACGATCTCTCGAAGAGGTCTTTTCCAATGAGGAAAGTCCGTTGCTTCGCTATGCCTTCGGACTATTGGGACGGCGGGAACTTGCCGAAGAGGTGGTGCACGATGCTTTTCTCAAACTTCACGAACATTGGGATGAGGTCGAGATTCCCCGCGCGTGGCTCTTTCGCTGCGTGAGAAATTTCTCCTTTAACATTCTTCGGAAATCCAAACGCGAATTACCGAGCCGGTGAGCCAGATGCTGGATCCCGTCATTCCTGCCTACGAGGAGTCGGTGATCTTTACCCGTAAGATTCAGGTCAATGGTGACGAAACGCTCAAACTGAGCCTGAAACTCGAGTCGGAGAAAGCCGAAAGTTCATGGGGAGGACGCATCTTGATCCTTGCGGTTATTACAATCTGTCCCCTCCTTGTCTGTTGGACTAGGAAATAGGGTGTTTCGAGCTGAAGGGGAAATCGCTAAAAATCCCGCTTAAAGTATTGACGGAGCTTGGTTTCTTCCTAGAGTCCCGCCACGCGAATTAGCACTCGTAGCTCAATTGGATAGAGCGCCTGACTACGAATCAGGAGGTTAGGGGTTCGACTCCCTTCGAGTGTGCCATTCGCGTTTTTTAGTCTTCGTTTTTTTCGAGGAGTAGGAAACGCGAATGGCTCGTTCTTTTCGAAGGATGATAGTGAGCCGGGAATGAACACGTTGGCGCCCCGTAATGTTTGTTTCCTTCCAGTGGGGCACCTGTCGTCTGGACGATTAACCAAACTAACCCAAATTCTAACCTACAGTTATGAGTGATACCGCAGTTGCGGAGTCCGCGAATGCAGAGCTTTCCGCTTTGATCGACGAGCACTTCCGCGAGTTTAAAGAAGGATCGATTGTCAATGGCACGATTCTTGACATCCGCCCCCAAGTCGTTGTTGTCGACATTGGATATAAATCAGAGGGAGCCATCCCTGTTTCCGAATTCGAAGATGAAGATATCGAAGTCGGTGACGAAGTTGAAGTTCTCCTTGAGCGCCTCGAAGATGATGAAGGACTGATTGTCCTCTCCAAAGAGAAGGCCGCTCACAAGCAGAACTGGGACAAGATTATGCAAGTTTACGAGTCCGGTGGCCTTGTGAAAGGAAAAGTCAAAGGCGCTGTCAAAGGTGGCCTGATGGTGAACGTCGGTGTCGAGGCCTTCCTCCCCGGTTCCCAAGTGGACATCATTCCTCCCCGCGACCTTCAGGAATACGTCGGCAATGTTTACGAATTCAAAATTGTAAAGGTGAACGACGACCGCAAGAACCTCGTTCTTAGCCGTCGCGAAGTCATCGAAGCCGAGCGCGCCGAGCTTCGTCAGAAGTTCCTCCAAACCGTCACGGTTGGCGACAAGGTCGAGGGACAGGTCAAGAATATCACCGATTTTGGTGCTTTCGTCGACCTTCAGGGCATGGACGGCCTCCTTCATATCACCGATATGAGCTGGGGACGCATTGCTCACCCATCCGAGATGCTTCGCATTGGTCAGTTACTCGAGGTTCAGATCCTCGACGTGGACCGCGAGAAGGAGCGTGTCTCACTTGGTCTCAAGCAGATGACCGACAACCCATGGGCCGACATCGAAGCTCGCTTCCCAATCGGAGCCGAGGTTGCCGGAAAGGTCACCAAACTTCTTCCATACGGTGCTTTCGTCGAAATCGAAAAAGGCGTCGAAGGTCTCGTCCACGTGTCCGAGCTTTCTTGGGTCAAGCGCATCACGCGTCCCAGCGATGTTCTCGAACTCGATCAGGAGATCAAAGCCGTTGTGCTTGGAATCAGCATCGAGGAGCAGAAAATCTCCCTTGGTGTCCGCCAGCTCGAAGAGAATCCATGGTCCGAGATCGAAGCCCGTTACCCAATAGGCAAGGAAATCAAGGGCGAGGTGCGCAACCTTACCGCTTACGGTGCCTTCGTTGGCCTCGAAGAGGGTATCGACGGCATGATCCATGTGTCCGATCTTTCCTGGACCCGCAAGATCAACCACCCATCCGAGATGCTCAAGAAGAGCGACGAGGTCGAGGCAGTTGTTCTCAGCATCGACAAGGAGAACCAGCGTGTTTCCCTTGGTATCAAGCAGCTTGATAACGACCCTTGGTCCGACATCGACGGCAAGTTCAAGGTGGGCGACAAAGTCACCGGAACGGTTGCCAAGATCGCATCCTTTGGGGCATTCGTCAGCCTCGATGGCGACATCGACGGCCTCATCCACATCTCGCAGCTTAGCGAAGAGCACGTGGAGCGCGTCAAGGATGTCCTCAAGGTCAGCGACGAAGTCGAGGCCCGCGTCATCAAGGTCGACAAGATCGAGCGCCGCATCGGTCTCTCCATCAAGGCAGTTTCCTACTCGGAAGACCAGCTGCAGAAAGAGAGCCAGTCCTTCGAGACCCTCCGCCCATCCAGCGATCTTGTTGGTCTGGAGCAAGCATTCAACCTTGCAACCAGCAACAACGATTCCGAGGAGTGGAGTCCTTCCGAGGAGTAATTCTCACCGGATAAAAACCTTCAAAGCCGCTTCGGGAAACCGAGGCGGCTTTTTTGTGGGAGTGGCGCTATTCAAGCCCCGCCACTCCGCAAACTTCTTGACTCTCAGGCGATCTCGTCCGACATCCCTCTCGCCATGTTGACGATCAAAAAAATGACCAAGGCCCTCGGTGGTCGTGTTCTCTTTGAAAACGCCGCATTGACGATCAACTGGGGGGAACGCGTTGCCCTTGTCGGCCCCAATGGCGCTGGGAAATCGACTCTCTTTAAGATCATCCTCGGCGAAGAGGAATCCGATGCAGGAACAGTGGATCGCGAAGAATACGGTCTCGTAGGCTACCTCGCGCAAGAAGCGGGCAACCCCGGAGAAGCTTCTATTCTCGAGATTTCAATGGGGATCAGCGAAGAGCTGATCAAGGTGATGGAGACGATGCGGACCGCTGCCAAGGATGCGGAAGAATTTGGAGTCGCCCAAGATCGTTTCGAGGAACTCAACGGCTATCAACTGGAACCCAAGGCCAAGAAGATCCTCGCTGGTCTCGGCTACTCCCAGGAAGACTTTGCACGGCCTGCGAATGTGTTTTCCGGTGGCTGGGTCATGCGGGCCCATTTGGCTCGTCTTTTGGTGGAGGAGCCCGATCTCCTCATGCTCGATGAACCGACGAACCACCTCGATCTAAACTCGCTGATGTGGTTCCAGCGCTACCTCAATCAATATCCCGGCGCGCTCCTGATCATTTCCCACGACCGTTCCTTCATGGATGGGGTTGTCGAAAAAGTTTACGAGATCGATGAGCAAAAGTTCATCGCATACGAGGGGAACTACACCAAGTTTCTCCAACTGAAGGACGAGCGCTACGATCAGCAGATGAAGGGGTTCCAAAACCAGAAGAAGGAGATCGCCCGGATTCAAGAGTTTATCGATAAGTTCCGCTCGGTTGGTTCGAAGGCCTCGCAGGTGCAGAGCCGTCTTAAGATGATCGAGAAGATGGACAAGCTTCCCAAGCCGCGCAAGCCGCGCAAGCTCTTCCACTTCCATTTTCCCCAGCCGCCGCGCTCGACCCAGCGGGTCATTTCACTTGAGAATGTCGACAAATCCTATGGCGACAACGTTCTCTACAAGAACCTTGATGTTCATATTGAACGTGGAGATCGCATCGTGCTGGTGGGTCCGAACGGCGCTGGTAAATCGACTCTCATGAAAATGCTTGCGGGCATCGAAAAAGGAGACACTGGAAAACGGAACGTCGGAACCACTACGAAGATTGGTTACTTTTCCCAGCACCGCGCGGTCACTCTCAACGAGAATAATTCGGTTCTCGAGGAGGTTGTGGAAGCGGGTGGCGGGATGCGGGAAAATGAGGCGCGGTCGATTTTGGGATCTTTCCTGTTCAAGAAAGATGACGTTTCCAAGCGGGTGAAGATTCTTTCGGGTGGTGAGAAATCGCGTCTCTCGCTGGTGAAGTTTTTGGTCGATCCTCCGAACTTACTTTTGATGGATGAGCCGACAACCCACCTCGACTTGACTTCGATTGAGGCTCTGGTTTCAGCACTGAAGCAGTATGAGGGAACCTTGGTCTTTATTTCGCACGATGTGCACTTCATCCGCTCTCTAGCTGAGCACACCTGGCACATCGACAATGGCGAGGTGAAGAAGTACTCTGGGGGATACGACTACTACCTTCAGAAGTCGGGAGCGTTTGGCGACGATTTCTTTGATGTCTAATTCGAGGTTTGTTCTTTTGAACAATGGCGGCTAAGGTTCTGCCATGGCCCGCAAGATCATTCACATCGACATGGACTGCTTTTATGCAGCCATTGAGGTGCGCGATGATCCGTCTCTGAAGGGCAAGCCTGTTGGGGTGGGCGGGAGTTCGGGACGCGGGGTATTGACGACGGCGAACTATGAGGCGCGGAAGTACGGCTGCCGCTCGGCGATGCCAGTTTTTATGGCACGCCAACTCTGTCCAGACATCATCCTGACACCGGTGAGATTTGATGTTTACCGGGAAGCGTCGCAAATGATCCGTGCCATTTTTGGTCGTTATGCGGATCTTATCCAGCCTTTGTCCCTTGATGAGGCCTATCTCGATGTGAGTCATCGGGCTGAATCCGGAGCGGCTTTGGCTCAAGAGATTCGTCAGGCCATCTTTCAAGAGACCGGGTTGACGGCCTCGGCAGGGATTGCTCCCAACAAGATGATTGCAAAGGTGGCGAGTGACTGGAACAAACCGGATGGGCAGTTGGAGGTGAAGTCTGAAGAGGTCGATGGCTTCATGCGCGGGCTGCGGGTCGCCAAGCTACAGGGAGTAGGGAAGCGGGGGCAGGAGACGCTTTTGAAAATGGGAATCGAAACCTGCGGGGATCTACAAGTGTTTTCCAAGTTTGAACTCGCAGATCAACTGGGACGATGGGGGCTGGAGCTTTACGAGCGTTGTCGGGGGCGGGATGACCGGGAGGTTTCGGTGGCTCGGACGAGGAAATCTTTGTCAAAAGAGCGGACGTTCCGGGAGAATATCGATGCCGTGGATTGGTTGCTGAATGTGCTACGAAAGTTACGAGCAGAGGTGGCTGAGGCTGTGGAAAGAAAATCGGAACAGGAGATCAAGTCGCGCGTGGTGAAGCTGAAGTTTGAGGATTTCACGCAGACGACGGCGGAGAAGGCGGGAGGTGCGATGGACGAGGAGATCTACGAAGAGCTACTACGGCTGGCGTGGAGTCGGGGGGAAGGAAAGTCGGTACGCTTGTTGGGGGTTGGAGTGAAATTCGCGACGGATGAGGACCAGATGGATCTCTTGTAGGAAGCGGTGCTTCCGGGCGCAGAGTTTTGGAAAGGAACGGTGGCGCCCTCGCCACTTGGATTGGCGTGAAGCTTGTTGGGTTGAGAGATGCCTAGTCGGTTGGACGCGCTGGAGAGTGTCTTTCCTTGGTCATTTGACGGTGAGCTGCTGGTTAAAGTCGGCGAATGTGAGGCTTTCAGCTTTACCTTGGAGGTTTTTGACAGAGAGGGTGGCGCTGGGCTTTTTGTTGGTCCAGTCGATGTCGATGAGACCGTAGTTGATGGCTCGGGTGTAGGTGCCAGGGACCCTGTGAAGGGATGGATCGTCGGGGGCTCCAGCGTGGGTCATGCCGCTGGTAGTCATTTCATAAAGCTCGAAGGGGAGGTGGCTGAAGTGATGGGAGATCTGACATACTTCGCCGAGGTGGCGGTCCCCGCTGAGGAGGATGGTAGGGCCGGATTTACTGGTGCGGAGGAGTTCTAGAAATTTCTTTCGCTCGTCGGGCATGTTGGCCCATTTTTCGAAACGGTGTTTGTTATTTATAATTTGGATGGAGCTAACGATGATCCTGAGTTCGGCGGGTTTCTTAAGTTCGGAGGTGAGCCACTTCCATTGGACCTCACCAAGGATAGTGGCTTCGGGACCGGTTTGGGGTACGTAGACTTTTCGTTTTCCTTCCTTCACTTTGACTAATGGGCTGCGGAAGTAGCGGGTATCGAGCATGATGATCTGAAGACGCTTGCCTTCGGGGCCCATGATGCGGGAATGATAGACGCCGGGTGTTTTGCGAACTTCGTGCTCGGCGGGGAAATTGAAGGCTTCAAAGAAAAGTTTGGCCGAGGTCTCCTTCATTTCGAATTCCCGCCCCGCATCATTGAGGCCGTAGTCGTGATCATCCCAGATGGGGAGGATGAGGACTGATTTGGAGAAGGCGGCGTAATCAGGCTGAATGTTGAGAAGACGGTATTTCTCCTTCATGACCTTTGGGTCTGAGGTGTCGGCGTAGATGTTGTCGCCCATGAAGAGGAAGGCTTGCGGTTTGTCTGCGGAAATGACTTTGAAGATGCCGTTGTCACGCTCGGGTTTGTAGCAGGATCCGCAGGCGAGGCGGGTGACGGGTTCTTCTCCGAAGGAGGGAAGAATGGAGAGGAGAAGGAGGAATTTTTTCATGAGATGATTGTTTTAGTGGATGACCATGGATTCGGAATGGTCGAGGACTTCCTGAAAGTCGTGGTGTTCGAGGAGAGAGTAGGCGTCGTGAGAAGTGAGGCGTTGTTTTCGGCGGGCTCCTTCAGGAAGGTACCAGGTGTAGGTGGTGGTGGGGGAGGTCATGCCGCTGAGGAAGCGGGCGAGTTGGCGTGGAGTGCGGAGGCCGGAGTGCTTTTCGTCGATGAGCTGACGGATGAGGGCGAGGTCATCTTGGGAGATTTCGGGTATGGGAGAGGAGGGGAGTTCAGCAGGTGGCTGGTCGCCTTGGCAGCGTGAGCAGTGGCCGCATGATTTCAATTCTTCGCCGAAGTGACTCAGGAGAGAGCGATAGAGACAGGTGGGGCTGAGGGCGTGGTCGACGACTTCCTGGAGGCGTTGGAGGTCGGATTCTTCGCGGCGTTGGAAGAGGTCGATGAGGCGCTGGGTGAGAGCGGCGAAGTCGTCGGGCTTTTTGAGAAGACGGTAGCCTTGTCGGACACCGGCTGGTTTGACTGAAATATCGCCAAGGTCCTCGAGATAGCCGATGGCTTTGATGATCTTTTCCTTGGTTTCTCCGATGGCGGTGGAGGAGTTTTCGGGGCTGATTTCAAGCCATTTGTAGCCGGGCTTGGCAGAGTCGAAGAGCTTACGGAGAAAGGTCTGACGTTTTGAGTCGAAGCCGTTGAGGAGGTGTTCGAGATCGCGGGCGAAGGCCACTTTGTAGGTGGAGTAGAAGGGAGAGGTGGCT
This sequence comes from Akkermansiaceae bacterium, assembly GCA_026421245.1. GTDB lineage: Bacteria > Verrucomicrobiota > Verrucomicrobiia > Verrucomicrobiales > Akkermansiaceae > SW10. The sequence continues at coordinate 58,817 of JAPKDJ010000002.1, read as the reverse complement.
TTGAGAAAGCCTTCGAGTTCGAGGTAAGTGAGGAGGGTGTTGATGACGAGGGGGCGGATGTCGTGAGAGCGGGAGAGTTCGTAGGTGGAGATGTCGAACTCGCCAGGTTGGTCGAGGAGGATGCGGAGGATGGCGCGGAGAGCATCGGGTTGCGGGGTGTCGCCGTAGGTAAAGTTAGCAAGGGTGCGGAGGTCGTCGCGACAAGCCAGAAGTTCGCAGTGGGCGCGGTTGCCATCGCGCCCGGCGCGGCCGATTTCCTGAGTGTAGTTCTCGAGGGATTTGGGAAGGTTGTAGTGGTAAATGGCACGGATGTTGGACTTGTCGATGCCCATGCCGAAGGCGATGGTGGCGCAGATGATGGGGACTTCACCGGACATGAAGGCATCCTGGATCTCGGAGCGGACCTCGGGACGGAGTCCGGCATGGTAGGGTCGGGCGGGCAGATCGTTGCGTTTCAGAAAAGAGGCAAGAGATTCAGCTCCGTGTTGGAGAGTCGTGTAGATGATGGTGGGTTGAATGGGGGAATCCTGAAGGCGTTTGAGGAGGTGGGTTTGGCGCTCGTGACCGGCGAGGGGAGTGACGATGAGGTCGAGATTGGGGCGGTAGAAAGTGAGTTGGTGGTGGTCTTCTTTTTGGATGGAAAAGTAGCGGCAAATGTCTTCGGCTACCTTGGGGGTGGCGGTGGCGGTGAGGCAGAGGATACGAGGGATTTTGAGCTCGTCGGCAAAGCGGGTGAGTTTGAGGTAGTCGGGCCGAAAATTGTGGCCCCATTCCGAGATGCAATGGGCTTCGTCGATAGCGAGGAGGGCGAGTTTGACCTTTGCGAGGCGCGCACGAAATTTCTCGTTGGCGAGTCGTTCGGGCGCGACATAGAGGAGTTTGAAGTCGCCGTTTTCGAGGCGTTGATAGAGTGAGATGGCTTCGTCGGCCGAGAGGGTGGAATCAAGTCGAGCGGCGGAGATTCCCTTGGCGACAAGGGTATCGACTTGGTCCTTCATCAAGGCGATGAGGGGCGAGACGACGAGAGTGAGGCCATCGAGAAGGAGGGCGGGAAGTTGATAGCAGAGGGACTTGCCGCCTCCGGTGGGAAAGATGGCAAGGGCTGAGCGGTCTGCGAGAATCGAGTCGATGACTTCCTGCTGTCCGTCGCGGAAGGTGGAGTGGCCGAAGTTTTTTTCGAGGGCTTCAGAGTAGTCCATCGCGGAAGAAGCTATGGCTTTTTGTGGACGAGGAGGCGATAGAATTCCTTGGCTTCGGTCCTGAGTAAACTTCCTTCAAATTCTTGCGACGTTTCCCTGATGCGCACCGGAGGAAGTCCAGTTTTGAAGATCCCGGGACTTCGGTATTTTCAGATCAAGATCATTTCCAGCGTTGTAGCGCTCAATCTAGTCGGGGTAGTTTTTCAAAGTCGATGATGTCCGGGGAAGTCCGTGTGTTGGAAGCCATGACGTCATTAATACGGTCTTAGAGAGCCCGTTTGAAGGACGGGCGAAGACGAGGGGGGGAGAGCCGCTACTTAAATCAACACGAATGTGACAGTTTCGTTAAATACTTTGATCAGCAAAGGGAAATCATTTTATTGCTACTTTTTAAGACGTTTCATTGCAGTTTTTTTTTGATTCCGCTTTAGTCAAAGAAAGGGAGAGTAATTTGCGATGAGTGACCAAGAATATGATCTAAAGAAGGAGAATTCCGGAGGTGTCTCCGGTATCGGAAACAATGATTTTTTAACAATGGAGGGCTTGTCGCTGGAAGAGCAGTTTAAGAAGAGGTCGTCAAGGCTTCGGGAGCTTGATTCGTCAAATTCCTACCAATCGCATGAAATATCTCCTCCGTTAGAAGAGAACGATCCAGCCGAAGCGTTAGGCGGATTGGATGATTTTGACGAATCCGACTTTGGTTACGTCTCGGAACCGGAGGCCTTCAATCCCACCCGCCCCAAAGTGGATGTGGTGAAGCTTGATTTTGCCAAGGTCTATGGTGGCGCTCCAGCGGTGGTGGCCTTTGAGTCCACCCGCCCAAAAGTTGAGGTTGTGCGCTTGGATCCAAGTAAGATCTATTTGTCGACGGAGGATGAGCTTGGGGTGCCGGTTGACGGAATTGATGGCGAATCGGAGGTTGGTGACGAGGCCATTGGGAAAATGGGCGAGGCTGAAGAAGAGGCGATTCCTTTTGCTGAGGTGACTGAGCCTTCGTTCGTCGAGAATGAAGGTGAACCCGAGAAGGAAGTTATTAAAGCGGAAGAGCCAGAACTCATAAAAGTGGATTTTCGAGCCCCTAAGGTGAGTCCTGTCCTTTTGAAGCGCGAAGAGATCTATGTTGTAGAGGAAGAGAAGCCGAAGCCTGATCTGGTTAAGGATAATTTTTCTCAAATCGATCAGGATCCTGTTCCCCGGGAGGATCTTGAGAAGGAAACTACTGCTTTAAAGAGTTCCAAGGTAGAGGAAATGGAAGTCATGAACCTTGAAAACAAAGACGCCACATCCCTGTCTCAGCCTGGGGCCTCTGAAAAGGAAGTGAGTAAGTGGGCGTTTTGGAGACGGCCTTCCAAAAGGGATCGGCAGCTTACGAGGATTTCGGAAGGTTATTTGGAGATGGTAGATTTGGTCCGAGCTGTTCGAGGGCAATTGGAATCCCAGAACGAAAACAATATAATTCTCCGGGATTCATTGGCACATCTCCCCGAAGCCATGAAGGGATTTGATAGTTTTAGTGAATCCCAGCACATCGTCGGGGAAGCTTTGCGGGATATCCACGGACAAATTAAGCAGTATAACTCAAAGGATGAGAAGCTCGCTGAATCAATGAATGGGTTTAACGACACCCTCAAGGGGATGGATGACACCAGCAAGGCAACCATACAGACGTTTGATCGTGTTCAGGAAAGGATGCGTGATTCGGACATCAGAATGGAGAATCTCTTTCAAAATGTTCAAAACACTGAAGAGAAAGTGAGTGATACCATGGTTCGTCTTCAGCGGAACATGGGAATCATGCAGTCTATCTTTCTGATCTGTTTGATGATCGTGATCGGAGCGTTGATTTTCACGTTAATGGTCAGCAAAGCGGATAAAGAGGTGCCCGCTCCCGTTCGCGAAATTGTTATTGAGACGCCGGCGGCGGCGAGTGGGAGCGACCCATCACCCAACGAGCGGGATTAGCCTCCGGCAGCGATCGTGATGACTTCAAGCTGATCACCATCGCAAAGTTCCCGCGTTTCGAATTCCGATGGAGCCAGCGCTTCGCGGTTGAGTTCCACAACAACGGGCTTTTCGTCCAACCCAAGCTCTCTGAGGAGTGCTTTCAAAGTTAGGCGTTTTTCAAAGTGGTGGTCTTCTCCGTTGATTTTCAGTTTCATGTGGTGGCGAGGATGGCTGGGTCCCAGTCTTTCCAGATTGGATCGAATCCTTGGGATTTCATGAGCTGGGCGATTTCTTCGACGGGGCGCTTGTCGTCGATTTCAAACTGTCCGGTGGCTCGATTGCAGGAAGCTTGTTCCTCCAATTCGACTCGTCGCCCTTTCACGGTGAGGTGGAGATCTTCGGTGCCTGCTCCGGTGTAGCCTCCGGGATCCGTCTGCGAACCGGCTGAGATGTGGGTGATTCCCAACGGGAATAGAGAGTTGCGCAGACCGGCTGGTTCTCTTGTCGATAAGACGATGCCCACCTGGGGGAAACACATTCGGAACGCGGTGATCAAATGCACCAAATTTCGGTCGTTGAGAGATAGTGCGGGGTCTGGAGTGTACTGGTAATTTCCAGCATGGGGACGCATGCGGGGGAAGGCGATTGTGAAGCTCGCTTTCCAACAGTGACGCATGAGGTAGTCGAGATGGGTCGCTAGCGAAATGGCTTCATGTCGCCAGCCTGCGAGGCCGAAGAGCGCTCCGATGCCGATACGCCGAAAGCCGCCTGCGTATGCCCGTTCGGGGCAATCGAGGCGCCAGTGAAATTTCTTTTTGGGTCCGGCGGTGTGGAGAATTTCGTAGGTCTTCTGATGATAGGTTTCCTGATAGACAATAAGGCCTTCAGCGCCGTGTTCCACGAGTTCTCCATATTGATCGTCTTCCATCGGGCCCACTTCGATACCAAGGGTGGGAATAAGGCTCTTCAAGGCATCAATGCATTCCTGAAGGTAGCCCCCGGACACAAACTTGGGATGCTCGCCGGCAACGAGGAGGATGTTTCGAAAGCCCCGATCGTAGAGATGTTTCGCTTCTGCGACCACCTGTGGGACGGTCAAGGTCGTGCGAAGAATTGGGTTATCTCTCGAAAAACCGCAGTATTGGCAGTTGTTGACACATTCGTTTGAGAGATAGAGTGGAGCAAAGAGCCGCATCGTTTTTCCAAAGTGACGGCGGGTGAGGGCTTGGCTTTGACGGGCTCTCGACTCCAGTTGCCCGTCCGAGCATGGATCGAGCAGTTTTTGGAAACGACGCATGAGAGGAGAAGGCTCCTTCACGAGGGTTTCGAACTGGCTGGCAAAACTCATTGAGGAGAGAGGTCCACTGTGAAGGCCTATTTGTCAAAAGCTTTCCCAAAAATGGCATTGCCACGGTCGAGGAAAGCTGGTGAAGTGAATGCGAGATTATGGCAAATGCAACCAACGTCCTGACCCAAGGAATCGAGATTAACGGATCGATCAAGTTTTCCAACGACATGATCATCGATGGAAAGGTCGATGGTGAGATCATTTCTGAAAAAGGTAAGGTGACTATTGCCGAGAACGCCAATATCAAAGGCGACGTCAAGGCCGGTGAAGTGAAGCTCTATGGAAGAGTCGAAGGCGCGATTGTTTCCAATCGTTGTGAGCTGAAAGAGAAATCTTTCCTCAAGGGTGACATTAAGACCAAGACTCTCAGCATGGAGGAAGGGGCCACACTTCAGGGTAGCACCCAGATTGGAGGCTAACCCCCGCTGCTCTTAAATATTTTAAATACCGCTTCGAATGAAGCGGTATTATTTTGCCTAGGCGAAAGTTGCCCAGACAGATTTCAAGTATGGCCTGTCCGTGAAATCGTTAGGCATGTTAGCTGATTTGAGTTTTGCCCCATTGAGCTGGGTCATAAAGTCCGCCGTGCTCATGCCTCGATAGTTGGTGCAGGCAAGGATTGTTCCTCCAGGGGCGATGCAAGTAGCAGCTAACTCAAAAAGCCTGCTATAGTCTTTCTCAACTCTGAAGACCTTGCCTTTGTCGTCCCGAGAGAAAGTAGGAGGGTCTAAAATGATGTAGTCGAACGTCCTCCCTTGCTTGGCGAAGCGACGAAGCCAGTGAAAGGTATCGCCTTTACAGAAGTGGTGATCATCGGGCGACATGTGATTCAATCGGAAGTTTTCGCGGGCCCAGTCCAGATAGACTTGGGAGAGGTCGAGTGTCGAAGTGACGGCACCTGCCGCCGCGGCTGCGATGGAGAAAAATCCGGTATAGGCGAAAGTGTTCAGGACGGTTTGGCCGGGTTTCACCATGGATCGAAGCGTCGCCCGATTCTCCCGTTGGTCGATGAAGACGCCCTGAGAGTATCCTGATTGAAACGAGAGACGGCAGGTCAGGCCGTTTTCCTGTCCGGTGAAAACCTCCGGCATTTCAGATCCACTCACATGAACGGGTGACGCTTTCTGGTGCTGGTCAAGACGCTTCCAGTAGAGAGGATTTCCGTGGCTGCTGAGTTGATCTCGAATTTCCGGATTCAGCCCCGGGCCCGAGGTGGAGATCATCCAACCGTTGCCGTAGCTTTCGAGAATATGCCCTTGCAGATCGTCGCCGGCGCCATCGATCAGGCGGATGAGGTTGGTTTCATGTGTTTGGAAAGCCTTCCGTTTACTGAGCGAGCGAGAAATGATTTCTTCAAGGCGAGGGATGGACATTGTGCGGGGTCGTTCTAGCATCCTCTTTGTAATGAGCGAATGGAAATCCCTTCTCGATGAAGCCGTGCAGCGCGGCGATGTCTCCGTCGAAGCCGGAAGGAATATTGAGCTTTACCTTCAGGGGACCAATTCTCCCGTTGGGGGAGCCGCCATCATTGAGCTTCTGGAGTCCGGCGAGTGGCAGGAAATTGACGATCGCTTTTTTAAGACCATGGCTTTTGGAACCGGTGGATTACGTGGACGCACCGTTGGTAAAATTGTGACAAAGGCGGAGCAAGGTAAAGGAGGTCCTCTCGCTCGACCCGAGCATCCCTGTGTGGGGACAGCGTCGATGAATTTCTATAATCTCAAGCGCGCGATGATCGGGCTGGTGGCTTACGTGAAAAAAAGCTTCACGGGCGAGGGGCGTCCGTCCCTGGTGATCGGTCACGACACCCGCCACTTTTCACGCGATTTTGCCGAAACGTGTGCCAAGGTCGCGACTGATTTAGGCTGCGATGCCTACCTTTTCGAAGCAGAGCGGGCTACGCCGGAGATTTCATTCGCGATTCGTCATCTCCGTGCCGATTCCGGGGTGTGTCTGACTGCCAGCCATAATCCATCCCACGATAATGGATTCAAGGCCTACATCGATGATGGTGGGCAGTTGGTCGAACCTCATGCTGACGGAGTGATTTCCGAGGTCAATGCGCTGGAGAGTGAAAACTACGAGCCGCTTTCTAAATCAGAGCAGGGCAAGTTGATCATTCTGGGAGCCGAGATGGATCGAACCTACATGGACAAGCTGAAAACAGTGCTCCTTCGTCCGGATCTCCTTGAAGGCCGGAAAGCTAAGGTCGTCTATACCAATCTCCATGGAACAGGGGGGATTATCATTGTGCCCATGCTCCGTGAACTTGGTTTTGAGGTGATCACTGTCCCCGAGCAGGATGGGGGGGATGGCCGTTTTCCGACCGTTGAATCTCCTAATCCGGAGAATGCCGGAGCTCTCGCCAAGGGGATTGAGCTAGCCGAAGAGGTGGGTGCTGATGCCGTGATTGCGACTGATCCGGATTGCGATCGCATGGGCGTTGCCGTTCGGAATGGAGAGGGTGAAATGGAGTTATTAACAGGAAATCAGATCGGTTCCTTGCTCGGTTGGTATCGAATCAAGAGTATGTTTGAGCTGGGTTGGCTCACTGAGAGTAACCGGAGTCGCGCAGTGTTAATAAAAACTCTTGTAACAACTGATTTACAAAGGGTTGTCGCTGAAAAATACGGAATAAGCGTAGTGGATACTTTGACCGGATTTAAGTTCATCGGACAGAAGTTGAAGAAGTATGAAGACGCCATTCCTGTGAATAAGAAGGGCGATTATCGTAGTCTTACCGAAGAACAGAGCCGGAAGCTTCGATTGGAGTATTCCAAGTTCTTCGTCTTTGGTGGAGAGGAAAGTTACGGCTATCTCGGGTCGGACTTCGTCCGCGACAAGGATGGCAATGCCTCGGCCGTGATGTTTGCCGAATTGGCCGCTTATGCCATGAGCGAAGGGACGACAATTGCAGGACTACGGGATCAGATTTGGGAGGAATACGGTGTCTATCTGGAGCAAGGAAAATCACTTGTGATGGAAGGTGGCGAAGGAGCCCGCAAGATTACCGCTCTCGTTGAATCCTACAGCACGAATCCCCCGGAAGAGATCGACGGTTCCTCTGCCGTGGCAGTGCGAGACTATGCGAAGGGAGGCTTTTACGATCAGGAAGGAGATGAAATTCCCGAGGCTTCCATGCTTTTTGTTGATCTAGCCGATGGTCGCCGTTTTGCGGTTCGTCCGTCCGGCACCGAGCCCAAAATCAAATATTATCTGTTTGGAAAAGGAGATGACCGAAACGAGGTGGAGGCTTCGCTGGATGCCCTCTGGACGGATCTCGAAAAAGACGCCTACGAGCGGATGGGGTGATGATTGGGCCAGTCAGAATCCTGCTCGCTGCAGTGAGTGGAACAGCCTTGGCGCTGTGTTTTACGCCTTTTGACCAGGCATGGTTGGTTTGGGGCTGGATGTGGCTGCTTCTTCCGTTGCTTTGGACAGTGAGGGAGAAGCGGCGTGGTCTTCGTGGTTTTGGCTTGGCTTGGATTGCGGGGATGGGCTTCTGGGTGATTAATCTCAAGTGGCTGGGCTCGGTCACTTGGCCTGGCACGGTGGCCCTTTCGGCATATCTGTCAGTGTATTTTGGGCTCTTTGGTGCGTATGCCGCGACCCTGGGGAATCCCTGGAAGAAGGAATTTCTCAGCGCTAAGGGAATCCCTGCAAGATTCCGTCAAATGTGGATCAGTCTCGGCTATGCGGCTTTGCTTGGCGGGCTTTGGTGCGGGTTGGAATGGATCAGGGGTTGGTTGATGACGGGATTTGGGTGGAATGGGCTCGGGGTTACTTTTGCTCAAAATCTCATCCTTGCGCAAAATGCGGAATATGTCGGAGTTATCGGATTGTCTTTTCTGCCCGTCTTTATGAGTGCGGTGGCCGTTCAAACAGCACGACGCTTTTACTCACAGTTTCGTGCAAACGAGGTGAGGATGCTCCACTGGGATTTTGCTTCGGCTCTCCTGGTGATCATGATTGCATTTACGGTGGGGACGATGCGTCTCAGTTCGGTGACGAATGCTCCGAAGATCGAGGGTCGTGTCCTCTTGGTTCAGCAAAATATTCCCCAGATTGCAGGGCGGGTGCTTTGGGAGCCTCAAGAGATGGTCGATGGATTCATCGAGCTTACTGAAAACGGGCTCTCAGAAGTTGAGGGTGAGGCTGCCAGCGCCTTACAGGAAGCGGGAAGTGAAGAGGTGATTGTGGACTTGAAACTCCCCGATCTCGTGGTGTGGCCGGAAGCGTGTCTTCCGGATTTTCTCGAACTGAAGAAAGATGGAGCATCGGTAGGGAGACCAGGGATTGAAAGTATCTTCGAGTATGTCGACAGCATGGGCGACTTTACTTTTGTTACCGGGCTTAACGAATACACAGGAGACGATCCCATGGATCCCGAATCGGATGTTTTTAATTCCTTCATTTCAGACAACGGAGCGGGCATGCGGCAAAGTTACCAAAAACACCATCTGGTCATCCTTGGTGAGTTTATTCCGGACCTCCCGTTTTTGAGGAAGCTCTACTTCGATACTGCCGGTGTGGAGTTTGGAAATGGAATCACTCAGGGAAACAGTTTTGAGCCTCTCAGGGTGAAACTTGGGGATCAGGAGGTGGGCATGATTCCTTCCATTTGCTTCGAAGATACGGTTCCGAGAGTGACCCGAAAGTTTGTTCGGAACGAATCACAGTTTTTGGTTAACATTACCAACGATGGTTGGTTCGGTGAAACTGAGGGAGCGGCACAACATTTCCGCAATGCCGTCTTTCGAACGATTGAGCTGCGGCGCCCTATGGTTCGCTGCGCAAATCGCGGAGTGACCGGAGTGATTTCAGCTGCCGGATCTCTGACCGATCCGTATACGAAGGAGAAACGACATTTGGTCGACGAACATGGGAGTCATTTTCACCGGGGAGTTCTTCGGGCCTCGGTCTATGTTCCCGCTGAAGGAAAGGTGACGCTTTATGCGGCGTTCGGAGATTGGTTTGCTGCAACCGGATTAGCAGCGGGGGGGCTTTGGATGGCATTTTGTTTGATGAGGAAGAGGGCCTTTCACCGGTAGCTTCTTGCTTAAATGGGCACGGGTTTCTATCTTTCAGTCATGCAGAGTGATGTTCGAGCAGTCCTCCAATACGTGCCGTTTTTCCGGGGGAAGATTTTTGTCCTGGTTCTGAACGCGGTTCGCATGCCGGAGCTTGCGCTGGCCGAGGCGATGTTGGATCTGATTGCGCTGCAACAAATCGGGGTGCGATTGGTGCTGGTTTCGATGGGGAGCGGCGAAGCGCGGATTGATCACCTCTTGATTGATGGTGAGTTAAAGTGGCAGTCGGTTGATCTCGATGAGGAGAAAGTGTCTGCCATTTTGAATAGGGGACAGTTGGCTTTGATCGAAAGTCCTGGTCTCACGATGTTTGGCCAGGAGGTGGTTGATTTTGCGGCTGGGCTTGGGGCTTTTAAGCTTATTATTCTGCTGCCGGAGCAAGTGGCCGGAGGCAATGCCATCTCCAGCGAAAAGGCTCTGAATTGGGAGGGCGAGGGAGCTGATCTTTTGCACCGCGCGGCGGAAGTTTGTGAGAGCGGCATTCCGCGGGTTCATTTGCTAGATGAAACTTACCAAGGGGTGTTGATGGATGAGCTTTTTTCCAACGAGGGTGTCGGGGTGATGGTTTACGCGGACGATTACCTCTCGGTCCGTCCGATCGCCCCCGATGATATTTCGGAACTGCTGGCAATGGTGGGGCGATCGATGCGTGATGCCCACTTGGTGCCGAGGTCCTATGAAGAAATTGAAACCTCGCTGCAGGATTTTCTTGTGCTCACGATTGATGGTAACGTGGTGGGATGTATTGCGCTTCATCCTTCAGAAGAGCCAAGATGCGCTGAAGTGGCATGCCTTTACGTGAAGCAGAGTCACGGCGGGCAGGGATACGGGCATCTTCTTGTTGAGGCTGCCGAGAAGCGAGCCAAAGAACTCGGGATTCCCTGGGTATTTGCGTTTAGCACGAGAGCGGTGGATTATTTTACCGAGACGCTCGGATACGAATCCTGCCCGGTTGAGGAAATCCCGCCCACCCAGCAGGAACGATTGAGAGCGAGTGGAAGAGAATCTCTGGTGATTCGGAAGAAGATTACTTCCTGACTTACTTTTTTTGGGCCGCTTTTTCCTTCTTCATAATGACGTTAATCGAAGGAGTTTCTCCGGTTACGATCGTCATGTTAATGGTCACTCCTTTGCTGCTGATTTTGCGAGCGAAGTTGAAAGGCTTCCGGCGATGAAAGCGAAGGCAACGATAAGAGCGCTGATTTTCACGGTGCGGAATTACTTTTCTAGAAGTTCGACCGAGAGCCTCTGGAAGGTTGGCGCATCGAGAAGAAAGTAGTTTGGATCAGAGTTCGTTTTTCCGTAATACAAGCGATTGGATTGCCCCTCCACCACTTCGGAAAGCCGGAGTTCGCGTCGCACTTTTCCTTGCTCGATCCCTTCTTCGTCAATGTCTTCAATGAGGACGGAAATCTGAAGAGCTGGATCACTCAGACGAAAGCTGGCATTGTCGGCGATCGGGCCAATCCAGTGCTGGACGCTGATGTCGGTCAGTTTTTTGAGAAGCTTTTCGGCCTTGTGTGGATTAAGGAGGGAGGTGACGTCCTTTCCTTCTTTTGTCGCAGACCATTCCTGGCTGTAGAAGTTATAGCTGAGTTCAAGGGCTGCTTCTCCAGCTCTCTTGATGATTAGTCCGTTTATTTCAAAACGATTGATATTCCAAAGGCGGACGCTTCGCCAATGGTAGGGCTCCAAAGGCATCTTATTTAATGCTTCCGGCTGGATCTCTACGACGTGAGGGGTGTTGTTGCCCTTTTTATCGAGTCGGTTGACAAAGAAATGCCGTGAGTTTGCCTGGCCAAGATGAATCAAAATACCCTTGATTGTCGCGACCTTTGGTTTGTCCAGACCCAGGAGGTCAAGTCCGCTTGGTGGTCTCGCATTGGGTTCGGGAGGACGGCTGACGATTTCAAGTTCACGGTGGGATTCGCCTTTGATTCCAGCTGAGTAGGCTTCCTCGGATATTTCGAGAGGTCGTCCACCATCGGCGCGTCTTGCAAAGTATTGAGGGCGGAGCTTCTCTCCCATCACGCAATTGATGGTGTTCCCACCACTGAGCCCGAGTTTGATCCGCCGAATGGGTTGGTCGAGACCATAGATCTTTGGGTCTGTTGAAGCATCGTTGGTAAAACTTTCGACCTCGTCTTTGAAAAGTACCTCAAAGAGCTCCTTGACCTGGAAAATGTTGGCGGGACCGTTGTAGGTCTCAATATTGCCGGTCTGACCACCGTCTTCCTCGACCCGAGCATACCATCGCCGAGCTCGTTCGTGGGGATCAAGTTCGAGCTCGAGTGAAACGGCCCGGCCGGTAAAGTCGGACACCTTGACTGATTCGATTTGTTTGACCTGCAATGAGGTCATTGTACGGCTGCGAAGAGTGTTTACTGAGCGGGGGATGCTGGAAAGAATCGAAGTCGGGCTGCTGGGAACTTTCAGGATGGCGGAGCGCTTTTTTCCTGGTCCCTCGGAAATGATGACAGGCACGTCGGTTGATTGTTCGTTTTCAGAGGGGTAGAAAATGGCGGTTACGGGGGGGCTCAACGACCCGTCAGGAAGGAAGTAGCGGATGCTGATGGTGTGCTCGATATTTTCAAGCAGAGGCTCCGGGAGGGCGATGACTGACTCATCGAGGACAATGTTTGCCTGAAGTTTTGTGAGACCGAGAATAAGCCGATTGAGACTGGCCGGGCTGACGGCGAGTTCGAAGGGTTTGGTGATTTTCCATTCGTCTTCCTTGTTCATCGAATCACGCTTGATCGTGATTTCGGAATTCTTCTCTTTGAGGGTGATTTCGCCGGCAAACCCGGGAGCATTGTAGAAAACGAGATGGTTTCGGAAGAGTCGGAGGCTTTGGCTGAAAAGATCTCGAATGCGGACTTCTCTAAGGCTGGGGTCAGCAAAATCGGAACAGACGTAGAGGTAGTCCTCCATCTCATCTTCAGCCGGGCGGATGATCAACGTGGGGAAACTAGGAGGGCGCTGGGTGGGGTCCTCTAGTTTTAGAGTTGGATCGAAGCCTCTCCAGGTGGTGTAGCGCCCGATCTTAAAGTGGCAGAGCGGACTCCCTGATTTATCGAATAGCTCGATCTCGATGCGGTTCTTTCTCAGTCCGAACTCAGCGAGGTCTTCGACATCATCTCGGGCAATGACGTCTTCAATTTGGAGACGGGATGCGAAATCGATGATGGAGCGGACAATGCGGGCATCGGCGTAGTCCTGCCAGGGTTCTTCCAGGATCCAGGCTCCTCCTTTCTTGATCACGACCGCGCGGGTTCCGTCATCATTAAGAACGTGCATTCGGCCGACCGAGTCGGGGTCGAATTTGTAAACGGTATCTCCAACCTCGAGGGGAGGGGCTCCGAAGATGAAATCGAGATTCCCACGAATCTGCTGAATTACCGCCAAGCTTCCTAAGCCGATGGCGAAGAGGGAAAAGAAGAGAGTGGGAAGAAAACGCATCTTTCGGTGAAAGGAAGTTTACGCTCGGCGGGCGTTCCAAACGATCATGGTGATGAGGAAGAATCCGGCGGGAATGAAGAAGACGACGATGTTGTGGAGAAACTTCACCTCCTCTTTGATGAGGTTCAACTTCCGACGCTCCACTCCCCGAGGGCCGATCCCCATGAGGTCTTCACGACCGAGTAGCCAGTGGGTGGAGTTTTTCACGAAGTCCAGTTGTTCGTTTCCGAGACGCTTTGGGTCGAGAAAATCGCTTGTCGAGAGGACGATCATCTTTGAGATATTAGGTGCCGTTTTATCGGCGTTAGCGTTGCCCCGGATCACGGCGGCTCCGATCGAGAGCGGACCGCGTTCGTCTGCGTCATCATCGTATTGAGGATTCGGTTTCTTATATTCGGTCTCACCCCAGAAACCAGGGGCGGCCTCGATGATGGAGTAGGCCTTAATTCCATTACTGACGAGATCTTCCGCTCCTTCCCGTACCTCAAGACTGCTGACGCGGCCTTCAAAGGGGACGGACTTTGATTCAAGGCTCCCATTGATGCCAAGACCAGCGGTGAAGGTTGCCAGAACTTGGCTCTCGGTGCGTCCGTTTCGAGTTCGTATGATGCGGTCATTGCGCGGCGTGACTCCATTTTTTCGGAGGAAGGCGCGGAGATTGATGGGACGTGGATTTGGATCGAGATAGGCGATGATGGAAGACGCGGGGCGGTTCCAGTAGGCGGTCAAAATATCGATCTCCTTGGTTTCGAAGTCATATTCCGGAGCGACAATCACCACCCCCTCGGCGTTGTCAGGAATCTTTTCGATTTGTGAAATCTTGATCGGGAGAAGAACGATGTTTTGTTTCAGGAGAGCCTCGGTGAGGACGAGCCAAGGTGAATCGGCAGCTCCGACTTCAACATCACTTTTGTCCTCGATCAGATACATGATGCGGGGTTGGCCTTCGATGGCAGATTGAATCATGGAACTGATGAGTTCTTCATCTTGATAGCCGACGATGCGACGTTGCTTGTTAGCATCGGTGCGCTTGACGACCATATCGCTCACCCTGAGATAGCGGAGATGGCTGTTGATTGCCTTGATTTTCTCGTCTTGGTTTGCAGGGACTCCCTGGCGGGCGTCGATGATGAAGAGGTCATCCTCGAAAAGTTCATCTGCGAGGAGGTCACCACCGTAGTTGTTTTTCACTTCAAGGGCCCGGTCTCCATCGCGGATTGGATCGAGGTAATCGATCGTGACCTTGCCTTTCGATAGTCTTTCATACTCCTCTATAACGGGGCGTAGTCGGGCATAGTGGGGGGAGGACTTCCGAATGGCGGCGATGATTTTCACCGGTTCTTCCCGATCTTGCACGCCTGATGAAGTGAGTAGTTTTTCGGTGGCCTCGGAGAGGGTGAAGATACTGTTCTCGGTCAGGTCTTTACGACTGAAGTAGGTCATCGCCAGGTAGAAAATGAAGGCGAGTGACAGGAGTGCAAAGAGGAGTTGCAGAACCGAGCGGAGCCCCAGTCCCAGCCGTTTGATCGGGCGGGGAGGCGGCGCCATGTTGAAGTTGGAGTCAGAATCAGCCATAGGTCTTTTGGATCAAGGCTTCCAGCGCCGGTAGTCGAGAAGATGATAGGTTAGGAAAATCACGAAGGCAGTAGTCGACAGGTAATAAATGAGAGGTCGGGAGTCGACGAGTCCGCGCGTGAAGTCCCGAAGGTGCATTTGCGAAGAGACGAAATCAAAGAACGGGGCGGCGGGAATCTGGCTGCCAAAAATGGTGGTTACTGTTCCTAGAAGAAAGTGGATAAAGAGGATTCCGACGCAAATGACTCCAGCTATGATCTGACTGGATGTTAATGCGGAGGCCAGGCAGCCGAAGGCGGTGAAAAGAGCCCCCATGAGCATGATTGCCATCATCGCTCCGTAAAGTTCTCCGTTGGAGAATGGAGGAGGGACGTCAGTTAAGACGGTGAAGAGTTTAAAATGGACGAAGGCAGGAATCCAAAGGAAGGAAAACGCAGTGTAGGCGGCAGCGAACTTGGAGAGCACGACCTGCCAGGTCCGGACAGGCGCGGTGAGGAGGCCTTCAAGAGTTCCCGATCGGGTTTCTTCCGAAAACAGGCGCATCGTCAGCACCGGAAAAAGAAAGAGGAAGTAGAACCAGAATAGCGGGGAATTAAAATTGAGAAAAACGAGACTCTCGGATTGGGCCTCGTCGGAAAATCCCTTGAGGGCCGTCGAAAGAATGAGCCCCTGCATGAGGGCGGCGAAGGCCAGAATCAACCACCCGAAAGGGGTGAGAAAGTAGGTCTTTAGCTCCTTAAAGTAGAGAATACGGAAGATGCGCATGACGATTTGTGATTAGTCCTTGCGGGTGAGTTCTACGAAAACTTCCTCGAGAGTGCCGACGCGCCGGCTGAGCGAACGGAGAGGCCAGCGCTTTTGAGCCGCCAGGTTGCCAAGCTTTAGACGGGTATCGGTTTTTGGTGCCACGAAAACTGTGAAGCGATTCCAGTCATCTTGCAGTGATTCGCTGACAATCCGAGTGACCTCGTCAAACTGGGAAATCTCTGCTTCAACCTCGCCCTTCGGAACCTGCAGTTCGACGGTGACTCGTCCGGCCCTGCGCATAGAGTTTACGAGATTTCCGGGCGTGTCCGCGGCCTTGATCTTTCCTCCATCTATGATGACGACTTTGTTACAGGTCATTTCGACTTCGCTGAGGATGTGGGTCGAGAGGAGAATGGTGTGTTTTTCTCCGAGATTTTGAATGAGTTTTCGAATGGCGCGGATTTGATTGGGGTCGAGACCGTTAGTCGGCTCGTCTAAAATGAGGAGATCGGGCTCGTGAATGAGAGCATCGGCCAAGCCAACCCGTTGCCGGTAGCCCTTCGATAGGGTCTTGATCATTTTGCGACGAACGTCGGTGAGTCCGCAGATATCCATGACCTCTCCCATGCGTTTCCGAAGCCTCCCTCCTGAGAGTCCGCGGAGGGTGCCCCTGAAGCGCAGGTATTCTTTGACGCGCATTTCAGTGTAGAGTGGAACGTTTTCGGGCATGTAACCGATGCGTTTCCGAACTTCGAGTGATTCACGGAAAATATCCTTCCCGGCGATTCTGGCTGCGCCAGAGGTGGGCGGGAGAAATCCGGTTAACATTCGCAGGGTTGTTGTCTTTCCTGCTCCATTTGGGCCGAGAAACCCGACAATCTCGCCGCGTGCGACTTCGAAAGATATTTTATCTACCGCTTTATGGCGGCCATAGCTCTTGCTGAGACTAGAAATCTCGATCATGCGATTTTTTAAAGTGGAATCGGTGCTGTGCGATTGACTCGCGGGGGTGTGGGAATTAACTAACTGCATTGCTCGGGCACTTCCAAGCTCGAATCTTGCCTTGCTGCGAATAACGTTCTGTTCTGTTAACATGTCCTCCCAAATTTCACCCCGTCTGAATTCCGCCCTTCTGGACGAGAAATACGCTCAATGGATCTCTGATCCTCAGTCTGTTGAGGGTAACTGGGCTGCTTTTTTTGAGGGGTTCGAATTGGGGTCAGAAGTTCCGAAGAAAGGCGGACCAAACGGAACACCGGCTGGAGCAGCCGCAAATGATCGCATTGATCAGCCTCTTTCTGAAGAGCAGCTTTCTTTTCGAGGTAAGGTCGTGAGTTTAATCTACAACTACAGGACGCTTGGACACACTCAGGCCCACATCAACCCCTTGGAGGATTCAGGTCCGGTTAATCCCCGCCTTGAACTCGAGAGTTTTGGTCTGACTGAGTCCGATCTGGATCGGGAGGCCTCGACCCAGTTTTTCCGGAAAGGTGAACCAACTAAGTTGCGCGATTTGGTTGAGGATCTTAAGGAGACCTATTCGGGGAAAACCGGATTTGAATACATGCACATCCACAATACCGAGGTTCGAAACTGGATTCGCCGTCGTATCGAGGATCGCGCCGGCCAACCTCCGATCACTACGGAAGACCAGAAAAAAACCCTCCGCTGGCTCATGGAGTCAGAGATTTTCGAGAGTTTTCTTGGTAAGAAGTTCCTCGGAGAAAAGAGGTTTTCACTCGAGGGAGGAGAGGGCTTGATGATTCTTTTAAATCGGATTCTTGAAGGTTGTCCCTCCACGGGAGTCAAAGAGATCGAGATGGGGATGGCCCACCGTGGTCGGCTAAACGTCCTCGCCCAGTTTGTGAAAAAGTCGATCTCGACTCTCCTTTATGAATTTACGCCGAACTACGTTCCCGACCTTGTCGCCGGTGACGGTGATGTGAAGTATCACCTCGGCTATGAAAAGGTTCGTCAACTGCAGGATGGCGAAGTTCGCGTCAGTTTGGCTGCGAACCCCAGCCATTTGGAAGCCGTTAACCCTATCGTCGAAGGTAAGGCGCGGGCCCGTCAACGACTCCTTGGAGATGACGAGATCAAAACGAGTCGAAAGGTTGTTCTACCCTTGCTCATTCATGGAGATGCCGCGTTCGCAGGACAGGGACCGGTGGCAGAGGTGCTGAATTTGTCTCAACTTGGTGGGTATCGTACCGGAGGAACGATTCACCTTATCGTTAACAACCAGATTGGATTCACCACGATGCCGTCGGATGCTCGTTCCTCGGCCTACGCGACGGATGTGGTCAAGATGATTGAGGCACCCATTCTGCATGTGAACGGTGAACGCCCCGAGGAATTGCTTTGGGCGGCCGAGTTTGCTCTGGAATTTCGTCAGGTCTGGGGCCGTGATGTGGTGATCGACATGTATTGCTACCGTCGTCAGGGGCACAACGAGACAGATCAGGCGGCCTTCACCCAACCCCAAATTTACCGGCAGATTTCCGGCCGAAAGACTGCCGGACAGTTGTTCCATGACGAACTTGTCGATGCCGGAGTGATCTCGGCCAGTGAAGGCCAGGCTCTTTATGACGAAATATGGGGTGGTCTCGATGCGGGTCTTGAAGACATGCGCAAGCATGAGCAGGACCGGGATTTCGACGTTTACACCGGTTCAACCGCCGAGCCACAGCCGATGTACTCTCATGACGCTGTCACGACGGGAATCGATTTGGATACTCTCCAGCATATTGGAAAGGTCCTGACGACTATTCCGGCAGGATTTCAATTGCACCCGACACTGGCAAAACGCTTCGTCCCTCGCCGTGTCGAGGCCCTTCAATACGGAGGGCCTTTTGACTGGGCCTTTGCCGAGGCTCTGGCCTTTGGTTCACTTCTCATCGAGGGGTTTCCCGTGCGTTTGTCCGGCCAGGATTGCAAAAGAGGCACCTTCAGTCATCGCCACGCTGTTTTCTATGATTACGAAACCCGTGAACGATACGTTCCTCTTTGTGAACTGAGCGAAAAGCAGGAACGGTTCCGTGTCTACAACAGTCTTCTCTCGGAAACTGCTGTTCTTGGCTTTGACTACGGATATTCCTTGGGCTGCCCGAATATGTTGATCCTCTGGGAAGCGCAATTTGGTGACTTTGCCAATGGTGCCCAGGTGATTATTGACCAGTTTATCTCCTCCGCTGAATCCAAGTGGCAAACGCCAAGCTCGCTCGTTCTGCTTTTGCCTCATGGCTATGAAGGGATGGGGCCGGAGCACTCCAGTGCACGTCTTGAGCGATTCCTCCAGCTCTGCGCTGAGAAGAATATGATCGTTGGGAATTTCACGACCCCGGCCCAGTATTTCCATGCGCTGCGTCGTCAAAAGCACTCGCCGACACGGAAGCCGCTCATTGTGATGACGCCGAAGAGCCTTTTGACCCATCCCCGTGCAATCTCGCATGTTGAGGACTTTTTGGATGAATCCAGTTTCCGGGAAATTCTTCCTGATCATTACGAGTTCGAAAAACCGGAGAACGTGAGTCGGGTCATTTTCTGCTCCGGCAAGGTTTACTACGATCTCCTCAACTACCGGGAGGAAAACAACGTTAAGAATGCGGCGATCATCCGTATCGAACAGCTTTATCCTCTCCACACCGAGGAAGTCAAACAAGTCATGAGTCCGTATCGCTCGGCTAAAAAAATTGTGTGGTGCCAAGAGGAACCCCTGAACATGGGAGCTTGGTTCTTTATGCAACCCAGACTTGGTAAGATCACCGAAACCCGCGTCCGCTACGCAGGTCGAGATCGCGCCTCCAGCCCTTCCACCGGCTCGAAAGCCGTTCATAAACGCGAGCAAAAGATGCTCTGCGAAAAAGCCTTTTCAGTTTAAGAGACCATGTCCCACCAAATCAAAATTCCGCCCGTTGGCGAATCCATCACTTCGGCTCTCGTGGCCAGATGGCATCATGCCGATGGCTCAGCTGTCCAAAAAGGACAAGTCCTCGTCACTCTTGAAACCGATAAGATTTCCACCGAGTTGGAAGCTGAAGTATCGGGCACGATCTCGATCAGTGTGCAGGTGGGCGAAGAAGTGGCAATTGGGACAGTCATCGGTTTGATTGCAGAAGGAGAAGTTGCAAATGCCGCTCCGGTTGCCAGCTCACCGGAAGCAACTTCGGTCTCTGCAGCTGAGCCGAAATCGACCGGGCAGGTGATTGATATCATCGTTCCCGCCGCAGGGGAGTCCATTACCTGGGCCACCGTCGCTGCGTGGTCTGTTTCCAATGGTGATTTCGTGAAGAAAGGGCAAACTTTGGTTACTCTTGATACCGACAAGGTTTCCAGTGAGCTCGAAGCCGAGGCTTCTGGGATCGTAACGATCAAAGTCGCAGAAGGCACAGAGGTGGGGATTGGCAAAAAACTGGGTAGCATTGCGGAGTCCGATGCTCCTGTTCAGAAGGCTTCTCCTGTTTCGGTCCCAGATGAACCAGCGACGGAGATCGAGGCTACACCCAAGATCGTTGAACCATCGACTTCTGCACCTGCCCAAAAATCTCCCGTTGTTGATGGCGAGACGCGCGTGACACGCAAGAAGATGACGCCGTTGCGTCGAAAGATTGCCCAGCATCTTGTCAACGCCCAGCAGACTGCGGCAATCCTCACCACATTCAATGAAGTTGACATGACCGAAATCATGAAGCTTCGCAAATCGGTACAAGAGGACTTCGTGGCCAAACATGGAGTGAAGCTCGGCTTTATGTCGTTATTCACCAAGGCCGTGGTACAGGCACTCAAGGATGTTCCTTCCATCAATGCCCGTATCGAAGGAAATGAAGTTATCGAAAATCATTTCTATGACGTTGGAATCGCCATCGGAACCGAAAAGGGCCTGATCGTCCCGGTTGTCCGGGATTGTGATCAGAAGTCTTTTGCTCAGATCGAAAAAGACATTATTTCATACGCGACGCGTTCCAATGAAGGAAAGATCGAGCTTTCTGATCTGTCCGGCGGGGTCTTTACGATTTCGAACGGTGGAGTTTATGGGTCTCTCTTGAGCACTCCGATTCTCAATCCTCCTCAAAGCGGAATTCTTGGAATGCACACCATTCAACAACGCCCGATGGCCGTAAATGGGGAGGTCAAGATTCGTCCCATGATGTATCTCGCCATGAGCTACGATCACCGTATCGTCGATGGTAAGGAAGCCGTCACCTTCCTCATTCGGATCAAGGATTGCCTTGAGAATCCGACCCGGATGATGTTGGAGATGTAAAGTGATGTCCCCTTTGAATCAGGTCGTCAGTTCTCAGTGCGGGTTACGTTGAGTTCGGCCATAGAAAGTCATCCTCGGTGTATGGCTTTTGATCCGGACCGGCCGAGCGGATCTCTAGGAGTTTTCGAGAGATGGGATGAACGATGATGGGAGAGCCCCAGCGATCAATGAGCTGCCCTTCCTTGTTAAGAGCGGGAGAGTCAGCGCTGAGAAAAGCCGTCTGATGGGGGTTTGATCCCTTAAGAAAGAGGGCCAAATCTTCATTTGTTGCGTAGTCGGCCGTGTCCCGTTTTTTGACCAAAAGGAAGACGCTATCCAGAAAGGTGGTCAGCTTTCTGAAATCCTCTTTCCCTGATGATTCGTCCGTGCCGTAGTTGGCAAGCATGGTGTCGGCTAGAACCGGTCTTCTTGGCTCTGCCGGAGTCTTGACAATGGACTCCACTTGTTTCTCCGGGGTTGGTGGAGCGGGGTCGTCTTCAGCTCGTTGAGCTAGAAAAAACCAAAGCCCAAAGAGGATGATTATCACGATCCCTGCTATGGCTCCTCTCATCTAGAAGGCGCCGGGTTTTAAGAACCCAATTGGGAGAGTGGTTGGGTCCGAGGCGTCGGCGTCTCCGATGTTGTAAAAGTTCGAGAGGTTCGGAAGAACCTGTTCGAAGTTCGCTGCGCCATCGAGACCAAACCAAAGGAGGAGTTCGGCGACCAAAGCGTCGACGGAGGTGGTTGGCAGAATTCGTCCGCCACGCCCAACGTCGTTCGGTGAATCGAGAGCGAGACTCGGATACTGCCCCAGAACTTGACCGCCCGCCACGGGACCGCCCATCACCATTTGGTTGCCGCCCCAGGCGTGATCGGAGCCTGAGCCGTTGGAGCGTAAGGTGCGGGCAAAGTCGGAGGCTGAAAAGGTGAGGACCGAATCAGCCATGCCGCAGTTCTCAATCGCGGTCTGAAAGGCCGCGAGGGCCGGAGTAAGGTCTTCCAGCATATCGTTTTGCGGAGTGATCAATGCGCGGTGATGATCCCAGCCCCTTTCGGAAACGAAGATGGTTTGACGTCGCAGGCCGAGTTTGGCTCGAAGTGCGATTGTCTTCATGGCCGCGAGAAGGTTTTGTCCAATACGAGTGTCTGGGAATGTGACACCGGCAAAGTCATCGGTCAGGGCATCGAACTCGGTTTGGATAAATCCCTGTTGGTCGAGACTTCGATCCGTAAGTTCCGCGAAGGCCTTTTCCATCATGTTGGCATACTCCTGTTCCATGAGCGATCGGAGCGCGAGATTCTTGAGAACGGTTGGATGGTTGGTTCCGCTTTCCTTGGAGAAAGTAAGGGCGCCTTTTTTTGTTATGACGAACTGTTGGGTCGTTCTTCCGACCTGGAAGATGTTATTTCCAGCGAGGGAAATACTCATGGAGGTTTGGCTGCCGAGGTTGGAGGTGGCGTGAAGAATGTCCGCCACCCGTCCCGCCCAACCGGTCAGGTTGGCGTCTCCCTGGGGAAGCGAGGTTTGCCACTGCTCTGTTTGATCGCTGTGGGAAAAGAGTCCCTGGGGTCTCGGCTTAAGCTTCTGTTTGTAGTCGTTGCGATTCATCGGCTCCATCAGGGTTCCGATGTTGGCGATGAACGAGAGGCGCCTCTCGTTGGCATCCCCGCCAATCCCGTTGAAGAGAGTCTGGAGTCCGCCCATTGCCGGATGGATTCCGTAGTCCTGACGATCTCCATTGCTTGTCTGGGTGAGGGGAAGGAGGTCTCCTTGCGGTAACGCCAAATTCGTTCTAGTTGTGGAGTAATCACGGTATCGGGTGTTGTCCCGGGGAACGAGAACGTTGTAGGAGTCAATCCCTCCATGGAGATACATGCAGACCAAAGTTTTTCGGTCTTCTGAATCCGGGGGGAGGCCGGCAGCCACCGCATTGTTCGCCATCTTGAGGTTCAAGAGCGTCGACATGATGGAAGCCGACCCAAGAGCGGCACAGGCGCTTTCGCCGAGAAAACGGCGGCGGGAAAGGTTGTGGAATGAGGCCATGGAAACTGAAAAATGAGATTAGCGTTGGACCGCTCCTTCAGGAGACATGAGGGCGAGGTAGACGGCGAGTCGAACTTTTTCGACCGGATCGGAAAGCGCGGTGTTAGTGAGATTCGTTTTAATAATGGCCCGGGTTTCTGCGCGCATGCCTCCGGCACAGACGACGATATTGATGTAGTCCAGGAGGGTGTCAGAATCGCTCAGATAAGGCATGAAGTCATTGTAGTCAGGCGTGAAGTGGTATCGGCCACGCATGTAGAAGCCGCGATCCGCGATCGTCCAAATTCGGTTGGGGAGGGAGACTGCGGTGTATGAGTTGGTGATTTCAAAGGCCGGGCCGGCCAGATTCTCCTGATCAAGAATTCCGGGCGGAGTGTAGTCCGGGCGATAAAAGTTAAACACGGTAGGTGAGTAGAGAGGCATCTGCAGAGTGTCATCGTAGTAGTTTCCGTAGTCCCACCAGACGGCTTTTCCACTGCGATTGATTTTAGTAAGCCGGGCAAGGTGCATGGTTCGGATGACCGGTTCACGGAAGAGACCAAAGACGGGTGAGGTGGCCACAGCCGGATCTCGGGCCTCGGGGTCCATCATGATGGCTTTTACCACGGCACTTAAATCACCACGCTCACCTAGACCGTTGTCGTCAAAGACGTTCGCAATGCGCTCGACATAGTCGGGGTTTGGGTTGCTCGTGACCAGAAGTTGAATGAGCGATTTGCAAACAAAGGGGGCGCAGTTCGGGTGTTGGAAAAGGTGGCGGATGGCATCGCGAATATCATCAATCCCGCTCTCGGCGCTGGGTTGGCGTGCCGGGATGATGAATCCGTTGAGCAAAGTCTTTTTACCGAAATCGTGGTAGTCGGGGAACATTTCGAGAGGAACCAGGTGTTCCTCATCCTGGCGGGTTTGTGCACCCCAGCCATTATTTGAAAACCACAGTCCGGTCATCACCCTGGCCAGTTCCGTGATGGTATCATTGTCATAGGTGGGGATTGGTTTCCCCAAGTGATCGAGTTTTCGAGTGCCATCCTGATTGAGCTCCCACAGTCCGATGGAAAAGAGCTGCATCACTTCCCGGGCGTAGTTTTCGTCGGGGAAGCGATTGATCTCAGGAGCGGGAGGGAGGTTTCCAACATGAGACAGGTAACGCCCCATATTGGGATCGAGGGTGACGCCCATGAGGAGATCATAGTAGTTCCCAAAGGCATGATCCACGAGTCGGTCGTAGTAGCGGGCAAGGCTACGGACATTTTGGTCAATGCTTCCGTCCTGACGTGAAATCACGAGGATTTGAGAAAGAGCGAAGGCCACCCGTTGCCTGAGTTGGTCCGGTCCGGAAATGGCGGCGCGGGCGAAGGCTGACTGAAGATTATGCTCTTTGACATTGTCTTCGTCATTGTTGTAAAGATAGCTGAGGTCAACCCGAGGACCATTCAGGTCGGCTTGGATCTCACGAATGTAGTCTTCGTGATGGGTTTGAGGTTGGTTTTGAATTTGGTCATCAAGCCAGGCTTCAATTCCCGTCGCCCGCACTTTTTGCACTTCTTCCATTGTTGGACCAAAGGTGCCTTGCATGAGCAATCTGGCTGCTTCGGTGCGCGTTGGAGTGGCGCTTCCTGTTCCTGCCGCGAGGGTTGATCGGTTGGCGAAGCGCTCAAGGAAGACCGCTTGGTCGCCCGAAATCGCACCATCAGGAACGCCATCGCCGGTGTTGTCGAAAGCAACAGATCTTGCCAGCGAATTTGCAAGGCTAGAGGAGGACCCCAAAATGCTTTCATCCCAATCGCTCAAGCCATCCGAATCGAGGTCACGATCTTCGACAGCCACACGAAAGAACTCGCGACTTAAATCAAAGGGAGCGGTGACTTTGTATTCGGCGCCAATCAGAGAGGAAATCAATGAAGAATGATTGAAGGTTCCCAGATCGGTCGATGATTGTATCGTCTGGTTCTTAAGAACGAGGCGGGCGTAGAAGAAGTCAAATGCGTCGGGTGTTGCCGAAGGCGCGGTGCGAATTCTGAAATTTGACGCCGCATCAAAAGGGTCGGTTCCCAATCCCGCTTCCTCCAAATTTGTCAGTCCGTCGCTATCCTGGTCTCCCCCTGGAAGTAGTGCCTGAGCGCTAAAGTGGGATTCCCAAAGATCGGACATGCCGTTTCCATTGAGGTCGGAATCTCCCACGCTAGTCAGGTTGAAGAGGGGAGGCGTTGAGAGGTCTGAGTTAGGGTCGGTGAATTGATCGGCTTCAATGCTGTCACTGACACCGTCATTGTCGGTATCAGCGTCGGTGGGATCCGTTCCAAGGATTGCTTCGATCACGTTGGTGAGGCCGTCGCTATCACCGTCCAATGCGGCATCAGAAGTATCGTTGGGATTTAGGCCGTATGTTGTTTCAAAGGTGTCACTCATGCCGTCGTTGTCGGCGTCGGCGCAGTGATTCAAACCCGTAAGCTGATGCACGGGAGTTGTCGTCCGATAGAGCGATATTCCCTGCCCCAGCAACATCTGGGATTCACCCGGGACGCTGTCGTCTCCCCAAACTGCAGATTGATCAGCCACGTTTGAAATGGCATCGCATTTGGTGAAGGTGCGGGTAGCCACGGTGAGGCCTGTCTTCTGGTTGATGATCGAAAAGACGACAGTCCAATTCATTTCCGAGCTTCCATCATCATTGGCCTCAATCCGGAAAGTCAGCGGGTCGGAGGTATCACAAGAGCCAAACCCTGCGAATCCCAGCGCAGAGGTGAGGTCCGTGTTGTAGTTACTGTAGTTGAGCCGGCGGCCATTCTTACGAAAGCTTCCCTGTTCGCTGGTAATGACGTTGAAGACAATCTTGCCGGACCTTCGGGGAAGACGAATTCGAAGGGCATTGCTCACTCCGGCGGTGAGGTTATCGACCCGCCAGTCGATGAAGTCCCGGTCGATTCCGCCATCACTTCGGATGCCATCGCCATGGTTGTTGACGAATTGAAGATCGGTGGCTTCCCACAGAACTTGGGTTGCGGAAGGATAGGAGGGAACAGGAAGACGAGTGAAGTTGGCGTCGTTTGGATCTGAAAAGTTCGCTTTTTCGATGGCGTCATCGACGCCATCGCGATCGGTGTCTGCGAGGGTCGGATCACTGGCGAGAGAGTGGTTAAGCTCTTCGTAGTCCGAGAGCCCGTCGCCATCGCTGTCCGCAAAAGTGACGTCTGTACCAGCGGCGACTTCTGCGGCGTCGTCAAGCCCGTCATCGTCGGTGTCCGCAAGCCTGGGATCACTTCCGGCGTTAAATTCGGCGAGCCAATCCAGTCCATCTCCATCCGGGTCGGCGTTCGCGGTGACATCCGAGCGATGCTTGATTTCCCACCAGTCTGGGATTGTATCGAGATCGTTATCGCCACTG
This sequence comes from Akkermansiaceae bacterium, assembly GCA_026421245.1. GTDB lineage: Bacteria > Verrucomicrobiota > Verrucomicrobiia > Verrucomicrobiales > Akkermansiaceae > SW10. Next base: position 32,784 of record JAPKDJ010000002.1, on the reverse strand, counting down.
GTATTGATAATCTGAATCCCGGCAATGCCTGATGAGCTGTTACTGGTACGGAAGCTCTCCAATGAAAACGACCGGGCAATGAGACCGGTATATCGGACCACGTTGGCGAGCGGGGCGGCGGGCCCGGTTGAGGGGCGGAAGAGTTTGAATTCAAGGTCGCCTCCCGAGGAAATCGGACGCAGAAGAGCCTGGTCCAAAAACTGCCGGTCCCTTCTCAGGGTCGCAAGCCGTCCTCGATAGGTCGTCGCCATGTAAACATAAACATCATAGGTCGCGAAGGAGGTCGGGATATTGGCAATCTGAAGGGTTGCCGGAGTTCCTGAATCAGCCGAAATATAGCCATTCAGCAGATTCGCTGCAGCGGTCTCGTAGACCCGGGTGCTTCGAACACCGTCGGCAGTGAATGCGATGCTTACTGCGGTGGGTGCCCCCGATGAATCAACCAAGGTTCCTGCGAGCGGTGAGAGGATGTCAGAGGTGTCGCCGGGGCGGAGGGGCGATCCCGAAGAGACTCCTTTATCTTCAAGGAGGTCGGTTTGGTTCCAGTTAATTTGAGGAACAAATCCGTTTGGAAAACCGACAGGCCAGGTTCCGAGTTTGGGATACTTTTCAGATCGGAAGTTCACGCCAATGGCACCTGCCCACAAAGGTGGAGTACTTTGGTCATCATCAGGATCGTAACCTGTCTGAATTTCCCAGGCGTCGGAGGCTCCATCCGAATCGGTATCGACCAGAATAGGGCTGGAATTGGTTTCTTCTCCGTCAAGCAAGCCATCGTCGTCAGAGTCAGGATCAAGAGGATCACTCACGGTTTCGTTCTGGTCGGTTAAGCCATCACCGTCCGTGTCAGCAAGTCGGGGATTCGTGCCGTTTTGAAACTCCGTGCGATTACTCAAGGAATCGCCATCAAGGTCACCCGCTGCGTCGCTGTTGTTGGTATCCGAAAAGTGATAGAGTTCTTCCCAGTAGAGGGGAAGCGAATCGGAATCGGCATCGACAAAGGCTGTCGGATCAAGGGAGGCTTTGATCTGATCGATTCCAAGCCAAGTGCTTGAGGTGGTGCCAGTGCGCCTAATTTCGAGGGTGTTGGCACCGTCGATAAGGTCGAGCCCGTTTGTGGAAAACTCGGTATGGATAACCGTGTGGTTTTGAAAAGGTGCGCTGGTGAATGATGCCGGTTTTCCATTCACGCTGATTTCGATCACATTCTCGAACCGCGCTCCTCCGCTTGTGCCACTCCAGAGAAAGTCCGCTGAGACACGAAAGAGGCCGGTGTTGGTCGCCTGTCCAGTATCAAGATTGAAATGAATGACGTTGGAAGGATCACGGGAGGTGAGAGCATGCTCGAAATTGGCAATCAGTTCATCATCAGCGAGAACTCCAATCGGCCTAGGATAGGTTCCTTTTAGATAGTAGTGATCATCCAGTTCGGCAGGATTTCCAGGTGCCGGGTCCGACGTGACATTCTCCGTTGTGAACTCTCCGGATGAGTTGTCGTCAGAGCCGATCTTGAAGAGAGGGGAGAAACCAGCCCACACGGGTGTGGTACTGAGAATGAGTAAATAAGAAGGAATTCTCACGACAGGGTTTTGTGATTTAGAAAAATCCCATAGGCAGTGGGATTGGACAAGAAGTAAACTTTCCCTAGCATCTCTGGGTGGACTTTCGACTTGTCAGTGAATTCGGCCCCAAGGGTGATCAGGAGCAGGCGATCGCCAAGCTTGTGAAGTCGATCAAGGCGGGCAATCGGCATCAGACTCTCCAGGGAGTCACGGGATCAGGAAAAACCTTCACGATGGCCAATATCATTGAGCAGATTCAGAAGCCCACCTTGATCATGAGTCACAACAAGACGCTCGCTGCTCAGTTGTATTCCGAGTTTAAAACATTTTTTCCCGACAATGCAGTCGAGTATTTCGTCTCCTACTTCGATTACTACCAACCCGAGGCCTACATTCCGCGGTCCGACACCTACATTGAAAAAGATTCCTCAATTAACGAAGAGATCGAACGACTCCGTCTCAGCACGATGGGTTCCCTGATCACGCGAGATGACGTCATTGTCGTGGCCAGCGTGAGCTGCATCTACGGTTTGGGGAATCCCGAGGACTACAAGGATATGATGTTCGGGATCCACCAAGGGGAAGAGATCGGACGAGATGACTTCCTCACCGAATTGGTAAACCTTCTTTTTGAACGAAATGACATTGCCTTTGAACGAGGTCATTTTCGGGTGAGGGGAGATGTTGTGGAGGTCCGTCCTGCCTATCTTGAAGAGACCGCGATCCGCATTGAGTTTTTTGGTGATGAGATTGATCGTATCACTTCGATCGATACCCGCAGCGGGCATGTTATCGACGAAATGACGCGCTATGTCTTTTACCCCGCAAAGCAGTTTGTCAGTTCCAAGGAAAAGCTCAAAGGGGCGATGGTCGCGATCCGGCAAGAGCTAGACGACCGTATTTCCTGGTTTGAGAAGAATGGCAAACTCATCGAGGCTCAGCGTATTCGCATGCGCACCGAGTATGACCTTGAGATGATGCAGGAGATGGGGTTTTGCCAGGGGATTGAAAACTACTCGCGCCACATTACGGGACGGAAGCCAGGCGATCGACCCTATACCCTTCTCGACTTCTTCCCGGACGACTACCTCCTCCTCGCCGATGAAAGTCATGCCACTCTTCCCCAGGTGCGCGGCATGTTTGAGGGCGACAAGAGCCGTAAATCAGTGCTTGTTGATCACGGTTTTCGCCTTCCAAGCGCCATGGATAACCGGCCGTTACGCTTTGACGAATACATGAAGATGACCAAGCGCCGTCTCTATGTGAGCGCAACACCGGGGCCGTTTGAGATTGTCAATTCCCGTTCGGATAACCCCACCTTCATCCCCATTAAGTCACGCAAGGACGCCGACTTTGATCCTACTTTTTTTAAACGTCTCACAGTGAAGGCCAGTGGCTCTGCGGAGGCCCCTGATGACTTCGATATTTCGCGCAACGGCGGTCAACTGATTGTGGAACAAATTATCCGTCCTACGGGACTTCTCGATCCCGTGCTGACTCTTCGTCCGCTTAAAGCACAGATCGATGAAGCGATTGAGCTCTGTCAGCAACGGGTCGAAAAAGATGAACGAATTCTCATCACCACTTTGACGAAAAAAACCGCCGAAGATCTCACCGAATATCTTCAGGGAGTGGATCTCAAAGTCCGCTACATCCATTCCGATGTCGATGCCATCGAGAGGGTGGAGATTCTCCGTGGTCTTCGTGCCGCTGAGTTCGATATTCTTGTCGGGATCAATCTCCTTCGAGAAGGTCTCGATCTCCCCGAAGTCTCACTGGTCTGTATCCTCGATGCTGATAAGGAAGGATTTCTTCGAAATGAAACCAGTTTGATCCAGACGGCAGGGCGGGCCGCCCGCCACGTCAATGGCGAGTGCGTTCTTTTTTGTGACACGGTCACAGATTCCATCCAACGCCTCCTCGACGTCACTGAGTTTCGCCGCACGGTACAACGAGAACACAACGAGAAGCACGGGATTACTCCGACCAGCGTTAAACGGGCGGTGCAAAAGAGCCTTCATGACCGCGGAGTTACCAGTAAAATCGGTCAGGAAATGAACGCCTCGCTCGTCGCTGAAGATGAGATGGTTTACAACGCGGTCGAAGTGATCCGCGAGATGGAGGAGGAAATGCAGAAAGCCTCTGCAAAACTTGAATTTGAAAAAGCAGCCCACCTTCGGGATCAGATCAAGGAACTTAAGAAACGGGCGGGCCTTGAGAAGGATGAACCCAAGAGTAAAGGCCCTGCCGCCTATAAGTTCGCCAAGAAGATGGGGAAGGGGAAATGAAGATGCTTGGTCGGCTTACTTTGAATTCACAAAACGATAGTGCGAGACGATCCATTCGTCACCGCCCTGGTATCCCCAGAGCTCGGCGCAGGCCATGAAGAAGCAGCGCCACCAAACCCACCATTTTTTAGCGTCGGCTTGGCCGTAGGTTTTCGCGATGAGAGGTTTCAGTTCGTCGCTCGCTTCGTCCATGCGGGTGAGCCATGCTTCAGAGGTTTTTTGGTAATGGGTTCCACTCACCTGCCAGTGATCATCGATTGAGAGTTTGTCCTGAAAGTAGAGGAGGAGATCGTCCGATGGCATTTGTCCGCCGGTGAAAAAGTAGCGCGCCATCCAGTCGCTTTCGTCCTTGGCCTCGTAGTGGTAGGCGTATTCCCGATGAGTGAAGATGTGGACGAAGAGTTTTCCGTCCGGTTTGAGCCAATTGGAAATTCGTCCGAGAAGGAGATCGTAGTTTTTCATGTGCTCGAACATCTCCACTGAAACCACTCGATCAAACACGCCCTCGCCCTCGCCTTCGTAATTGATCATATTGACGGTTTTGACTTCGATGTTGGTGAGGCCGCGCTCCTTGGCTTGTCCGTCGATGTATTCTTTCTGGGTTCGCGAGTTTGAAACTGCGGTGATCTTGGCATTTGGGAAATGCTTCCCCATCCAAAGTGTGAGCGATCCCCAGCCGCATCCCAGTTCGAGGATATGGTGCCCGTCCTCCAACTCCGCTCGATCACAACTCAACTTGAGCATGCGGGCTTCCGAAGTCTCGAGGTCCTCCACGCCCGCATCCCAATAACCCGAGCTATATTTCATGTGTGGTCCTAGGCACTTTTGGAAAAATGCAGTTGGGAGCTCATAGTGCTGCTCGTTGGCCTCATCGGTCGCGATGGCGAGGGGGCTTTCTTTGAGTTCTCGTACGTGCTTCATCACCAATTCCTGCCGCTCTTCGCAGTTGAGTTTCTCGAAGAGCTTGAGGGTGTCCTTGAGCCGCGCGCGAATGCCCACCCGGATGAGGGCGTCGGGGATAATGTCCTTGGCGAGGAGGTCGTCGATAGTGATCATGATTTTGGAGGAAGAGGAATGAATGAGCTAGTGGTACGCTGATACTCTCGATAGGCATCACCCTTACGCTTCACGGCGGAGGCTTCGGTGGGCGGGATGCCGGTGACTTTGAGCAGAAGGAACGTGATGGTCACAGGTGCAAAAAAGGTCATCCATCCCCAGGTTGATCCGCAGGCGAAAAGATAAACACCAACCCAGATTACCATCTCAAAAAAGTAATTTGGGTGACGGGAATACTTCCACAGTCCCTCTCGACAGACCGAGCTTGAGCGGTTGTCCCTTTCCTTGAAGCGCGACATTTGATGGTCGGCAAGGATTTCTCCGGCGAGTCCGATCAGTGCCACGGCCAGCCCAATGGTTTCAAAAACTCCCCAAGGTGAGGAATCACGGGACACGAGGAAGTAGGGCAGGGACAGAAGGAGGACCGAGAGGCCCTGGGCCTGGAAAAACCAAAAGAAAGCGGACTTCACCCGACCGTTCCAGACTTCACGGAGTTTTTGGTAGCGTGAATCCTCCTCAGGATGATGCCTGCGGATTCGCTTTTGAAGATGATAGGCGAGTCGGCCTCCCCAGATGGCTGCGATGGCCCCGGCAGCGACCCGTTTGGGGATGCCCCCGCTTCCGAAGGCGGCGTAAATCATACCCGCCAGGCCAATCCAGCATGCCCACATCGCATCGACGAGTGAGTAGTTGTTGATCTTTCCACCAAACCACCAGCCTCCGATAAAATCGAGAACGATCAGGGCGGCGACGATGCCCAAAAGGGTAAGGTCGTTCATGCCTCAACCTCCTTTCGCTTTTCAATACGCCCGGCCGCGGCTTTGAGCAGTGGGAGGGTGATGGCACGGACGATGAAGACGAGCGGGATCGCGACAAGAAACCAGGCGACCATTCCGTGCCAGGCTGCCAGCCAGTAGTCCTGTGCAAACTGCGCCGGGCTGGTAAAGAATTCCTTGAGGAGAGCCGGGATTGATCCGGTGATGGGATCGGCTCTGTGGATCCATTGTCCCAACTTGATGAAGGGAAGGATGAGAGCAAGGTGTGCTGCCCAAAGTGAGTGACAGACCACTTGAATGACCGGTTGGTTGAGTCGCCAATAGCTGGCGGCGAAGAAACAAACGACGGAAGTGGTCCCCATGATGGGAAAGATGCCCAGGGCACAACCGATTGCGATGGTCCAAGCCAGCTTGTCGGCGCTGATTCCCCGGGTGAGTTGTTTTAGAACAGGATTGATGAACCACCGCTTCCACCAGGGATCTTGTTTGTCGATTTCTTCACTCACGCCATCAGGGCTGGATTGTTGGGCCGGGTGTAAACCGCTTGCACCACCGAGATGTTTCGAGTGGCAAAGCCGGCTTCACAGTATTTGAGGTAGTAGTTCCAGGTCCGCATGAAAGGTTCATCGAAACCGAGTGTTCGGAGGGATTCCCTGGAGGCATTGAAGCGTCTATGCCAGTTGTTAAGAGTCCGCACGTAAAAGGCCCCGAAGTCCTCGAGATCGTGGAGGAAAAGATCGCTCGTCTTCAAAAGGACCTCATTGACGCGACCCACGCTCATGAGGAGGGAACCTGGAAAGATCGTTTTCTGAATCCAATCGACGCCTTTCGTCAGGCTCTTGTAACGATTGTCCGGCACCGTGATCATTTGCAGGGCAAGGATGCCATCGGGAGCGAGGACTTCGTGGCATTTTGAGAAGAAGGATTGATGGAATTTGTCTCCGACGGCCTCGATCATCTCGATGGAGACAATCTTATCGAACTGTCCTGTGATGTGGCGGTAGTCTTCAATGCGGATTTCAAATTTATCTTCGACTCCCTCCTTCTTCACGCGCTCGCGGGCATACTTGGCCTGTTCTTCGGAGATGGTGACGCCGGTGACCTTGCAGCCATGTGTCTTGGCTGCGTAGGTCCCAAACCCTCCCCAACCGCAGCCAATTTCGAGAACATGGTCGGTAGACTTGAGGTGGAGCTTTTGGCATAGGGCTTCGTACTTGGCAGTCTGTGCCTCTTCGAATTCCTGATCCGGTTGTTCGAATTTGGCACAGGAATAGGTCATGGTGGCATCGAGCCAGAGCGAATAGAATTCGTTGCCGAGATCGTAGTGTTCCGAGATGTTGCGACGGCTGTTTTCAACGGTGTTGGCTCGTTTGAGATGGCGAAACCAGTTTACGACTTTCAAAAGTCCCACGCCCGGGAGTTTGTCCGAAGAGGTGTCAGCGCCCTGCAAAGCTTGCATGTTCAAAATGAACCAGCTGATCACGGCCCGGATGTCGGGTGTGTCCCAGAGTCCATCGGTGTAAGCTTCGCCCATGCCGATGTTTCCGTAGTAGGCACAGCGTTTGAAGAACTCCGTGTCGTCATTGATTTTGACCGAGGCGGTGACTTCGCTTTGGGAGTCGCCAAAGTCACGCACTGAACCGTCAGCATAGGCCATTTGAAGACGGCCTTGGGGCATCTTGTTGAGGAGGCTAACGACCATGCGTTCGGGGAGCCCGTGTTTGATCGGGAGGGTGGAGTTACTCATCGGAAGAATCTAGTGAAGAATGAGGGCGCAGGACATCGCGCTGGGATTGTTGGTTGGCACCTTTTGGAAAGTAAGGAACCTTTCGGAGCCAAAGTTTGAAGGCCTGCCAGTGAATCATCAAGATGACCTTGAGTGAGAGCAAGGGGTATTTAAGCCCAAACCAGAGAAGGCGACCTGCGCTGAGAGCGCGGGCTTTTCCCCGGATCGCAGAAACGAGGGTTGTGCCTTCCTTGTCAGCATTGTCGATATTGACGGCCCAGGTTTCATCCGGGAGGCCGAGTTGAAAGTCGAAGGAGTCTCGGACGTCTGAGAAAGGCGAAACGTAGAAGTCCTTGGCAACCTTCCTCTGCCAGCCTCTGCTCTTTTCACCGTCGACCAGGAAGAGCTTCATTTCGTGGTAAGTGTTGCAAACTTCCGCGATGGCGAAGAGCGGTTTATCGTCACGGGAGTTCACGTAGTAAAATGAGACCGGATTGAAAGCGTAGCCGAGAACACGGGGCAGGGTGATGAGGCGGATGCGAGCATCGGAGGGGCATGTGATCCCTTGCTCTTCCATCCACGCCATGAGGTTGGCTCGGATGCCGCCGGGCCTCCCGAGGTCGACGTGATCACGCTCGTTAAAGGAGAAAAGATTGAAGCGGTTGAGTCCAAGAAAGGGAACCTTGGGAAGGTCGTCGAGTTCAACGCTGAGCATAAAGATGCGGTAGTCGAAGCGCTTTTGCTCCGGCCTGAGGCGGCGGTGCATCACCTCGCATTCGTAAAGGAAGGAGCTCATGACCAGGGGCTCCTTCCAAGCAAGTGTTCGCAGAGGCGTACTGCCGACCAGAGGCCATCCTCATGGAATCCGTAGCGTTGCCAGGCTCCGCAGTAATAGCGTCCGGTTCCAGCCTCATGGAGATCGGGAATCCGCTTTTGCGCAGCAATGCTTTGGAGATCGAAAAGCGGATGCTCGTAGTCGAGTTCCTTGATGACGTGCTTCTTGGGGATGGGAGCGGAGGGATTGATGGAGACGAAAAAGTTCTTGTTGGCAGTTGCCCCTTGGAGGCTGTTCATCCAGTAGATCGTGGAGTGCTTCTCGTGATCAACGCGGTAGTTCCACGAGGCCCAACACCGTCGATTTTTGGGCATGAATTGTTCGTCGGTATGGAGGACCGCCTTGTTGGGTTGATAGGGAAAGGCTGAAAGGAAGTCCTGTTCCAGAGCGGTCGGTTCGGCAAGGAGTGCAAGTGCTTGATCACCATGGGCAGCGCTGACAATTCGGTCGAAGGATTGCTTGGTGCCTGAGGTCAGTGTGACTTCATTATCGGGACTGATAGAAACGACGGGATCACCCTTTCGGATGCGATCTGCGAAGGGGGCGGTGAGTTTCTTAACATACTCCTTTGAGCCTCCCACAACAGTGCGCCACGGATGCTGGGTGTCGAGTCCGAGGAAGCCGTGATTGTGCCAAAAACGCATTAACGTGATGGCGGGGAATTGCTCAATTTTTTCGGGAGGACTAGACCACACTGCCGCCGCCATGGGCGCGAGATACCAGCGGAGGAAGTCCTGCCCGTAGCCGCGTTGATCGACATATTCTGCCAGTGTGAGCTTGGTTTCCTCGCCCTTTTGAAGCTCGGCTACGGTCTCCTTGTTAAAGCGATTGATCTGAAGAAGCATCTTCCAGAACCGCGGTCGAAAGAGATTTTTGCGCTGGCCGAAGAGGAGGTTCAGGCTCCCCCCGTTGAATTCCAGACCATCATGAGTGTGCTGCACGCTGAAGGACATCGAGGTTGGCTTGGTCGCGACGTCGAGATCTTTGAAGAGACGAGTCAAGAGAGGGTAGGTCGCCTCGTTATAGACCATGAAGCCGGTGTCGAGAGGGTCCTTGCCGGCCATCACAGTGTTGGAATGCCCGCCAATGTGGGAGTCCTTTTCAAAAAGAGTAAGGTCGTGATGAGGATGCAGGAAATGGGCGCAAGCCATTCCTGAAATCCCGGAACCTACGATCGCGATCTTTTTTCGCGTTTCACTCATGGGGCTTTTTGACCTTCCTCTTTGATCCGTTGAGGCACCGGTTTGAGATCCCAGATTATGCCCAGCCACGAAAGCAGTTTGAGACCATAGTAGGTGGGGTCGATCTCCCACATCTGAAATCCCTGACGGGCCGAGTGTGGGTAGCGGTGGTGATTATTGTGCCAGCCTTCTCCGAGGGTGATGACGGCAAGGAGGAAGGAATTCCGGCTGTCGTCCTTGGTGGGATAGGTCTGCTTTCCCCACACATGGGCGAGGGAGTTGATGAATAAGGTTCCGTGTAAGAGAACTGTCGTACTTACAAAAAAGGTCCACACGAAGAATTGCCACATTGTGACTCCCAGAGCCGGCGCGAAGTGCTCCAGTGAGGCCCCGATCCCAAGCATGAGAGTTCCGTAGGCGAGGGGAACGATCTGGTCATAACGGTTCAGGAAAACCAATTCGGGATACTTTTTGAGATCGGGAATACGATCATAGTCTGTTGGAAAATTCTTCATTGAGGTCAGCCACCCGATGTGTGACCAGGCAAAGCCGTGCTGGACTGGTGAGTGAATGTCGGCCTCTTCATCTGAATACTGGTGGTGGTGACGATGGGTGGCGGCCCACCAAAGCGGGCCACGTTGCATCGAACTGTTACCAACTATGGCAAAAAGAAGCTGTCCCAAGCGGGAGGTCTTGAAGGTCCGGTGCGAAAAATAGCGGTGGTAGAAGCCGGTGATGGCAAACATTCGGACGAGATAGAGGAAGATTGCGGCAATGACAACGGTCCAATTGATTCCCACCCAGAACACCGCGAGACAGCCGAGTTGGAGAAAGAGAAAGGGCAGGGTGCGCTCCCAGTTCACTTTGTCGGGAAGTTTACGAGGATCGGGCGCCTCCTCCCGCCGGAAGTCTGAATCTAGCCACTGCCCGACCACTCGACCGAGGGTCGAAATGCGGCCTTTTTTATGGTGGCTAGTCTCGGGCATGGAAAAAATTATTTTAATCGATTGCGAATGAGACCAATTAATCCCCCTACCACGGGGATTTGTCCGTAGATGTGCTTCCCGGAATCCCAAAAGTCCTGATGGAAAGCGACTTTGCCGTCAGCATCGAAACGGACCTGGCTGACGCCGACCGAGTGGATGGGCTCACCTCCGCTCAGTTTGGGGGCCGCAAAGATCATTTCCCATCGAATGTAGTGATCGGGACCGGACCTGGCGGTGTCGAGAATCTTGAGGTCGAAGCTCGTCATTGTCTCAGCGGTTGCCATAAAGTAATTCTTAATCTCTTCCGGTCCGTAATGAGTCACGAGGGTGTCGTCGAGGTAGGCATTTTCAGCGTAGGCTTGAGAGGTGTTTCCCTCAATGTAGCTCCTATCGCCAACATTTTTGAGAAACTCGGAGAACCGCATGATCGCTTCGGCTTCTTCGCGGGTTCCTGGTTCCGGACCGGCCACACCAGCTTTTGTCATCGCTTCCCGATAGTCGGCCACCATCCGGGCGGTTTGGTTCGATCCGGATTGGGCATTCAAAATGAATCCAATCGCGATGATTGCCAAGATCGCGCCCCCTAAAAAAGTGGTGATTGGATGAAAAAGAAAGGAAGTCATAAATTGGCACCACATCAATCGGGCTGAATCACTGAACCGCAAGTAGAAATGATTCCGATCTGACAAACTCTTTGTTGGGATGAAGCGGATGCTTCTTGCCTGTGTCCGGCATACGGGCGGCAAGCAGAATGATTACTCTACAGGAGTCTCCGATGCAGTTTTCGAAAGACGAGGGCTCCGCAAAGCGCGCCCAGCGTATCGGCCAGCCAATCGCCCGGATCGTTGCCTGTCCGATTCGCAAAGAAGGACTGATGATACTCGTCCAAAATTCCCATGAGAGAGAGGATGAGGGTGACGATCAGAGTCAATCGCCCCCAGCTAGGCTTTTTGGCAAAGTAGAGAGCTGCCGCGAGCAAGCCTCCGCCTCCGAAGAAGTAGCCAAAGTGCACGATTTTGTCGATATGCGGGACCTCGAGAGAAAAGAAGCTGCCTGGAGGGTGAAATCTATTCCCGTGGGAGAGGAGATTCAAAACAACGAACCAGAGAATAAAACATCCCACCCAAAAACGAGGGCTTTGGCGGAGGGTTGGGAAAGCCATCTCTAAGAATCTTGATCCCCATTTCTCCGCATCTCCTCCTCCATCCGTTCAGCAAGCCATTGCTTCATCATTGATTGATAGTTAAGGAAGCGAGAGCGGGCGATGCGTTTGATACGCGAGAGCATTCTCGGATCGAAACGCAGCGTGATCGTGGTTGATTCCTTGGAATCAGGTGCGTGTACTGAAGCATTGATGAGACGTGGATTGAGCGCGTGCTTGGCCCAGAACTCGTGTTCTTCTTCGTCACTTTCGAAATCGGGAACCTCGTTCCAGTCTGAGATGATGTTCATGTCGTCGGGGGCAGGGATTATTTCAATTCAGCAAGCTTGCGCTCGTAGTAGGCTTCCTCTTCAGCCACGAGGTCACGGGCGGAGACCACGCGGGCCTTCTTGCCGTTTGACCAGAAGGCGAGGAAAATCCCCCGGCTCCCGATCGTCTTGCCCACGAGATAAAAACGAGCTTCACCATCAGCTCGCTCATTATCGGGCAGAAGCCGAATCGAGAAGGGGTCCTCGAAGATTTCCTCAATCTCGTGAGGCTTGATCGCCTTGGTGTCGAACGGGGTATCTGTGAAATCGAGTTCCATGAATGCTTGAGTGAGAGAAACATACCGCTTCCGCTGAGGAAAGCCGCATTTGTTAGACCTCGATTTCTCCGTCGAAAACGAAGTCCGCGGGTCCGCTGAGGGTGACTCTGGTAAAGGTCTGATTCGGGCCGGGTTCGAAGCCGATCGAGAGCGTCTCGCCGCCCCTCACATCGATTTTGATGGGGGAGGACACGCCGGTCAGGAGGTGGTGAATGAGGGCACAGGCTGTGATGCCGGTCCCACAGGCCAAGGTTTCGCCTTCAACGCCGCGTTCGTAGGTCCGCACGGAGAGGTGATTCGGGGTCAAAATGCCCACGAAGTTGGCATTCGTCCCGTTGGGCGAATAATGCTTGTGATACCGGATGGCGGCTCCGTTTTTGACGATGTCGGAGTTCTCGAGGTCCCCCACGAAGACCACCGCGTGAGGTACTCCGGTGTTGAGATTATGAACGGGCGCGACCGATTCGACGGGCGAATGCAGCTCCAAATCAATGGGATCCGACATCTCGATGCGCACTTCGTGGCCGATCAATTTCGCTTTGAGCGTCCCGGCAATCGTTTCGAAAGTCAGCGAGGTCATGTCCCCCCCGAGTAGCCGCGCAGTGAAGCGACCAAAGCAGCGAGCACCGTTTCCGCACATTTCAGCCTCACCGCCGTCGGCATTGTAGTAACGGAATTTCACATCCGCGCCGCTCTCGGCGGGTTCGACGGCCAAAAGTCCGTCCGCGCCCACGCCACGATGACGATCACAAAGCCGCGCGATTTGCTCCCTCGACAGGTTCTTGTCGAGCGCACGGTTGTCGATCACCACGAAGTCGTTTCCGGCTCCGTTCATTTTGGTAAAGTTCAGCGTCATTTTCTTTGAGACTTTAAACTGAGTGGGTGGCTTCGATGAGCGGAATGACAAAGTCTTTGAGTTTTTGCGCGACATCGGGCGCGTCGGCATTTTCCTGTACCGTGCGGACGATGGCTGACCCAACAATAACGCCATCCCCGTGCGCTGCAACCTCCGCTGCTTGCTCGGGCGTGGTGATTCCAAAACCGACGCAGATCGGGGTGTCAGTGAATTTTCGGATTTCGGTAACCTGGGCACCAATGCTCTCCGAGGGAGCAGAATGTCCGCCCGTCACGCCGGTGCGGGAGAGGGCGTAAATGAAGCCTTGCGAGGACTGCGCGAGCGTCTTGCGTCGGCCCTCGGGCGTCGTTGGAGCAATGAGGTGAATGTGATGTAAGGCTTCCCCGTGGGCAAAGTCCTCGTTGACCAGTGCCTCGGAGGGTGGAAGGTCGAGGAGGAGAATGCCATCCGCTCCGGCGGTGGCGGCATCGTTGTGGAACGCTTCGAATCCATAGGCGTATACCGGATTGAGATAGGTGAAGAGCACCAGCGGGGTTTCATGGGTCTCACGAAAGGCCTTGATGAGATCGATGATGCGGTGTGCGTTCATGCCCGCCTTGAGCGCCCGATCGGCGGCAAGTTGGTTCACGATGCCATCGGCCATCGGGTCCGAGAAGGGGATGCCCAGTTCGATGATATCGGATCCAGCATCGGCCAGGGTGTGTAGGATTTCCAGCGAACGGTCAAAGTCGGGATCTCCTCCGGCGACATAAGCGACGAAGGCCTTACGGTTTTGCTCGCGGAGGCGGGCGAAAGTGGTGTCGATGCGGTTTGCCATGAACTGGGCGTAACTTGACGATGGACGGGGGAGGAGACAAGCCTATCCTCTCCCCAGAACAGATCTCCCATCGATCCCATGCGTGCCCGAGTGATTAAAGACTTCCGCTTCGAAGCGGCCCATACCCTTCCAAGCCTGCCCGACGACCATAAATGCCGTCAAATGCACGGCCACAGTTTTAAGGTGGAAATTCACATCGAAGGTGAGGTCAATCCTGAGATCGGCTGGGTTTACGATCACAAGTGCATCTCCGAGGCCATGAAACCGCTCCTCGAAATGATGGATCACAGTTATCTCAACGGCATCGAGGGCCTTGAAAGTCCTACCATTGAAATCATGGCTGGCTGGTTCTGGCGGAAGCTCGAAAAAGATCTCCCCGGGCTCTGCGAGATTGTGATCTTCGAGACCCCCACCGCTAGGTGCTCCTTCCGTGGCGAGTTTTGATCATAAAAAAGGGATGTTTCCACCCGCTTGAACATTGTTTCCCAATGTTTCGTTTGCTGGCGGATACGGAAGAATCCCTTTGGAGGTAGGCCTGTGGCACTAAACTGATAGCGGGTCATTTCCGAGCCGGGAGTCGCAGGAACTTCGTCATCGTCCTTTTTCCATCATCCCGCCATGCACGATGATTCCCTCAAAGACTACCTCACCACCCCTATTCCGCTCACCCGTGCGATGGAGGTGGAAGTCGGTGAGGTTTCCGACCCTTCGCTCGCTTTCACCGCGAGATCAAGGCTTCCACTGGAACTCAACCCCAAACGGCGAATCGCAATACCTCATCGGCGAAGCGATGGGAGAAGGAATCAAGACCCTTCTCAGCGAATAAGTCTAACCGATCCTGCATTCAATCAACACCGGGGTTTCTTGTAGGCGCCGGAGTTTTTTCTCGGAGAGGGGATGAAGGACTTGCGGGGCAAATAAGTCGGGCGCGCAATCCATGGCAACTTCCACCCCCCCAAGGTTGGAAACTGAAAAACTTCCCCTTCCGGTATTGTCATGCCGTTTTCGGATGCTAACCTTCCCCGCGATGAGAAAATCCATATTCTGGATGGCGGCGGCTCTCGCTCCCATCCTTATGATCAAGACGCTTTCCGCGGTGGAGCCCCAGACTCCCGTCGCCGAGAAGCCCGCCGAAGCCAAGCTGCCCACGCTCACCTACTACTATTTCGACGGATGACCGCTGTGTGCAAAAATAGCGGTCATCGTGAATGATCTTAAAAAGACAAAAGGAAAAGAAATCGTGTTCAAGAACGTCCTCGTCGGCTCCGGAAAAAGCGCCGAGGAAATCAAGAAAGCCAAACTCAAAGGCCACGGCATCATCGCCAACGACAAGGAGGGAAAACTCGTCCAAACGATCGACGGTCACGCCTACGGGAAAAAGGAAGTCAACGCTGTCGTCGCCAAGCTCGAGGCGAAGAAGTAGTTTTTTTCAATCGTCAGATTCTCGAAACACTAGGAGTTCGCTCCTGGTGTTTTTTATGCTCAGGCCCGACCGGCATGATTGAGCCCTTGGATTCAAAACAACCGGGGCACTTCCGGTTTGAATCCAAGTTCCATATGGAATCCCATTTTTGCGGGGAACGAGCGCGTGGCCCGGAGATCTACCCGTCCAACTTACTGAAGGGGAGGCACGGGTGTGTCCGGTGATTTAAGTCGAATTGTATTCGGGGCTTAAGGGAAAGCGTGAGGACCGAGTAGTGGCTCAGATTGCCGAATTTTGTCTCCTGCTTGAGATCGATGAAGAGGTATGGAAGGAGGCCCGTGTTCTGGGGGAGCTTCTAAAAAAGGAGCCTGGACTAAAGACGAGGGGCCGTCGTCTGGTTCGGCGTCAACGATATGGCCTGTGCTCGACATTTGAGGGAAGGGGGACAGGGTGGGCATCGAATGAGTGGTTTGAAAAAGTGTCCCTATTGCGCGGAGGAGATCATGGAAGAGGCGGTGAAGTGTCGCTATTGTCATGAATTCTTGGATGAATCGAAGCGTCCCGTTCTTCCCGTCACAGAGGGGGATCCCTTACCGCTTTATCTGCGGAGCTCGTTTATCGTGGTGACCTTTCTGTTTTTACCGCCTTTGGCGCTTCCCTTGATCTGGTTGCATCCGAAGCTTCATATCGGGTGGAAGGTTGGATTGTCATTGGTGATCGGGGTGTTTTGTTGGATGTCTTATGCAGCGTATCAAGGGTTGATGCTGCAGTTGGATGAGACCATGAAGATGCTGGATGGAGGTTTTTGAATGAATTCCCGACGGATTGGTGGGGTTTTGGAGAGGGCAGCATGGTGAGGCCAGATTTGCAGGTTCCGACGAGGCAGCCGTGTTGATGGACGATGAAAGCCGCGGAGGGGAGACGTTGTAAGGAGTCTCTTGGGCCGGGAGGAGGCCGGCGATAGCGAGGAAAAGGAAAAGGAAATGAAAATGGAATTTGAGATTTTCCAAAAAGTGAGGCAGTCAGGTTTTGGAGGACTAGGTAAGTCCGAATTTCATGTGATGCCCCTGTGATATTTTAGCCGATGGAGGGTTGAGGCAAAAAATGGGGGTTTGGGTGCTCTGATGGAGGGAACAATGATTGGAGAGTCAGGGAGGGGTGTTTGTTGAGTCGAAATTCCCGAAAAAAAGGCATTTTCATTCCATTTTCTTGGGTTAGTATCCGGAGCCGGCACGAAGGCCTCCGGGCTGCTGGTTCGTATTATGTCCGAGCAAGAGCCACCAGAGTCCCCCAAATCACCAAAATCTCCTCAAAGCCCAACAGAGGGGGGCTTTAACTGGAAGGTGATTATCCTTTTTACCGTCGCGTTTTCGATTATTTTCGTGGCCTACAACACGGTGGGGCCGGGTGAGAGAACGACCCTTAAGTATCCGGAGTTCCGCGAAGCTCTCCTCGAAGGACGGATCTTGCAGACGTCCTCCGATGATTTTAAGGGAGGGAATCTGGAATTGGTGACCTTTGCCGGAGAAGCCCGGGCGGAAGTCCTAGGTTATTATTCCAAAGACGCCACGCTGGTGAAGGAATGGGAGAACACGTCGATGGTGAGATCTTCAGTTCAGGTGGATATCGACAGTATCAGTCACGATTTGGACGAGACCTTTGGAGAGAAGCTTCATTGGGTAAGCGAGATCCCATCCGAAGGGGTTAATGCGAAAGAGGTTTCTTTTGCGGAACTGAAGTCGCTCCTGGGTCTCAACAAGTTGGAACTGGGCGAAGACGTTCGGTTTAAGATTTACCGGGAACTAAACTCCAACGTAGCGACCATCTATGCGAGAAAGGGAGATCCGCTTTCTTACTCGGCCACGGAGCTGAAAGAAATGAAGGCCGGGGACAAGCTTCTGCCATTTGCGGTGAAGCTGAATGCCGGCTCGAGGAACAAGTTGGAGGCTCTTATTGACTCAAACATCGCCACGCGAAATGAGGACAATACGTTCGGAAAGGTGATGATGAGCCTCTTGCCGGTGCTCCTTCTAATCGTCCTGATCTTCTTCCTTTTTCGCCACCAGATGAAGTCGGCCGGACGCGGGGCAATGAGTTTTGGAAAGTCGAAGGCTAAGAAGCTGACGGCGGACAAGGCGACGGTAACCTTTAAAGACGTTGCCGGGATCCAAGAGGCAAAGGAGGAGCTCTACGAAATTGTTGATTTCCTTCGTGATCCCCGGAAGTTTCAGGCTCTGGGAGGAACGATTCCAAAAGGGGTGCTCATGGTGGGCTCTCCGGGAACCGGTAAAACCCTTTTGGCTCGGGCGATTGCCGGAGAGGCGGACGTTCCTTTCTTCTCGATCAGTGGTTCAGACTTTGTGGAAATGTTCGTAGGAGTGGGGGCCAGCCGAGTTCGCGATATGTTTGAGCAGGGCAAGAAAGAAGCTCCCTGCCTTGTCTTTATCGATGAGATCGATGCCGTGGGCCGCCATCGTGGTCACGGGATGGGCGGAGGTCATGACGAGCGCGAACAGACTTTGAACGCCCTCCTAGTTGAGATGGATGGATTTGATACCCAGGAAGGGGTGATCATTATCGCGGCGACGAACCGTCCGGATGTCCTCGATCCCGCACTTCTCCGTCCGGGGCGTTTTGACCGTCAGGTGACGGTGTCTCTCCCGGATGTGAAGGGACGCGAGCAGATTCTCGGGGTTCATGCCAAAAAGATCAAACTGGCGGCTGGAACGAATCTTGGTCTGATTGCTCGTGGAACTCCCGGATTCTCGGGGGCGGAGTTGGCAAACTTGATTAACGAGGCTGCCCTTTTGGCTGCCCGCAAGGAAATCAAGGCGGTGACCTTGGCGGAGATGGAAGAGGCCCGCGACAAAGTGCGCTGGGGTCGCGAGCGACGGAGCTTGGCTCTTTCCGACAAGGAGAAGAAGAACACGGCTTATCACGAAGCCGGTCACGCCATCTTGAACGAAATTTTGGATCACACGGACCCTCTTCATAAGGTCACGATTATCCCACGAGGTCCTTCTCTAGGCTCTACGATGTTTCTGCCAAGTGAGGACAAATTTAACCACCGAAAGAACGAGCTTCTTTCCCAGTTGATTGTGCTGATGGGAGGCCGGGTGGCCGAAGAGATCATCTTTGGTGATGTCACGAACGGTGCGATGGGTGACATCCGCATGGCGACCAATCTGTCGCGCAAGATGGTTTGTGAATGGGGAATGAGCGAAGACCTCGGAATGGTGGAATATGGCGATGGTGGAAGCGGAAGCTTCTTGGCCCGCGATATGATGAGCCAGAGTAAAAACTACTCGGAGGATACCGCGCAGAAGATTGATAACGAAATCAAGGATTTGATCGACCACGCCTACAAGGAAGCCGATCGGATTTTGAAAGAGAATCGTGAGCTGCTCGACAAGATTTCGGAGGCTCTTTTGGAATTCGAAACTCTTGACGCCAAGCATATCAAGGATCTCATGGAGCATGGAGAAATGAAGGACCCTCCCAAGCCACCCGAGCCCCCGGAAGTGCCGGATGATTTGAAGATGGAGAAAGCTCCGGAACCGGCCGAAGAGGAAAAGCGTGATGACGAAGGAACTCTTCCTCCCGAAGTCGTGGGGTCACCTGCTTAAATTATGAATTTTCGGGAATGAATTTCCCGTGACACTCTCTCAATATTACTTATGGAAAACGTTGTCATTATTGGAACCGGCTGCGCCGGGTGGACGGCTGCGATCTACACGGGTCGTGCAAATTTAAATCCTCTTGTACTTTCCGGGACCCAGCTGGGCGGACAGCTCACGACCACGACTGAAGTGGAAAACTTTCCGGGATTTCCGGAAGGAGTGATGGGACCCGAACTGATGGGACAGATGCAGAAGCAAGCCGAGAAGTTTGGAGCCAAGGTGGAGTATAAGAAGGTGAATGAAATTTCCCGGAATGATGACGGGACCTTCTCGCTTATCACCGATAATGGGACCATTCAATCGAAGACGGTGATTGTCGCAACCGGAGCAGCTCCACGCTACCTCGGACTGGAAAGGGAGATGGAGTTGGTGGGACACGGGGTGACCTCTTGTGCGACTTGTGACGGAGCCTTTTATCGCGATGTCCCTGTCGTGGTTGTGGGCGGAGGTGATTCCGCGTGTGAAGAAGCCAACTTCCTGACTCGTTTTGCTTCCAAAGTTTATTTGATCCATCGTCGTGATGAGCTTCGCGCTTCCAAAATCATGGCGGACCGCGTTCTTGCGAACGAGAAGATCGAGCCGGTTTGGGACTCGGGAATCACCGAGTATCTCACCGATGATGAAGGTGAGGTTCGCGCTGTCACCTTGATAAATCTCAAGACCGACGAAGAGTCTGAACTCGAAGTGAAATGTGTCTTTGTGGCGATTGGCCACGTGCCAAACTCGCAGTTTGTCGGTGACCTCGTCGATCTCGATGAGAATGGCTACATTGAGCAGAATCCTCGCGGGACCGGAACGAAAACTCCGGGTCTTTACGCGGCGGGAGATGTTGCTGATCACGTTTACCGTCAGGCGATCACGGCAGCCGGACAAGGGTGTGCAGCTGCGATTGAAACCGAGCGCTATCTTTCTGATGCGGAGTAAATCCTGCGAAATTTAAAGTTTTTAAAGGCTACTCCGAAGGGAGTAGCTTTTTGACATACTTGGCGAGAAAGTCGGCCTCGAGATTGACGATTTGACCCACTTGGGCTTCGCCCAGGTGAGTGACCTTCAGGGTGTGCGGAGTGATCCAGAAGACGGCTGAGTGAGCGGTGAGTTCGGCAATCGTGAGCGAGATGCCATCGATACAAAGAGAGCCCTTGTCGATACAGAGGGCATGGACAGATGGGGGCAGCGCGACTTCGAGACGGTAGTCCTGGCCCATTGGTGAGAGGTCGAGGATTTTTTCGGTGTCATCGACGTGGCCCTGGACAAAATGTCCGCCCAAGCGATCTCCAACGGTAAGAGCGCGTTCCAGATTAACGAGACCTCCTTCCTTTAGTTCCCCGAGAGAGGTGACTTTGAGAGTCTGCGCGAGAAGGTCGAAGGCGACGTAATCATCGAGTGCCGCGACGGTGAGGCAGCAACCATTGGTTGCGACGGAGTCGCCAAGAGCGAGTTCTTTGGAAAAGGGAATGTCGAGAGTAAGGCTGGCCTGCTCATCCTTTTCTATGAGCGAGACCACCCGTCCGGTTGCTTCGATGAGTCCGGTAAACATTATTGGTGGGAGTGGGAGATTTCTCCGTTGGTAGTCTTGTGAGTGTGACCTCCGCTGGCGGGGTTCCCTTCTTCATGGATGGTTTCGCCATCGGGCATGGTGGCGGGTTTGGTGATGAAGGAGGCGTGCAGCGGAGTGATGGTAAAGATGCAAAAGAGAAGTGCGAAGGCAAGCGGGAACGGGGCGAAAAACTTCACGCGTCGAAATGTAGCGGGAGCAATCTTGTGGGCAAGTAAAACGGAAGGACTATCGGCTTGCGGCCAGTTCCTCCTCAATCTCTTGCAGTTGCTTTATGAGAGCCTGGCCTTCGGGGGTTTTACCGGCGAGTTCGCGGCGAAGCGAGGCGGTCTGTTTCCCGGAGCGGGCGATGCGATCCTCGGCTTCCCGGATTGCGGGGAGTTCCTTGCTGAGATTGTGAAGTTTTCCGCTGATCTCGACGATTTTTTTTGAAGCTTCTTCGACCTCGCTATCGCGGTGAAAGCGGCTGGCGGCTTGCTGGTTACTTTGCCAAAAACTGAGTTCCTTGTTCAATTTTTGGAGACTGGGATGGGTTCGTCGGATATTCTGAAGGTCGGAGAGAGCTTGTTGTCTTTCTTCCATGACGACTTTCAGTGCCCCACCCGAGTCGACTTTGCTATTTGCGATCAGCTTGTTAAGCTGTTTTTCGAGGGTGAATTTTTTGTTGAGGAGCTTGGCCTGTTCTATTTTCACTTCCCTAAGCTGCGCCTTGGTCTCTGGTTTTGGTTCTTCGCGAGTTGGTTCATCGGGCTTGCAGCCTGTCATGACAAGAACGGCTGCGAGAGGGAGGAGAAATTTCATGGGCATAAGGAAGCATGGATTGTCCACCATTGCTACCTTTGGTGAGGTGTGGTTTCTTATTTTTAGAGTGAGCGAGATTTGTCAGACCGGTGCTTTTGATCGGTGGCTCTACCGGAATTACCGTCAGGGAAGTTCGGCGAGTGCTTTTGTGCGGCGTCGGGTGCAGCCGGCAGCTGGGCTTTTGATGGGGGGCTGTGGGGCCAGCGTGCTGATGGGGGCGAATCTGGGAAAGAGCATCGTGGTTGTTTTGACCTTGTTGGTTTTTTCGATTCTGTGTGTTGCTTTTCTTTGGGCTTTCATGCGTCAAGCAAGGCTTTCGGCGTTTAGGGAACTTCGGCAGACGGGTGCGGTGGGTGAGCAGTTGGATTATGTCGTAACGGTGAAGAACGAAGGAAAGCGTCCGGTCAGGGAATTCTATCTGAAAGAGAGTGGTGATGATCCTCGGCCGACGGTGTGGGAGTTTGCGAATCTCAGGGAGCCGGGTGGGGAGGAGCGGAATCTTTTTGACCGGACGTTCGCTTTTTACCGTTGGAAGTGGCTGACGGAACGAGGGGGAATGTGGAAAGCGATGGATCGGTCCGGGGCGCTGGAGTTGGAACCGGGTGAGACGAAGAAGGTGACATTATCCCTCATGCCCCGCCGGAGGGGCGTGTTGCGTTTGAACGACCTGCGGGCCGAGTTACCGGATCCGATGGGGCTTTTTCAGCGGCATCGTGCGATGTTGAACGAAGAGGACGAGGTCTTGATCATTCCGAAACGATATCGGCTCCCGAATCTCGACCTGGGTGGGCGTTCGGAAATGAAGGTGGGCGGTGAGACGGCTTCAACAGTGAGGGGCGAAGGAGGGGAGTTCATGGGATTGCGCGAGTATCGGGCAGGAGATTCGTTGAGGAAGATCCACTGGAAAGCGTGGGCGCGAACGGGGCATCCGATTGTAAAGGAATTTGAGGAAATGCGGTTTCCACGCTACGGGCTGGTTTTAGACACCAGTTTGAAGGAGAGCGGCCCCGAGTTGTTGGAGGAGGCAATCTCGGTGGCGGCATCGTTTGTGTCGACGATGGACAGGGAGAGCTGTCTGTTGGATTTGATGTTTGTGCGGGAAGAGCCGGAGGTTTTTACGGCGGGTCGCGGGGTGGCGCGAGCGGATCGGCTAATGGAGGTTTTGGCCCAGGTCGAAGGGAGCGATGAGGGGAGTTATGAATCGCTGCGCGAATTAGTACTGCGACATGCCGCTGAGATGACGGCGTGTGTTTTGGTTTTTTCCGGCTGGAGCGAGGAACGGGCGGATTTTCTGAATCGTTTAAGATTCTCGGGGCTGGAAGTTCGCGTTTTTGTGATCGGAGCAGGTGAGGAACCGGATGAGGAGGCTTTGGCTGACGTTCATTGGCTGCGTTGGGAACACGTTCGGGAGGATTTACTGAAAGGATGATGAAGGAGGAAGAACCGGTGATGTTTTCCGCGCCGCGACGGTTGCTTTTGGGGGTGGCCTTTCTTTTTTGGGGTGCGATGCATGACCAACCGCTGCCTGCCTTGATTGCGGCGATTGTGATGGAAGGGCGGCATTGGACGAACTTGAGATGGACCTTTGGTGAGAAGGGATTTGCAAGATCCTGGCAGCTTTCGGTCTTAATCCTGATCTTGTCGACGGTAGGGCTCTTTCAGATTGAGGAGCGGGCCGCATCGGATTTTTTGAATCTTCTCACGTGGTTACCATTCATGATGCTGCCACTGGCGCTTGCGCAACAATATGCCTCCGATCCCGGTGTGCCGATGACGACATTCTCGTTCATCGCACGGCGTAAGATGCAGGCCGATAGGAGGGCTGGACGACAGGTAACGCTGCGTTTCGTGCAACTCGGTTATCCCTATTTCCTTTTAATCCTCATTGTGGCGGGAATGGGTGTGGGGATCATTGTGAGTCTCGGAGCGAATGAGGTTCGCTATGCCGTAGGCGTGGCTCTGCTGGTAGGGTGGGCTCTTTTCCAGATTGGAGGGCGCAGAGAGCGGGGCTGGGCCTGGGGAATGGCATACGTGGCCTCGATTCTCATGGCGGTGGGAATGTCGTGGGGGGTGATCGAGGCCTATCAGCTTTTCGTCAAAAATCTCACGCGGACGTCTGACCACGCGGGGGCAGCGTTCGAAACCCAGACTTCGATCGGGCAGGTGCAAAAATTGCAACTGAGCCCGAAGATCATGTGGCGCTACTATCATGAAGAAGGGGAGAGACCGAAGCTCTTAAAAATCTCTTCCTACAATTGGCCGGAGAGCAATCTGTGGCGGGCACGAATGAGGAGGAGAACGCACCAAGAGAGGATCCCTATTGAGCGGGAAGTCGGAGGTGATTTCGAGAAGATGCTGGAAGATGGTGAAAACGCCTTTATCTATCATGAAAAGGACCGTGGTTTCCGCGACTATGCAAGGGAGGGCATGATCGTGGGGATGGTTTCAGAGCAAAGCCTGATCCCTCATGCCCCGAATGCGAAGCGATTTGAAGAGGTTCCGACAGAGATTCTCTCGGTGAACTCGATGGGTGCGGTTCAGATCAACGGTCCGAGGCAGGGGGCGATGGAAGTTCGATTCTATTCGGACGAGCGCTTGGCATCGATCGAACATGATCCCGCGATGATGGATCTGAAAGTGCCATCGAGAGAAGAGAAGGGCTTAGACCGGTTCCTTGCCGGAGTCGGGCTGACATCCCGGAGGATGTTCAAGGAGGGGATCGCGAAGGTTGTGAGAGAAGCCGTGCCAGAGGTTTTTCGAAGTGAAGGAAGAGAGGTTGGGTTTGAAGGGGCCCCGGCAAAGGTCACGGGTGAGCTGTTCAAAGAAGTTCGGGAAAGGATTCGAACGAGTTTTTCTAAAGATTTCAAATACACCTTGTTTCTAACCGGCGCCGATTTACAGACTCCTTTTTCGGAGTTTCTAAACGAGAAGAAGGAAGGTCATTGTGAGTATTTTGCGGGATCGGCAGCAATGCTATTTCGAAGGATGGGGATTCCGTGTCGATATGTGGTGGGGTTTGCAGTGAGTGAAAAAGGGAAAGGCAATGAATGGCTCCTGCGTGGTCAGCATGCTCATGCCTGGGTTCAGGCATACGTCGGGGGGACTTGGGTCAACGAGGCTGCGATGCCAGATCAGGATCCGGTTTGGAGGTGTCGGGGCGGGAAATGGGTGGAGGTGGATTTGACTCCACCGGATTGGGCGTCCGGAGTCACCAAGCGAAGCTGGATGCAGGGTGTATCGGACTGGTTCCAAAAAACGAAGGCGGACCTGGTGCTGTGGTTTGCCAAGCCAACGGTTGCCGGAGGGTTCAAATTTTTCCTGTTTGGATCGGTGGGGAGCCTTCTTTGTTATCTCGTATTTAAGTTGGTAATAACGAGGGGACGGGAAGGGCATGGATTACCTGGTTCTTGGGAGGAATCCGTCCGGAAGCAGGGACTCCTGCGGGATTTTGAACGTTGGTTGTCCCGACGGGTGGGATCCAGACCGTCTTCAATGCCATTGGGATCCTGGTTACGGAAGCACCTGCCGGAAGGTGGGAGAGTTTTGGCGAAGAGTTATGAGGTTGCGACATTCCGTCCTGAGGTGCCGGGAGCAGGCGTTCTGGAGAAGGAGATCCGCCTCGCAAAGAGCTCGTGGAAGGAGCAACAAAAAACCCCGGGGCGATAGGCCGCCCACAGGGTTCTAAATTGTAATCCGGTTTGGATTTATCCGGCGATCTGCTGATTGTAGAAATCCTGCCAGTCCTCAAGGTTGTTGAGGTTGACGGCATCGAGGATGGCGCCGGTATCAGCGATGCTAACAGCGGAAAGAATGCCTCCGCGTGTCGCGTCGTCGTGGTTGTAGCCGACGACAGCTGCATTGTGGGTATCGATGGCCGAAGAGTTAAGGGAACCGCCTTTTTGGTCGAGGATCCACTGCTCGCACTGGGTGTAGGAAGGCTTGGATTCCTTGATGTAAGCAAGGAAGGCGTCGCGTTCGATACCGAGAGCGTCGAGGGTCATCTGATCAAAGCCGGCGCCGGCTGCAGGATAGTCGCTGTGAAGCTTGCCGACAGCGTCGAGAGAAGCTTTCTGCCAGAGGCGGGGAAGGTGAAGCACGCCGAGAGGACCTGCGATTCCGGAGGTGACGAGAGGAATGATTTGGCTCATTTCGTTGGTAATTTTTGGTTTCGTTTAAAAGGAAGCCAAAGGAAGTTTTGGCCACAGGGAAAGTTGTAAGCTGCCACCGGTCTGTATGGCAAATGCTAATTGAAGAGATCTTTCGATCCCACGCTTGCGTTTTGGAATGAGGCGGAGTTTTCTCACGCAGGTTTTTTCCATGTCGGCAGGTTTTTCCATCGAGTCACTCAACAAAGCACAGCGCGAGGCGGTTTTGACGCTGAACGGGCCTGTTTTGATTTTGGCGGGGGCAGGGACGGGGAAAACACGGACGGTGACGTGTCGAATGTCCGCCCTGCTTGAAAACGGAGTGTCCGCAGAGAACGTTCTAGCGGTGACGTTTACCAACAAGTCGGCCGCTGAGATGGCGGAACGGGTGATTGGAATGGTGGGTCAGAAGAGAGGGAAGGCCTTGACGGTGTGCACATTTCACTCGCTGTGTCTCCGGATCTTGAAGCGGGACATCGAATCGGTGGGCTACAAAAAGAAATTCGCGGTGATGGCTGGGGGCGACCAGACGGGAATCATCCGACAATTGATCGTAAGGAAAGGGGGAGGGAAAATTAATCTGAGGCCCGGAGAGGTGATGTCTGAGATTTCAAGAACGAAGAATGCCGAGGCTCCACTGTCGAGCATCGAGGATGATCTCATCGCAGAGATTGCGGTGGCGTATCAGAATGAATTGCGGGCGCAAAATGCCGTGGATTTTGATGATCTCCTTCTTCTAGGGGAAAGAGTCCTGCGGGAACACAAGGAGGTGCGTGACTACTGGCAGGACAAGTATCGCTACCTCACGGTCGACGAGTTTCAGGATACCAACAGCTTGCAGATGAGACTTCTGCAGCAGCTGGTGACGGAGCCCTACAATATTTGTGTGGTGGGTGACGATGATCAGTCGATCTATGGGTGGCGGGGGGCCGAAGTGGCAAACATTCTCCAGTTTGAGCGCTTTTTTCCGAACCCGAAGGTCATCCAGCTGGAAGAAAATTATCGGAGCCCGCAAGCAGTGCTGGAGGTGGCGAATAGTTTGATCAAAAACAACGTGGGACGCCGGGAGAAGAAGCTGAGACATACCATTCCGGGTGGAGATTTGGTGCGTTTGGTTTCGATGCCGGGCGATCAGGAGGAGGCGGATTGGATTGTCTCTGAGATTGTGACCCAGCGGGAAGAAGGAAGGGTTTTGGAAGACTTTGCGGTTCTCTTCCGGACAAACGGACAGATTCGTAAAATGGAAGAGTCTTTGCGAGAAGCGAAGATTCCATATCGGATGGTGGGGGCGCAGAGCTTTTACGATCGAAAGGAGGTGCGGGATGTTTTGAGCTATGCCCAGGTGCTGAATAATTCGGAGCTCGATATACCGTTGCTCCGGATTTTGAACACCCCGCCTCGCGGAATCGGAACTACGACATCGATGGCGGCGCTTGAGTGGAGCCGGGAGAAGGATCAGGGAATTTGGAAGACACTGATTGATGACGATTTTCTCGATCAGTTGTCGTCCAAGGTGAGGAATTCGATCGAGATCTTTGTCAAACAGGCTGAGGACGCCCGCCGGTCGTTCGTGGACGGGACGAACGCGGGGGTAGTGATTGATCAATGGCTGCGAGAGATGGACTTTAACGATTGGTTAATGCGTCAGTGTAAGACGGATAAGGAAAAAGATGGGCGTCGGGAGGGGGTGAGTACGACGGTTGCTTCAATTACGGAGGCCATGAAAAAAGGGACGAAGCTCGGGGACTTTTTGGATAAGGCGGCATTGGACGCCGAGAAGGAGGAAGATTTGGAGAAGAAGAGCGGAGTGACCTTGATTACGCTGCACGCAGCGAAGGGGCTCGAGTATCCGGTGGTTTATTTGGTGGGTTTGGAGGAAGGAATTCTTCCTCACAAACGGAGCGTTGAGGAAGGAACGCGCGATGAAGAAAGGCGATTGCTTTATGTCGGGATCACGCGGGCCAAGGAACGGATGACAATGACCTATTGCGCGACACGGGTGAAGTGGGGAAAGCAGGAGGCTTGTGAGCGAAGCAGTTTCATCTGCGAGTTGAATCCCGATTGGGTCCAAGAAGAGGATTACGAGGACATTATGGGTGCCGAGGCCTCGGAGGAAGAGTTGAGGGGGTTTTTCAGCGGGATGTCCGCGATGCTTGAGGAATAAAAAAGCCCCGTTCCCGAAGGAAGGAGACTTTTTGAAATTAGAGTTGAACCCCAGTCTTTCTATCGACGTCGAGCTCCAAGAAGGAGTCCCGCCCCGAGTAAAAGTGAGAGAGCAGAGCTGGGCTCAGGAACAGCGACGAGAGTCGTTTTGAATGGATTGGCACTGTCTTCCCAAACGGTCGTTGAGCCCTCTGTGGTGAGATCAGCGTCACCCGTGCCAGGGACGAAGGGATCAGTTAACTCAAGAATAGGTTTCAAGCCTGCTGTAGTGAATGTGTTGTACCGTCCTGATTCGCTATCGAAAATGCGAAGGCCGATACGAACAGGAAGCGGTGAAGTTGGGAAATCGGTATCGGAATCGACCCGAGTTCCTGACAGGTCAACGCCTCCTGGAATAAGTCCGAAAAAGACAGCTCCTGTTGTGGTGTTTGCCAGTCGTTCGAAACTGCTCCAGTCATCGATGCTATAAGAAGCTGGTTCTTTGGAGGAATCAATTCCAAGAAAATACCCGATCTGGACATCTGACCCGTCGGCGATGGTCTCTCCGTCAAATCCTGTGAGCGTTTGTACGAGGCCTGAGACGCTTACGGTCGCAGCGGTCGCGGTGCTGATGCCGCCGATCAAGATGGCAGTCAGGGTGAGCGTTTGTGTAATTTTCATTCTTATTATTGTTAAGCTTTTGATTAAAATGAGAGCAGCCTACTCGGCCGTCAAGTCGTATGGGAGAGTGGTTGTGATTTCACCGTCACCTGCTGCGGTCTCACTTTCGCGGACGACAAAGACAGCGGAATTGGGAGTGATGATTTGTTTGCTGCTGAGAGCACCCCTGAGGATGTCAATCCATAACCCGCCACCAAGATCGGTGTAGCGATGGGCTTCCCAGACATCTCCATCAGCGTTCCAAATGTAAACCCGGTCGCCAGCTACCCAGTTTGAACCCTGAATGCCAAGATTTTGCAGTTCGGTATTTACAGGGACTCGTGATGAGAGGAAACCGGTTCCTTCAATGGACGCAACCTGGGGAACGGATGGAACTTCGCCGAACAACTTCAATTGGATGTCTGTTGTGACTGCGCGCTGGACAAATATGCCCTCATCCGGGTAGACGACCATATCATTGGCCAGCGAACTCGCAGTGACATTCACCCAATTGCCACCCCCAATAGAAGAGTAGCGGAAGGTGGACCAGCCTGGGCCACCTTCTTTGCCGTTGTCCCAAATGTAAATCCGGTCAGCTCCGTCGATATCGGAAGCTCCGCTACTGAAAATCGAGGAAAGAGTGTTGGCTTTTCTGATTTTGATCGTCGAAGAAGCTGGAAAGTTGACCAAAAGATCAGATTCAGCGGCAAGAGTCAGGCCTCCCGAAGTCGTGTTTTCCAAAATAAGGAACGCTTTTTCAGCAGCATTTCCCGCAACAGAGAGGTACGCTAAATGTGGTTCGTCGGTCCACTGGGTTACGGTCCAAGAGGCACCTGCAACGCTGGCAGCCTGAGAATCGGTGTAAGCACCAATGGTTACTGCTCCAGAGTAAGCCACATCCTGTAACAAAGTTGCCGATATAGCGGTCAGCTTTGTTTCTCCAGCGCTTGAGGCGCCAGCGATTGTGACTTCTGTGTATCCTTGTGGAATCGTATAGACTGTTTCTGCGAGCAGAGAGACAGCCATGCCACCTGCTAAGAGGAAGGGGGAGATATTCATTTTCGTAAGGTGCAGTTAAGTAATGGAGATTTCCCTAGCCTTTTGCAAGTTGATTTCTAGAGGAAGAAGAGAATTCCCCCCTTCTTTTTAATAAAGCGAGTCGTAGCAGTAGGTTAGGAAGTCCAAAAGATCGAAATAAAATCGATGGGGCGGGATCCGGAGTTGCGGTGCCGTTTAGCTCTGTTAAATTTTCAACGAGACGTGAAAGGTGGATATACAATAGGGAACGAGAAGTTGGTCAAGGTCATGAGCGGGGCCTCTGCTCATCTTCTGGGGCTTTGGAAGAAGCAGGGGAAAGAATCCGGTGCTCTGCGAATCGCGGTTGTGGGAGGAGGGTGCAGTGGCCTGCAGTATCAAATGGATTTGGTCGAGGGGCCACGGGACCGGGACATTATGGTGACCAGTAACGGCGTGGATGTGGTGATTGATCCGAAAAGCGCGCTCTTTGTGAGTGGGAGTGAGTTGGACTACTCGGACGATCTTCAGCAAGGTGGATTCAAGGTCAGTAATCCCAATGCCGTGGTGACATGTTCTTGTGGTGAAAGCTTTGCAGCATGATGGATTCGTTCGAACGGTTTGGGCTTCCCCGACAGTTGGAGCTGGACTCTGGCTTGGTTGAAGAAGCGATCCGGGAGGAACTCAAGAGAGCTCATCCTGACGCCGGAGGAGGTGAGGGCGAGTTTGAGCAACTTCG
This sequence comes from Akkermansiaceae bacterium, assembly GCA_026421245.1. GTDB lineage: Bacteria > Verrucomicrobiota > Verrucomicrobiia > Verrucomicrobiales > Akkermansiaceae > SW10. Next base: position 2,794 of record JAPKDJ010000002.1, on the reverse strand, counting down.
GCAAGCTGCCGATCTGATTAAGTCACCGATGGGCCGCCTTGCAATGGCCCTCGAAATTCTCGGAAGGAAGATAAACGAGCGGGGAAGCGTGCCCGGAAAGGTAATGGATTTTTTCGCTCCGGTAGCTGGGACTCTTCAAAAAGTAGATTGTTTTGTGGCGGAGAGAGGCAAGGCCGTGAGCGGACTGGGGAAAGCGGTTTTGGATGCCCGCGTTCCCAGCTTGAAACGCGCGCTGGAAGAGTTGCTCGAGGAGATCGTGGCTCTTGAAGATTCGTATCTCGGGCGGTTTGGGCGCTTTGACGAGGAGGGGTGGGAGAGGTGTCTCGACGAGATGGGAGAGGTCCATCGGGCGATGAGTTTCCTCAGAAAATGGTTGGCCCAACTCCGGGAAGCGACCGGAAAGATTTTTGAGGCCTTGCTCGCGGGGTAAGTTCCTCTTTACTGCTGCGCATGAGCGAGGTGATCGTGGGTATTGATCTGGGAACGACCCAATCGGCAATCGCCGTTGTGGATTCCGGATTCCCGATTCTTTTGGCAGATGAAATGGGGAGAACCTTGACCCCCAGTGCGGTCTGGTATGGGAGGGATGGTGAAGTGGAAGTGGGACACGAGGCCCTTCGGAGGGCTGAAGTGGACCGAGTGGTAACAAGTGTGAAGAGCCTCATCGGACGTAGGGCTTCCGATGGGAAAGGGGAGCTTTCTTCGGATGGAAAATTGGAGACGCTGGCAGGACTCCGTTCGCCTGAGGAGGTTTCGGCTGAGATTTTAGGTCACCTGAAAGAAGTCGCGAAGTCTCGACTTGAGAGCGAGATTTCCAAGGCTGTCATCACAGTGCCAGCCTATTTTCATGATGGACAAAGGGCCGCGACCAAAAAAGCAGGTGAACTTGCCGGATTGGAAGTGGTTCGGATTCTGAGCGAACCCACCGCGGCAGCATTATCATATGGTCTTGATCGTCTCGATGAAAGTGCCCGTGTGGCAGTCTTTGATTTGGGTGGAGGCACTTTTGATGTTTCGGTTTTAGAGATGCGCGAGGGAGTCTTTGAGGTTCTGGCTACGTCGGGTGATACAGATCTGGGAGGAGATGATTTTGATAAAGCGATCGTGGGATTGGCGGCAAGTCGATTAAAGGTTGAGCTTGAGACAATGGACTCCATAGAACTGGTCCGATGGATCAGTGAGGGACGGAGGGTGAAGCATGTCCTGTCTGAGGAGGAGGAGGTGATGTTTCGCCTCCCCTTCACCGGAGAGATTTTGATTACGAGAGAAGACTTGAACAGGCTCATGGCGCCATTTTTGAATCGGATGGAATCTGCTTGTCGTCGGGCCCTGCTGGATTCAAATGTATCGGCATCGGATTTGGCGGAGGTGGTGATGGTTGGGGGAAGTAGTCGTATTCCGGCAGTGAAAGACCGGGTGGCGACGATTTTTTTGAGAGAGCCTGATCTCAGCCAACATCCAGACGAAGCGATCGCACGGGGAGCGGCTATTCAAGCTGGGATTTTAGCGGGGACGGTGCGAGAGGTTCTGCTTTTAGATGTGACCCCTTTGAGTCTTGGCATTGAGACGATGGGGGGGTTGATGAATGTCTTGATTACGAGGAATACGACCATTCCTTGTAAAGCGGGAGAAATGTTCACCAACGCAGTCGACGGGCAAATCTCAATGAGGGTCCGGGTTCTTCAAGGAGAGAGAGAATTGGCTTCTGACAATTGGGAGTTGGGTTCTTTTGAAGTGCCGTTTGAATCGGCACGACGGGGGCAAGCTAGGGTTGGAGTGGAGTTTCGAATTGATGCCGATGGCATTTTGTCGGTGTTGGCCCGCGATGTTGCGACCGGAATTGATACTGTGATCGAAGTTGGAAGCGCGGCTGTCGATGTTCATGAAGCCAAGGTGGAGCAAATGGTCAGTGAAAGTGTTGAGTTTGCGATTGAAGATATGAAGGCTCGGGTTTTTGAGGAAGCGCGCATGAAGGCCGAGGAGCTTATCCCCGCGGTTGAGGTGGCCCTTGAGCAAGCTGGGGAATTACTGGATGATTCTGAGGTTCAGGAAATCAAGGAAGCACGCAAGCGGGTTGAGCAAGCGCTTGAAAAAAAAGAAGTTAGCGTTTTGAAGACCACGGTCGAGGAACTCGACAAAGCAACCGAGACGCTGGCGGCCCTGTTGGTGCAACGAGCGACGGAGGCTCTTTTTTCAAGTTCTCAAGATTGACGCTGGGGGAAAAAATTTAGCATAGTATTAATCAAGCAAGCGTATGAGTGGAAAACCCGGAGTCTTTATTTGCCCCTCTTGTGAGGCGGTGGTTCGCAGCGAGAAGTCCTTGAAAGAGGGCATTGTCTGCGGGAAGTGTCAGCATGAATTTGGAACCTCCGTAAAATCTGCTACGGCTTCTGCCAAACCTGTTCAGGTGCCGAGGGGGGCAATAGGGAACAGGAAGAGCAGTGTGATGCGAAATCTTACCGGGAAAAAAGAACTCCCCGTTTTGGCGGTTAGGGCGGTGGAATCTGCCGCTGTCAACGTCAAGCCGATTCAAGAGGTTGCCGACGAGGCGATCGGGACCGAGGGAGACCTGGAAATAATGATGCCGGATGGCTCTCGCAGAGTCCGACGACGAAAGAAGCGGGCCAAGAAGGAGAGAAATAAGGGGTTGATTCTGTTTCTGGTCGGATGGTTGAGTGTGATCGGAATTATCTTTGCTCTCTTTAAAATGGGGAAGAATGATGAGAGAATCTCCGAGGAAGAACAGGGGGGTGACCTTACTGTCGCCGCGAAAAAAAAAGAAGTTCTGAGGCGT
>JAPKDJ010000074.1 GCA_026421245.1 Akkermansiaceae bacterium | reverse complement strand
ATATCCGCGTCGAGGTCAATGGCGGCTACATCGTCGGCAGCACGGTGGTGATCGACAACACGTGGCACCACGTCGCGATGACATGGGAGGATGACGGCACGCCAGACGTTACTGATGTGTTGCTCTACGTCGATGGCGTGTTGGAGACGATCAGTATCTCGCTCGACGAAGTGATCCATACCGACACCGCGAATGGGATGGACTTGGCGATCTCCGACGACCACTCCCAGCGCGAATGGAATGGCTGGCTCGACGACGTCCGTATCTACGATGAAGTGCTAAGTGCCGCGAAGATCTTAGAACTCGCAACCAGGACTTCGATCCTCCTCAGCGCGTTCACCACGGATGACGAATCTATCCCGGCAGGCGAAGCCGTGACGGTCTCGTGGGAGGTCGATCCTGCCTTTGATACGCTTGTCATCGACAACGGGGTCGGGGATGTGGCTCCAAGCACGACGGACGGATCCGGCAGCATTGAGCTAACGCCTGTCGGCACCACAACTTACACTCTGACCGCGACCCTCGGCGCAAAAGTGCAGAGCTCTACGCTCACCATCCATGTCGGAGAAGTTCCCACCATCAGCAGTTTCGAGATCACTGGCCCGGATACGATCACTTCTGGTGGTAGCACTACGCTGACATGGAGAACCTTCGGCGCCGACTCCCTGAATCTGGCTCCAGCGGCGGGTGATGTTACAGGCGAGACCACCGTGATGGTCAGAGCCACCGAGACAACCATCTACACCCTGACCGCAACCAATGCGACCGGTTCAAGTATGGCTCAAGTCACGGTAACCGCCGTTCCGCCGGGATTGCTCGCCCACTTCGACTTCGAAGAGGGGGCGGGAATGACAACCACCGATGTGAGCGGGAACGGTCTCGTCGGCAACTTTGATCCCATCGATGGCACTGGGCCGGCCTGGGATACGGCGGATGTCCCTCCGCTGCTGGCAGGCACCACGGCTGCCGTTGAGTTCGATGGCACCGGAGACAGGATCGTCATCACCGGTTACAAGGCGCAAGAACTCTCAGGCACGACGGCGCGCACCTTGATGGCATGGGTCAAATCGCGCGGAGTCAGTCCCAATGGCACTGAAAATATGGGCATCCTTGCATTCGGACAGAATCAGCTTGGAGACAAGTGGAACTTCCGTGCAGAGAATAACAACGGCGCTGTTCCTGGTGGCCTGCGAGTCGAGGTCAACGGCGGATACATCGTCAGTACCACAAACATCGTGGATGCGACCTGGCACCACGTGGCAATGACCTTCGAAGACGATGGCACTCCCGATGTCGAGGACATCCTCCTCTATGTGGACGGCCAACTCGAGATTCCCAGCGTCTTTCTGGCCCAAGAGATTCACACCGATACCGCCAACGGTATCGACCTCAGGATCGGAGACGATCACTCCAACCGCAAATGGGATGGCTGGATCGATGATGTGCGGATTTACAACTACGCACTCACTCCAGAGGAGATCGTAGAAGCCAGGCTCGGCGGCACGGCAGCGCCGTTCCAAATCACCAGCGCCATCTATGACGAAGCAGCGGGGTCGGTGACGCTGACGTGGAACTCAACTCCCGGAAGAACCTACTCCATCGACTACTCGGAAGATCTCACCACCGATTCTTGGTCGGAAGCAGTCGACGCCTTACTCTCCAGAGGCACCGAAACAACTTACACCCTCACGGGGATTGCCGCTGGAACGACCCGGCTTTTCCATCGCATCCGCGAAGAATAGAGTAAGATTCGCGACTTGATTGGCTCTCTCTACAAGGGCTAACCCGTGGGTTATCACATCACGTGGAAGGCAGCGGGGACAAGGCTCTCGATGGCTTCGATGACAAAGTAAATGAGATCGTCCTCGGCAACCCAGTCCCGAAGATCAGGCCCAAGCAGCATGGGAGTGGCGCTCTCGGGATCGAGCGTGATCGGACAGAAGAAAATATCCTTACCCATGCGCTCTAAGAAGAGAGAACCGTCGGCTTGATGCTTACCGTCCCATCCTCCTCTCATCTCGCCCTCCAGAAGTCCGTTGATGTTGCAGCGCCATTGGGGGAAGCCAAGGACCCAGCGGGTTCTTCCACCACCCCCAGTGTTCTGGTGCCATCGACCACCCCGTTGTCGTCGTTCGTAATGTGGGGATCTAAGCGCCCCACCCCAAAAGAAAAGTCCTAGTAGATAGCCCCCTCCCCGGGCGGGCGCGGGGAAAGACTTCGACGAAACAGGAAGTTTCATAAGAGTAAACTAATCCTTGGCATGGCGGGAAGGAGGATTACATTCTTGGGTCATGATTTTCCGCTCTGAAACACCCTGCGAACTCAGACCGCTGCCTTTTCCGCCTGATTCTCCGTCTCAGCGCCCCCGTGCTCAAACCTCTCGGCTCAATTCCAGCTCCTCTTCCCCCGCCCCCCTTTCTCACCTCTCCGATCTCCTCAGGGACGCCACGCCAAAAGTAAATTCCTAGCACTATTTCCTAAGTGATGAATTTTCATGAATCTTGATGCGCGGCAGTATATCGCATTCGTATCGGGTTCCAGTAGCCTGCTCTTCACCGCAATTTGTCCTCCCTCTCACCAACTCCGGAACTCCTCGCCCGCGTCCGTACCGGCGAAGAAGAAGCGTGGCGCGAACTCATCTCTCTCCTCACCCCTCTCGTCTCAAAAATCATTCACAACCAGGTCCGACGCACCTCCGATCATGAGGACCTAGCTCAGGAGGTTTTGACCAAGATCTTTCTGAAACTAAACCAGTTTGCCGGCAAACAACCATTCACCCACTGGGTCTCCCGCATCACCATCAACACCTGCTACGATTGGCTGAGAAAGGACAAGGCCCGCCCTCTCGTCAGCTACTCGGACCTCTGTGACACCCAGGCAGAGATCCTTGAAAAAAACCTCTCCGGAGATTCAACCAGCAACAACGAGGACCTTTCCGCCATGAGAGAACTCCTCGACCGCCTCATTTCCACCCTCAAACCCCGCGAACAGATCGTGATCCGCCTCCTCGACCTTGAGGAAAAGAGCGTTCAGGATGTTTGCAATCTCACGGGCTGGGAAGCTTCCAAAGTCAAAGTCACCGCCATGCGGGCGAGACGCAAACTCACCCAACAGCTCAAAAAGCTCGAACACGCAGATCACCAAAAATGAACGACTCCGACGATCCATGGAAACGCCTGATCGAAAAGGCGAAGACTGCTCCAACCAAGGAGGAGGGGGAAGCTCCGCCCACGGTGAGCGTGAAAACTCTACGCGAAACCGTACAGTCCATCCTCCTCGCCCTCACCTGGCGCAAGTGGTCTCTCATCGCCGCCTTCCTTGCTGGAACCATCTTCGTCATTTTTTACCTCTTCCTGCGCAATGATTCGCTTTCCGAGGAACCCATCATCCGACCTGAACCTCCCATCTCACCATCCGCACCATGAAACCCACCCTCCGCGATTACCTGACCATCCTTATCGCACTCCTCGCAATCTTCCTCTGTGGTTACGGGGTCGGCTTCCTTCTCGGTGAAAAAAAAGGCCGGGATCAGGCTTCTTTCAGTGCCCTCACAACCGGTAACGAGAACGACACCGGGGACTGGGAAGCTCTCACCATGGAGCGACTCACCCGCCTCCTCAGCCTCACCGAAGAACAAAAATCGAAGGTCGAGAAAGAGGTCAAAACAACCTCCCAAAAAATCCAAGCCAGCCGTGATCAGGCGGTGGAAGACTACTACCGCCACCTCCTTGATCTTCACGACCACTTGCTCCCCCACCTCAAAGAAGATCAGCAGGAAAAAATAAAAAAAGATCGAAAAACCTTGCAACGAGCCATCGATTCACGGTTTGAATCATCATCGGGGCGTTAATCGACCCACACCTACTATCTCCCAATCATGTCCCGCTCAAACTTCATCCTTGGCATCACGATACTCGTCGTGGCCGGGACTTTGGCGTTCATGGTTTCCTTCGAACGAAGTGATAACGACAATCCAAACACCTCCTTCGTCGATCCTTCAAATCCCACGTCAAAAAGCCCGGTAAACTCATCTCGGCCCCGTGGATCCGAAAACAGAGCCGAGAAAGCCAGATCGTTGCGCGGCACGGAAACAACTCTTTCACTTCCGAAATCCGCAACCTCCCACCTCAACCACAAACAACTTGTCCGGGTCGATGAGATCGTTTCACGGGTCCGACGGGAATCGCGCGAAAATCTTGATACACTGACTCGCCAATACGGACTCTCCAAGGGGCAGCAGCAAAAAATTCTCCCGCTCATCGTTGCTCATCACGACTCTTCCCATCCATCCATGATGGTCGACGGGCAATCACTACCCACCGCCGCTCCTGGCTCAACTTTCGACGAAGATCTCTACTCGCAACTCAACAGCAGCCAGCAGGATGAATTTACCGACGCCGCTCTCGACCACGACGCTTGGTGGGAAGACATCGTCATCCAACTGGAAGACGACCTCGACAACGCCATCGACAACGGCGAAATGGTCCCGACAACCAGCGATGAGATCAATGATGCCGGAGTCATCGTGTCCGAGGGCCCCGCAGAGGGCGACGGCGAAACTTCCAGCCACTCCGGCGGAAATCTCTTCGACCTCCTAGGCCCGTAAGGATTTCCGGGGCCATGCAGAGTGAATCCTCACTTCTATCGCGCTTCCAAAGCCCCGGCCCCCTGCGAAAAAACCAAGGAAACCAGACCTCCTCAGCGAGGTTTCGAAAAAAAATCTCTTTTTTGTAACCCCACCGGAAGTCGCCCCGTCACTTCCCATGAAAACCGTCCATCCGGACTCCCCCCATACAACCAATCAGACACAAACCATGAAATTGAAAAATATACTCATTGCCGCAACTCTCCTTGGCGGGACCTCTGTGGCACACGCTGATGGCAGAACCTTTGGCGATAGCACTCTCCCCGAGTTCCTTGATCTATACGACACCAACGACGACGGTCGTATCGACGAAGCAGAGCGCCAGGCCATCAAGGAAGCCCGCAAGGCCGCTCGCGAAGAGCACCGCGCTGAAATCGACACCGATGGCGATGGAGAAATCACCAGAGCAGAACGCGAAGCCGCCCGCGACTCCATCCGCGAAAAGATCGCTGAAAAACGGGCGAAAAAGTTTGAAGAGATCGCCGGCGAGGACGGCCTGCTTTCCCCTGATGAATTTGCCGCTCTCCCTCCTCTCGCGAAAGCTTCCGCGGAACGCGTGGATTCGATCTTTACTCGTCTCGATGCCGATGAAAGCGGTCAGGTGAGCCTTGAGGAATTCAATGCCCGCCTCCGTCAATATGGTCGTCCCTCACTCCCAAACCCCGGTCACGGTGGTCCCCGCCCTGGTCACGGCCCTGGTCACGGCCCTGGTCACGGCCCTGGTCACGGCCCTGGTCACGGTGACGACAAAGATAAGGACAAAGACAAAGACAAAGATAAGGACAAAGATAAGGATAAGGACAAAGACAAAGGCGACCGTCCCGCTGCTCCACCCGAGCGTCCAATTGGTGGCGGCCGCTAAAGCTTCAATACAAATCATTCTTATTTGACAAAGAGGCAGCCTCCCCGGCTGCCTCTTTTGTGGCCATCACAAGGAATTCCTCTCTTGTGAGAAATTCACCCAAGCCGTAATACTGCCCCATGAAACTGCTTCTTGTGACTCTTCTCATCACCTCCAACCTCTGGGCAGATCTGCTTTATGAAACGGAATTCGATGACTTTACCACCGGGGCCAACCAATGGTCAGCCAACGCCAGTTGGATTTCGAATGACACGACCTCGGGAGCCCAGTCGATCGACGCCGATGTTCTTCCCGCCCTGTTGAAAACCGCATCGCTTGGATTCGCGCGACCCGCCCTCGACTTTACTTTTGTGGCCCTTGATCTCGGTTATGATCATGTCGCAAGTGGAGCTCCGATCGTGGAAATCGACACCCTGATTGGAATCGAGAATTCCACGAACAACCGACGCGATGATTTCTTCATCAGCATTTACAACTCCAGCGGCAACCCCCTCGCATCCATCCGCTTCGATAATCAAGACCCTGACGACTTCAACTCCCAGTTTGGAATCTGGCGGGAAAACGGGACGAACCAGTTTGATACCCTCGTTGACTTCATCTCCGGTGAACTCTTCAACCTCTTCGTAACCATCGATCTGGAGAACAACACCTGGTCGGCCGACATTGGCGGGGTCCCCCTTTTCGAGGACGCTCAGTTCACCAACACCGATGCCCCCGTCGACTTCGGCTTCCTTGCCTTTGAATGGGACCTCACCTCAACCAGCACCCTTGGCTACGGTGATAATTTCCTTCTCGTAGCGGACGTGGCGGTGCGATCCATCACCGCCACTCCTGACCCGGGATTATTAGTCACGCACTCTTTCTACTCGCAAAACAACATCACTCTCAGTTGGAAAACTGCCGTGGGATGGGATGACCAGGTCCAATACTCCTCTGATTTAGTGACTTGGCGAAACACCCTGCCGAATTCGACTTTCGGCAACATCACAAGCTCTTCAACAGTGACCTATACCGAAACAAACGTGAACAAAGGGCCGGTGAGATTCTATCGTGTCCTAAGGACTCCCACGTCTTGAATTCCTCTCACTGGCACGATTGCGCACAAGGACCCCCAATTCGGGGTCGATAAAAGCGAACCAGCGCTGGCCAACTTCTCTCTAAGTCCCCCCCTGTCTCAGATTGCTAGAGCACCTTCAAGATTACCCTGCTTCCTTACTTCAGCTCGCTCTGAACCGACTCCCAGAATTCCAGACGGTTCAGTACTTTCGCGATCTCCATGCGACGATGATACATCTATTAGGGCTGAGACCGAATGAGTTGACCTTCCATCACGCCGGCAGGGATCATCGCCTCACGGGGCCGGAGGGCGGGCGTGTGGTTCAAGAGATTTTCGCGTAGGCTCCGAAGGGGGGGCCAGGGGCGTCGGGGAGCGAGTTCGCCAGCTTAGCGGGCGCCGGAACGTGAAGCCGTTCCGCTACGTTTCTTCGGCTGCGCCGATACGTCACCTCATTCGTCGAGCACGAGGTTCAAGCGAGCGTAGCGATGCCGCGCACCCCCCATTTCTCCCCTCAAAGGCGCCCCCGAAGTCCCCCACCCAAAAAGCAAATTCCTAGCAGTCATCGCTTTCTAATTGACGCTTTGTAAGCCGAGTTTATTAAAGTACTAATGACTGATTCCCCGGTGGCTTCTGAATTGCTTTCAAAGATCAACGAACCACGTGTCTTGGGGGGCGTGCAGCGGAATGGACCAGCCTCGCGCGCCGTTATGGCCCGGGGCAGTGGGATGAGCGCACCGACGGTCTCAAGTGATCACCCCCAAAAGCAAATTCCTAGCAGTCCGGCACGAATCCTTCCGCCCTGCCGAGTGGGGCGAGAGGGGAAAGGGCGCTTTTCCGAAAATCTTCCCATTGCGGGAGCAGATGGTGACGATTTTCGGAAAAAAATCTCCGGAATGAACCGACACACTATAGTGCATAGGGCGACAATTGGCTGTTTGGCCTGATCAATGCCCCACTCAATACTCATGAAGTCCCTTATTTCTTTAAAATCGACCATTCATTCCATCGCGATTGCGGTCGCGGGCATCTTGCTCGCCGCGCCACTGAGCCCGGGGCAGGAAGCCGCGGATCCTCCAGCTCCACAGCCCGAAGATCCGGCTCTGGAGCAGTATTTCATCGCGAACGGCGCCTATAATCGCAAGCTCTACCCGGTCGCGATCGCCCAGTATGAAGAGTTCCTCGCGAAACACGCAGCGCACGCCAAGGCCGATCTCGCCCGTCGGGGCCTCGCACTCAGCCTCTACGCCCTCAAACAATACGAAAAAGCGATGCCGCAGTTGGCGATCCTTCTGGCAAAAAAGGAGCTGGAGGCTTCGATCAGCCGGGAACGTCTCATCATGTTGCAGGGCCAATGTTTTTTGCTGACCGGCAAGAAGGACGAGGCTCGGGCCTTGTTTGTGGCGGAACTGGCGCAGCTGAAAGCCGTCTCTTACCAGGCGGGGGCGCTCGCGGCCATTTGTGATGTGAGCTTTGGCAAGGCCGAGTGGCCCGAGGCCCTGATCTGGAGCGAAAAGTTGTTGGCGGCGAAGCCCAGTGCAGAGCAAGCGGCCCGTGCTTGCTACCAACAGGGATACGCACAATATCAATTGCAGAAGGTGGAGGCTGCAATAGCGGTGCTGGTCAAGATCGCCGGCCTTGAGGCCGCGCCCCTTTGGCGGACTCGAGCCGACTACCTTTTGGGCGAATGCTACAACAAGCAGAAACAATATGAGAAAGCGGAAGCGGCCTTCGTCGCGGCTCTTCCCGGCTTGGAGGGCGCGGATGCCTCCGAATGCCATTACCGCCTCGGGTTGACGCGATTTGTCCTGAAGAAATACAAAGAGGCGGCGGCGGATCTCGAGCGCTGTCTTGCCGAAGTGAAGGAGAGCCCACGAGCGACCGAGGCTCGGCTCTATATCGCGCGTTCCCACTTTGAGTTGGCTGACTATGCCAAGGCCGCGCCTGCGCTCACCGAATTGGCTGCGGGCGAGGGCGACGAGGCCGCGCGGGCCAGCCTCTGGTTGGCGCGAGTCCACACGCGGATGGACAAAAACTACGACGAAGCGGCCGAAACTCTTGCGAAGGCGGTCGCGCGCTTCAAGGAATCCACCGTGATCAATAGCCTCGAGTTTGATTACGCCAACGCTTTAATGGCGCGTCAAAAGCCGGATTGGCAGGCCGCCCTCGCTTTGCTGCAGAGCGTCGAGACGCGCGGGACCTTTTCCCAAATGGCCGAGGTAGTGAGCCAGCGGTCGGTTTGCCAACACAAGTTGGGAGACTACGCAAATAGCCTGGTGAGCAATGACGCGTTTCTCGCAAAATATCCGGACCACCCGCTCGCGGTGGAAGCGCGCTTCATACGGGCCGAGAATCTCTTTTTGCTCAATCGCCTTGAGGAAGCAACCAAGGGCTACAGTGTGTTTGTCGCCAAACACAAAGAACACGCGAATGCTTTGGCGGCCAATTTTCGTCTCGCGCAAATTCATCACGATCAGGGCCGCTGGGCCGAGTGTCTCGCCAGTGCCTCCCCCATGCTCGCAAGTAAACCCGAAGGGCGCTTGTTCACGCAATTACCCTTCATCGTGGGCGATTGTTTGTTCCGCCAGGAGAAGTGGGCAGAGTCGATCGCGGGATTGGAAACGTTCCTCGCTGGGCGGGTGCAGGAGGAGGCAGGCAAAAAACCGCAGGTCACCGCAGAGCCAAATGTCGATACCGCCTTGATGCAACTCGCGGTCGCGCATGATCGACTGGATCAGCAGCAGAAGGCGCTCAAGTATCTCGCTCTCCTCGTCGGCCACTATCCCGAAGCGACTCCACAACTGCCACTGGCACTCGCCGAACAGGGGCGACTGAGTTTTGCGGAGGGGGATCTCAAGCTCGCGCGCCAGGCTCTTGAGCGCTTTCTCGCCGAAGACCAGAAAGCGGCTGAGCCGTTTCGTAAGGGCGCCCCGGCTCAGCGGGCGAGAGTGAGTTATTATCTCGGCTGGGTCGAGGCCTCGGAGGAGAAGTCCAAAGTCGCGGCCCAACGCTTTGGCGAAGTCTTGACCCTCGATCCGAAGCACCCCCTCGCGCCCGATGCCGCCTTGCAGCAGGGGATCGCGTGGGTGAATAGCGAAAATTTCGAGGCGGCCGCCAAGCACTTCCCGGACATGCTCAAACGCTATCCCAAACACGAGAAGCTCGCGCGCCTCGTGTATTATTCCGGGCTCGCGCTTGCCCGGCAGAAGCAGTGGGAACCCGCCAAAGGACACTTTAAACGAGTTGTAGCATCATTTGCAGACTCCGAGTTTTCCGATCAGGCACTCTATGAGTGGGCATGGTGCGAACGCCGTTCGGATCGCAACGCCGAGGCCGTCAAGCTTTACGACAAGCTCCTCGCCACCCATCCCGCAAGCCCACTGGCGGTCAAGGTGCAGAGCGAATTGGCCGAGCTGAATATCGCCAGCGGAGACCAAGACAAGGTCATCGTCCTACTCACCGGGGCCTTGGCCAAGGTGAAGGATGATTCCCTCCGCGCCGACATTCGTTATCAACTTGCCAGCGCCCATTTCAAGAAAGGCGATCATGCCACCGCAGCGGAACAGCTTGAGAAGCTCCTCGTGGACTACCCCGAATCGAAGTTGTTGGCCTCGATCCTCTTTCAGGCCGGAGAGTCGCGTTTGAAACTCGGGGAAACGGTGGCAGCGCGAACCCATTTCACCAAGGCGACGGCCGTGCCCGGGAGTCCGGAAAGCCTCGCCGAGTCGATTACCATGCGCCTCGGCGAAACCCATGCCCTGACCAATCAACACCCCGAGGCTGGAGAAACCTACACCGTCTTTCTCGAAAAATTCCCCAAGAGTAAATGGATACGGAATGCACGCTTTGGCCTTGGATTCGCGATGGAAAATGCCGGGAATTCCGACCAGGCGATTCTGGAATACCGCAAACTTCTCGCCGATAAGAAGGTCGACCTGTGGGCGGTGCGGGGACGCTTCCAGATCGGGGAGTGCTATTTTAATTTGCAAAAATATGATGAAGCGGTGGCCGAGTTTGTGAACGTCGAAATCAACTACCGCAAATACCCCAGTTGGCAGGCCAAGGCCGTGCTCGAAATGGCACGGGTCTTGATTGCGCAGGGCAAGAAGGCGCAGGCGGCCGAACGACTCAAGGAGGTGATCCAACGCTACTCGAAGGAGAAAGCCGCGACTGTGGCCCAGCAATACCTCGACGAACTCCGCAAATAATAAGTGAAACCATGCACCAAGATCGATTAACGCCAGAACTCCCCCACCTCGCACCCAAGTACGGCTGGCGACAGGTACTTTTCCTCGGGATGTGCTTCCTGATGGTCGCCACCACTCTGGTGATGGGCGCTGAGGTCAATGACGAAGCTGGCGTCCCTAAGGAAACGATGTTCACCCTGATGAAGAAGGGGGGCTTTGTCATGATCCCCCTCGGCATCGCTTCCATTCTCGCCCTCGCCTTGGGGACCGAGCGATTTCTCTCGCTACGCCGCGAAAAAGTATTGCCGACCGGTTTCCTCGATGGCTTGGGTCATGCTTGGCATGCCGATCCCACCGGACAACTTGCCGAGGACTATTGCAACGAATCCGGCGGTGCGGCGGGACACGTCTTCAAGGCCGGTATCCAATGGCGCTACTATGGCTACGAGGCCGTGAGTCAGGCCATCGAGGACGCGGGCTCCCGGGAAACAGATCGTATGAAGCGCAGCCTGCGCCCGCTCTCCGCGATTGCCGCGGTCGCCCCGCTCCTCGGACTCTTGGGGACAGTTTACGGCATGATTTCGGCCTTCCAGCGCACTTCCTCCAGTGGTGGAGCGGCCAAGACCGCCGACCTCGCCACCGGAATTTACGAGGCCTTGGTCTCCACCGCGACCGGTCTGACTCTCGCCATTCCAGTGATGCTCCTCTTTCAGTATCTCTCCTCACGCGTCGATGGCTTAATCGATCACATCGATGAGGTCGGCACCCGCTTCATCGTGAACCACGCGCGCTTGGAGTCGCCGCCGGTGGGGGAAGCCACGGAGGAAGTGGTCGAATACGCCGAGCCCGAAGGATAGATTACAATCATGCGTTTCAAATCAAGCAGCAGTGACGGAAGCGAGTTGATCAACATCTCGAGCATGATCGATGTCATGTTCATCCTAATCATCTTCTTCCTCGTTACCACAACCTTCAAAGAGGAAGAGGTCGATCAGTTGGTCAAGTTACCCACCGACAAACGCAATCAGTCCCTAACGCAATCAAGCGGTAGTCTCATCAAGATCAACATCCGTGAGAACGGAGCCTACCTCGTGATGGGCACGCAGATGACCGAGGAGCAACTGAACACCTGGATGGAGGGCGAGATCAAACGTAAACCTGAACTCAAGGTCTTGATCCGATGCGACAAGGAATCGAAGCACCTGCATCTTTCGAATGTGATGTCGATCTGCATTCACGTTGGCGTCGCCCAAGCCAACATTGCGGTGCGGACTGCTAAATGACCTGCGGGATACCTCAAAAAAATCCATGATCGTCGCCAGTCAACCAGTCACCGCCCAAAAGAAGCAAAAGGGGCCGTTGCTCGGGTTGACGCGTCGACGCCGCATCTGGATTTACCTTTGGTCCGCCCTTGCCTTGGTCGTTGGGTTTCTTTTCTGGGTCTGGCTCTACCTTCAGCCCAGCAGCTGGTATACTTACACCGACCATGTTTCATTCGAGCGTGTGGCGCGTGAGGTGAAGCTCGGTCGGGTAGTTTGGGAGCCTGCCGCTGCGGAAGCCGGCGGGATCGGAACTGAAGAGAACATTGGGCAAGCGGCCATTTCATCCGACGGGACCCGCATGGTTTATGCCACCGGAAAGGAGGACGAGAATTCCGATCTCTTTGTGCGGCGCTGGGATGGCACGAACTGGGACGCGCCACGGCCGATGCGCGCGCTCAACAGTATCTTTCATGAAAGCGCTCCGGCCTTAAGCGCCGATGGACAGTATCTCTTTTTTGCGAGTGACCGTCCCGGAGGGCGCGGAGGCGAGGATATCTGGGTCGCAAAGTGGGACGGGATCGAATACGCTTGGCCTCTCCCCTTGACCGGTCGGGTCAATACTGTCTTCGATGAAACCGATCCGGCACCCTCGCCCGACGGGGCGCGGCTCTACCTGTCCTCGAATCGTCCTTACGTTTCCGAGGAACAGGTTCTGAGAGCGGACGGGAAACCCTTGCCGGAAGAGACTCGAAGCAAGGGAGACTACAACCTCTATGCCGCGGAGATTGCGAGCGACACCCCTTTTGACCTGATCATTGAGCGCCAGTTGAGCATGCTCTATTCCTTGCGTGAAGGAGCGCTTGCCGATCCGGAAGTCATGGCGAAACTGGGAGGGTCGAGCGCGACGGAGTCGGCGGTGGATCGTGGCCTCTCCTATCTTGCCAAAACTCAGGAGAAGGACGGGCGATGGGATATCGGTAAGGGAGGAGGCCAGCGCGGGCACGATGTCGGCGCTACCGCGTTTGCCCTTCTTTCTTTCTACGGCCGGGGCGAGCGACATGATCAGGAGTGCGAATACCAAGACACTGTCGCGCGGGGCTTGCAGTGGTTGCTCTCGCAGCAGAACCGGGCCTCGGGCGACCTGCGCGGAGCGAACCCTCAGGGCAACGCCATGTATGATCATGGCATCGCGTCTCTCGCCCTCATCGAGGCCTATGGCGTTACCAAAGATCCCGATTTGCGTCCTCGGGCCATCGCCGCGATCGAGTTCATGGGTGAGTCCCAGCACAAGGAAGGGGGGTGGCGCTACAAGCCCGGGGAGCGCGGAGATCTCTCGGCCACTGGTTGGTATATCATGGCCTTGGGGAGTGCTCAAATGTCGGGGATCCCGGTGCCCGAAAAGATTTTATCCGGGGCCCGTGCCTTTCTGGAGGCCGTGCGGGGTGGTCCGTCCGGAGGCTCTTACGGATATACCGATTCTCCTGGCAAGCGGAATTCCGGGCGTCACGGGATGAATGCGGCGGGGTTTTTCTGTTCGCAATTGCTTGGGGCTTCTCCAATTGGCGTGAGCGCCTTTGAGTCGGCTCAGCTTCTCGGTAGTGCGGGCCTCAAGGATTCCGATCTCTACTACATTTATTACGGCACGGTGGCGGCATACCAACACCAAGGCCCCCTGTGGCGCGAGTGGCGGGAGAAGATGCAGGGGGAGTTTCTCGAGGGGCAGGATCAGGATGGGTCCTGGCAGTCCGGTGGAGGCCACGGAAAGGCGATGGGGCGGATCATTGGGACGGCTCTGACGGTGCTCTGCCTTGAGGCTCACTACCGCTATACCCCGCTCTATGGTCTAGGCTACGAACCGAATCCCGATGGTCCGGTGGCCGGCGCCCTCAACCAGTCGCAGGTGCCGGAGACTCCGCTCTTTCGCCATGCCAAATACCTTGAGGCCTTCAATTCGCCAGCCCATGACACCGCTCCAGTGGTGACCGATCACGGTGATTTTCTCTACTTTTCCTCGGAACGCGAGGGCGGGTTTGGAGGCTCCGACATCTACCGTGCCCGCATCAGTGGCCCGCTTCCCGGAGCGGTGGCGAATCTTGGCGAGGAAATCAACAGCAGCGCGAATGAGGGTCAACCCGCAGTGCGCATGGTGGGCTTTCACCTTCTCTTCAACTCCGACCGGGAGGGGCGGCCCAGTGCCCTTTACAGCTCGAAAAGCCGCCGACTCGACCTGCGACATGACTACACCAAATTCCCGAGCCTTCGCTGGCTCGGACGCAACGGGTTCTGGCTCCTGCTTCTGATCGGGGCGCCCGTCGTCGGGGTGTGGCAGTCGCGGCGCGCCCTTTCCGCAAACAAGAACCCCAGAGAAGTTTTTCGGCATGTCTGAACGCGCTCCAGACCAGCCCAAGAAACGGTCGCGCTGGCGAGTGTGGCTTATTCCCGTAGTTGCTTTTGGGCTCGCCCTTATTGCGGGAATCGTGCTCTTTGGAAAATTGCGCGGGGAAGTCTGGGCGACGTACTCCGACGGTGCTGGGGTGCAGTCCGCGATCGAGGACGAGAAGGCGCGCCCCGTCTTGTGGCAGGATCCCGAACCCCAGACCTTCGTGGACGATGCTGGCGCTGAGACTGGCACGCTCGAGGCCGCCTTTTCCGCCGACGGCACGACGATGGTGCTGGTGCATTGGGATAAGGCCGGCCGCAATGCCGACCTGTTCCGATCGCACTGGGACGGACGCCGGTGGAGTCAACCGGAGGCGATCAGTTCCCTCAACACCAAAGCGTCCGAGCGCAGTCCGGCCCTGTCCCGCGACGGGAGATACCTCTACTTTTCCTCTGATCGGGAGGGTGGGGTGGGTGGCTACGATCTTTACGTGTCCCGCTGGGACGGCACCGCTTGGACAGGTGTCGAAGCACTACCGGACACGGTGAATACCAAGGCGAACGAACTGGGCCCGGCCATATCTGCCGACGGAACCCAGTTGTATTTTTCCTCGGATCGCACTGCCGGAGGGGCGGAAGACATTTTTCTTTCCATAATCACGATGCCAGAGGAGACGTCTGCCCCGGTAGTCGAGAACGAGAATTCGGAGAAAACGAAAAAGCGTCCCAAGAATAAAAAGAGCGGTGCAGAGGTGGCGCAGGTGAAGGAAGAAAAGAAGCTCCCCCTCGCGCCCGTGCCGGAATTTGGCAACGCTGCCGCTGTCGATGATCTCAATTCGAAGGCCGCGGAGGTGCAGGCCGCGATGACCACCCGCGGCGATCATGTCTTCCTCGCTTCTGACCGGGACCGCAGCAAGAGATCCGGATTCAAGCTCTACTTGAGCCGGGTGATCGATGGAGAGGCGCAAGCGCCCGAGGAGATCGATCTCTACATTGAGGAAGGTGATGTCACCGACCCAGCGGTGCGCATGGAAGGCTTCGATTTGTTATTCAGCGTGGGTGAGGAATCGAAGGATCCCGCTGCGGGCTACCGTCTCTTCCATTCCACCACCCGTGAGGTGGTGGGTTACACCGATCGTTCACGCTGGGAACAATTCAAGGAGTTGATGAACACCATCGCATGGTGGATTGTTCTCGCTCTCGCCGCGCTCATCGGCCTGATCTATATTCTCGAGAAGTGGCAGGACATGACGAGCCTGTTTCACAAGTGTCTTGCCGGATCCGCCGTTCTGCACCTCGTGGCCCTGCTTCTGGCGATGCTTCTGCTCATTGCCACTACGATTGAGAAAGAGGATGCGCGTCAAGAGGAAGAGGTGCTTGTGAGCATTGACGCGCTCGCGCAGGAGGAGCTCGCCTTGGAAAGCATTCCGGAGGAAACCACGCTCACCGAGACGACCACCAATCTCGAAACGGAAAAGGTCGAGAGCGAGTTTGGAGCGCCTGGATTTGAAGCGCAAAATGAAGCCCAGCCGGTGCCCGAGGCAGCGCAGACCACGAAGGAAGCGGTCTTGGTGGAGGCGCAGCCCACGAACGCGCAAACCAGTGACGCCCCCATGAGCGCACCGAGCGAAGAGTCCAGCGTGCTCAAGGACCTGACCGCCGCCGCACTGCCGGAGATCGAGCAATTTGAGTTGGAAGAACGCGACCCCAGCGAGCCTCAGGAAGTCGCGGACACCAGCACGGAACAGTTTGAGCCGGCCCCGACAATGGTCGAAACGGAGAAGATGGAAGCGCAAATGACCACCGAGACAGCCGTCGAAACACCTCCCGAGGCGAGCGAAGTCACCGAGTTGCAACCGTCCGAACCGCTTGCCGAGCAGGAGAAGGTGGCGGAGTTCGTCGAATCCAGCGCGAGCGAGAGCAAGCCGGTGGAGCAGGCAACGCCCGCCGACGCCCCCCCCTTGCCGTCGGAGATGCTCAGTGCTTTGCCGGATTCGGCCCTCGTGAATTCCCTCGAGGACACGTTCGAGGAGCGCGATCCGGCGGAAGCTCAGGCTTCCGATGCTCCGGTCGACTCTTCGCAAGAGATGTTTGATCCAGGTCAGGCGGCCTCGAACCTTGCCACCGAGCAATCAGCCAGCGGAGAGACTGCGTCAGACACCGCCGAGACCAGCCCGACGAGCGCGGCCGATGTCGCAGAGAGCGCTCGCGATGCCGGGGCGGCCCCGATAGAAGCGCTGGCATCCGAAGTCATTCCCTCCGCGGCAGACCTCCCGCTCCCTACGATCGAGATATCCCAAGCCTTGCCCGAGTCTTCCCTCCTTGATCCGGGAGCGCCCGTGCTCGAAGAGCCCGGTGCCCAAACGGCGGAGGCACCCGCGGAGGCAACCAAGGACTTGTTCGATCCCGGAACCGCCGCGCCAAATTTGGCCACCGCCCAAGCCGAGGGAACGATGGTGGTCGATGCCGCCGTCACGAGCGCGGAGGCTACCACCGTAGTCCGCGCTGCGGACTTAGTCTCGACCTCGGCGGTCGCGAAAGCTCAAGCGAGCGAACCCGCATCGTCCACGATGGAGAACGTGACGCCTTCGAACCTCGCTCGCGCCACCCTTCCCGAGGTGTCCCCCGTTGACGCGGGAGCTCCGAAGTTGGAAGAGGGCGGCGGGGATTCCGGGGGAACTCCTGCCGACCCAAGGAAGGATATCTTCAAGCCGGATCAGGCGGTGCCCAATCTCACCACTACCCCGAGTATGGGGCAGGTCACATCCGGTTCCGCAGTCACCGCCACGAGCACGGCAGAAGCTGTATCATCAGCCGAGTTGGTCACAAGCTCCGCACTAACCGAGCCTCAAAGCGCGCCCTCGGCGGCGTCTCCCTCTGCCAACACGCTTCCTCCTTCGTTGCCGGGGGCGCTGCCCGAGGTGACCCTTGTTGACCCGGGTGCCCCGAAACTCGAGGAACCGGGGGAGGGCTCCGGCCATGCTCCCGCCGATCCCACGAAGGATTTGT
Organism: Akkermansiaceae bacterium; assembly: GCA_026421245.1. Classification (GTDB taxonomy): domain Bacteria; phylum Verrucomicrobiota; class Verrucomicrobiia; order Verrucomicrobiales; family Akkermansiaceae; genus SW10. Next base: position 1,323 of record JAPKDJ010000074.1, on the reverse strand, counting down.
TCAAGGCGAGTCAGTCGGTGCCCGGTCTTGTCACCCAGCAGGCCACCGGCAGCGCCGTCGGTGATTCCGCCGTCGCACACGCGCTCGCAGGCGGAGTGGTGGTCGGAGCAACACGCGACACGAGCGGGTCCACCGCGATGTCCCCGCGTGGATTGGTTTCGAGTGGGGGGCTCCCAGAGCTTGGGGGAGAGACCTTGGCTAGCAGCCTCACGGATCCGGGTTTGTTGCCTGAGCCCGCTTTGCCCGGAGAGCTCGAAGCCCCCGCAGGTCTTGGGCCGCGCGGGATGGCGGATCTCATCAAGAAGCAGCGCGGCAAACCGGGGATCGATACCATCAAGCAAATGGGTGGCACCGAGGCGAGCGAAGGCTCGGTGGGGGCGGCAATGGAGTGGCTTTCGAAAAATCAGGAAGCGGATGGTCGTTGGGACACCCGCAAACACGGAGCCAAGATAAATCACGATCTCGGGGGCACCGGCCTCGCCCTCCTCTGCTTTTATGGTTGGGGCGAGCGCCACGATATCGCCTGTAAGTATCAGACGAATGTTCGGAGCGCGCTCGATTGGCTCGTGATGCAACAACGCAAAGATGGCTACCTCGGAGGGGCTCCCGGCATGATGTATAGTCACGCCATTTCCACCATCGCGCTTTGCGAGGCCTATGGGGTCACCAAAGACCAAAAACTGAGACAACCTGCCAAACGGGCCATTGCCTATACCCTCTCCGCTCAGAGTGAAGCACTAGGTGGTTGGCGTTATTCGCCCGGCAACGGTTCCGACACCTCGGTCACAGGTTGGCAATACATGGCCCTGCACAGCGCCCTCATGGCTGGGCTCGACGTGCCCAAGGAGGCCTTCGCGAAGGCGCGTGGATTCCTCGACCGCATGGGGAGCGGAAAATACGGTGGCCTCTATGGTTACCAGAAACGCAACGATATTTCGCGGGCGATGGTGGCAACTGGGATGTTCTGTCGGCAGCTCGATCTCGTGCCTCCCGGTGATCCCAAGATGCTGGAAAGTCTGCGCCTGCTTAAACGGCACCCCATGAAGGCCTCGAAACCGGATCTCTACTACGTTTACTACGCCACCTTGGCACTCTACCAACATCAGGGGCCGGTCTGGACCGACTGGAACAAGCAACTCCAGGAGATCCTTCCACTCATTCAAAAGAAGACTGGGGCCACCACGGGTAGTTGGGATCCGAGCAGCAGCATGGCGGGCGAGGGAGGGCGCGTCATCAGCACGGCCTTGGCCACCTTGAGCCTGGAGGTTTACTACCGCTTGCTCCCGATGTACGGATTCCGCAACGCTGAAGCCGAAGCCCCGG
>JAPKDJ010000156.1 GCA_026421245.1 Akkermansiaceae bacterium | reverse complement strand
TTGCTTCGCCAGAACCCATCGGCTTGTTGTCGCTTTGCCAATGACTCGGCCATTTGAATATACAATGCCTTATAGCGGGCATAGCTTGCATGATGTTCGGGGAGGTGTTTCAGGATTCGGGTCAAACCGCCAAACGCCCATCCGTTGCCCCGGGACCATAACACTTTTTTCCCGTTCTTCGTTTTCCTAGATTTGGAACGGGCATCCCGATAGAATAAATCCGCATCGGGGTCATAGATTTCTTTATGCACATCCCAAAAGCAGGCATTCATCCAATCCACGTATTTTTCATCCCCCGTCATTTGATACAGCATCGCGAGCATCGGAGGTGCGGTAAACAGCCCATCGACAAAGCGATGTCCCGTGTTTTCCAAATACCATTTCCCAGGGGCGGACACAGGATTCTCAACCTTTGGGTCTTCGAGAAACGCAAGGGTGGGCTGCATCATCAGCTCATCCTTCTTTGCCTGATAGCACCCATACCAAATCTGGCCGCAAATCAGCGGATAGGCCCCGCTTTCATACGGCCCGCCCCCCTGTTCCTTAATCCGCCAGGAAACCTGCTTCCCCCATTTCATGCAATCATCCAGATAGGCACGATCCGACGTGCTTTCATACATGGCCATCAGCCCCGCATAATACGCGCCTCGAACCCAGTGCTGATTAGGAAATCTGAGCGGCTGACTATTCACATGTCCGCGGACGCGATCCGCCAATGCTTTGACCGGATTAGTCAGGTCAACCAGTTCAATCCGGCTCCAGTAAGCGGCTTCGGAGGCCCAGTCACTGGCTCGGTTTTCCAGTTCGATTTTGATCGTTTCTCCCGCGTGTTTCGTTAGATCGAATTGAAACTCTTGCCAGGATGAGGTTTCGATCGATTTTTGCAGAACTTCGTCACCATCGATCCTGACGACCAGTGTCCAGTTGCCTTTCGGGTGATTGTTGACTGCGAATGTAAGGGCGGTCTTTTTCCCTGTGGGTATATCAACGCTACGAGATAAAACGCAGGGAGTATCTCTGCTAAGCGGGTGAGTCAGCAGAACATTTTTGCGTCCGCCCCATTCCTTTCGTAAGCCAGGCTTCATCCCTGGTCCGCCCCAGTCCTTGACCTTCCAGCCCGGCGCAAACTGCTCGACCTGCTTGGGCAGGTCTTCGCTCACGATGACCGCCCCGCTCCCCTTGCCTTTCGCAGGAGGCGCTTTCACACGCGCGCCGGGAGCCGGCTTCGAGGTCGCTGTCTTGGGATACGGCATCTTGGCATCGACTTCGTCGCGCCAGTCCTCGAACTGCTTCTTCAGCTTGGCAACCATCTCGGGCCGCTCTTCTGCGAGGTCGTTGCGCTCCCCGATATCATTGGCGAGGTCGAAGAGCTGCACCGTGCCGTTCTCGTAGTACTCCAGCAGCTTGAAGTCGCCGGAGCGAATCGCTCCGCCGGGGCTTTGGTAACCGTGATTACTGTAGTGAGGAAAGTGCCAGTAGACCGGCCCCCGCTTGTAGGCGTGCCCATTCAGCGCCGGAACAAAGCTTTTGCCGTCGACGTGCTGGTCCGGCACCGCCGGCAGATTCATCATCTCAAGCAGCGTCGGGTAATAATCGGTTCCTGTGACGACTGCCTCAGACGTCGAGTTTGGTTCGGTGCGACCGGGCCAGTGGACAATCAGCGGCACGCGAACGCCGCCTTCGTAGTTCCAGCCTTTCGCTCCACGCAGCGGAAGATTGGACGAAGCAAAACGGGAATCGAGCGCCTCACGAGATGCATTGGCGCGATACCCATTCGACGCCGACATGCCGCCGTTATCCGACGTGAAGACAATGATAGTGTTCTCTTCCAGTCCGAGTTCCTTCAGCTTCGCGCGGATGCGCGCCAGGCTTTCGTCGGTCGCCTCCAGCATGCCGGCGAATTCCACATTGTCCTGCTTCTGCTTCACCCACCAGACGCGTGCGTCCTGCTGTGCCTGCCGCTCGTCTTTCTCCGCCAGCGCTTTGAGTTCCTCCTCCGTGAGCGGCGGCCCGTCCGGATTGGGTTCGAGAATGAAGTCCGGCCCCTCCTGCTCCGGCATTGCCGCGAGCTTCTTGCGATACTTTTTCACCAGGTCCGGTCGTCCCTGGATCGGGTCGTGCACCGCGAAGTGTTCGAGATGCACGAAGAAGGGCTGGCCCTGATTTCGCTCAATGAAATCCAAGGCCGCATCGGTCAGCTTGTCCGTGAAGTAGTCGCCTTCTTTCGCCGGGAGCTTGTCATTGTAAGCACCGCCAAAAGGATAGTGATAGGACCGCACCCAGCCCGTGATTTCCTCATCGAAGCCATAGGTCTTCGGGTCCACCCTCACATGCGCTTTGCCGTAGTTCGCCGTGGCGTAGCCGTGGCTCTTGAGTGTTTCGGCCAGGGTGACCTCCTCGTCCGGCAAGGCGGTCAGCTTTTCCGCGTGATGCAGCGGCTCGTAATCCCGCTCGGGCCGTCCACCGAGCCACTCCGTCAAGTCAGTCCTGGCCGGATACTTCCCGGTCAGAATGCTGGCGCGGCTCGGCGAGCAGACATGACAGGTGGCATAGGCATTGGTGAAAAGCATGCCCTCCTTCGCCAACTGATCGATGGACGGGGTTTCATGAAACTCACTGCCGTAGCACCCGATGTCCCGCTGCCCGAGATCGTCGACGAGAAAGAAGATGATATTGGGTTTCTCTTCTGCTGCCCGGGTTACACCACACGCAATTAGCACGATTACTGCCAACGCTGTAATGGCTGTTACACTTTTTATTTTTTGACTCATGGTAATTTTAATTTTGATATTATTTCTTATCCAGATCATCGCCGCATTATTCAGTTCGCGGGCTTCCATCGTTTCGTTGCCTGCTGTCTATCCGAGTAAGCCGTTCAATGGCTCTGTACTATCGGCAAACCGCTCGAGGCCGGTTCCCATCAATTGAGCTTGGGAAAGCCATAGATTGGCCAACGGCGTATTTTCGGGGCAATGGAGAATTCGCCCGGTCTTGATTCTACCGTTGGCGGAACCTGCCACGATAATAGGAAGATCATTCATGGTGTGATGTTCTCCATCTCCCAATCCAGACCCCAAAGTGATCATGGAGTGATCCAACAGCGTGCCCTCCCCCTCCCTGATCGCATCGAGCTGTTCGAGCACTTCGGCAAACAGCTGGATATAAAAACGGTCGACTTGAACAAGCATCTTTTTCACACGGTCCTGGCCTTGGGCATGCGTGAGTCCATGATGTGATTTCGTGAAATTCAATTCATGGTAGAGTTGCGGCGTACCCCACCTTTCGGGTGCGAGCATGAACGTGGCAACATGCGTGAGGTCGCCCTGAAATGCCAGCACCAGCATTTTACCCATCAGTCGTATGTACTCTCCACGCGTCATGGGCGCTTCACCCGGTTCTTGGATGTCCGCTTTCTTGTGGGTTTTGTAGTAGTTGTTGAGCTTTTCAATTTGCATTTCGATTTCCCTCACCGAAGTAAAGTATTCGTCCAGCTTATCTTTGTCGTGATGATTGAGATCTTTTTTGAAGTTAGAGGCATCCTGCAAAATCAGGTCCGTAATATCTTTGTCCGATTTACCGGTCTTGAAAAGAATCTGATAGACGTGCCGCGGATCTTTGATCGACGTCGCCACATGCTCTGGCCCATACCATGAGATGTTGTCTAAGTAGATCGATTCTTTTAGGTCTTTAAAAGTATTGCAGTTCAGCTCTAAGGATCGGATCGGCGTTTGACTGCTTACTTGATCTGCAATCAGATGGTCCAAGGTCCTATCCATAGGATAAGCCGATTTGAACTGGCCATGAGGATCGGCCGAAGACAAGTAGCAGGAACTGCATTGATTGTGAACATCGACGCCTCTGACATTGACCCTGGACAACCCCGTTATCAGCGTGACCTTGTCGCCTACTTTTTTCAGCGGACTCAACGTTGGCATCGACAAAAAGTCCTGACTGTCCTGCTCTGGGAAAAAGTGATCTCTCACAAAACCCATCGGCGAATAGAA
>JAPKDJ010000155.1 GCA_026421245.1 Akkermansiaceae bacterium | reverse complement strand
GAAGGAGGAAGGAGGAAGAGACGGTTTCATCGGCGATGACGATGAGGATGGTCAAGAGGATGAGGGTGACACCGGAAGCCAACGAAAACCGCCATGGGCTTGAGGAATTGAACCTGGGTGCTTGCCTAGGTTGATGGCACGCGAGGGACCGAATAGGATACTTTCTTTCGGTCCGCTCGCAGATTTCGGCCACAGTGGTCTGTCGGTCACTCTTCTCCGCGAACACCGTCACGGCAACGGTCAAGATATTATCTTGGGTAGTCTCCGGCGTCATCTGAGATAGCGGCAGAAAACGAGAGGAGTTGTAAATAAATATTTAAAACGGGCATTTGAAATAGTTCAACTCAGAAAAGGGGATGCGATAAGCAGAGTAACCTAGGTGCGAGAAAAATAAAAACGGAGACCTCATTGAGATCTCCGTTTTAAATAAAAGCTCCAGTTGCCTGATTGAATTAGCGACCTTTAGACACCCATCTTGGCGGCCTTATTAGCGCGTTTGCGCTCGTTGGGATCAAGGATACGCTTGCGGAGGCGAAGGTAGTTCGGAGTGACTTCAACGAGTTCGTCAGGGTCGATATACTCGATGGCGCGTTCGAGGGAGAACTTGAGCGCCGGCGCGAGCTTGGCGGTGTTTTCTTTGGTTGCAGAGCGGATGTTATCGAGTTTCTTGGCCTTGACCGGGTTGACGGGGAGGTCATCGGCGCGGGAGTTTTCGCCAATCACCATGCCGGTGTAAACTTGTTCGGTCGGGTTGACAAACAGGGTGCCGCGGCCCTCGAGCGCAAGGAGCGAGTAGGCAGTGGCAGGACCGGTATCCATGGAGACAAGAGTGCCGGCCTGACGGGTCTGGATGGTTCCAGCCCATGGTTTGTATTCGTCAAAGAGGTGCGACATGATGCCGTGACCAGAGGTGATGTTCACGAGTTCGAACTCAAGGCCGATGATTCCACGGGTGGGAATGCTGGCGGTGATGAGAGTGCGGTCGGAGGAATCGTTGGTGGTCATGTCCTGGAGAATTCCCTTACGATCGTTGAGGATCTTAAGGATGGAATTGGCATACTCGGCAGGAAGCTCGAGGTAGAGGATTTCCCAAGGTTCGAGGCGCTTGTCGTTTTCATCGCGCTTAAGAATGACGGTGGGTCGGGACACGAGGACCTCGAAGCCTTCGCGACGCATTGTTTCAACGAGGACGGCGATCTGCATGGCTCCTCGGGCGGAGACATTAAAGACACCGGCCAGTTCCGAGTCTTCGACGTGGATGGAAACGTTGATCTTTTGTTCGCGGTAAAGACGTTCACGGATGACGCGGGATTGAACATGTTTTCCATCTTTTCCGGCGAAAGGGCCGTCGTTGATGGAGAACTGCATCTGGACAGAAGGAGGGTCAATGTTGACGGGAGGAAGAGCTTCGGCTTCTTCGCTCTCGGCGAGAGTTTCGCCGATGTCAGCATCTTCAAAGCCTGCGATGCCTACGATGTTTCCCGCGATGCCGTCTTCCGTTTCCTGGATACCGAGGTTGGTGTATTCAAAGACCTTTCCGATCTTGGTGCGGATTTTGGTTCCGTCTTTGAGAAGGCGATAAACCTTGTCGCCCTTTTTGACTGAACCTGAAAGGACCTTGCCGATTGCGATACGGCCCACGTAGTCGTCCCAGTCGATGTTGGAGACGAGCATCTTAAAGTTTTCGTCTTCGAGAACTTTAGGTGCGGGGATGTTTTCGATGATGGCATCGAGAAGCGGGACGCAGTCGCCTTCGGTGGCATCGTGTTCCGTTGAAAAGAAGCCGTTTTTGGCGGAGCCGTAGAGAGTGGGGGCGTTGAACTGGTCGTCGGTGGCGTCGAGTTCGAGGAAGAGCTCGAGGACCTTGTCATGAACGCCGAGAGGGTCGGAGTTCGGGCGGTCGATTTTATTAACAACGATGATGGGCTTGAGGCCTTCCTGAAGGGCCTTGCGGAGAACGAAGCGGGTTTGGGCCTGGGGACCACTAAAGGCATCGACGACAAGAATGACGCCGTCGACCATTTTCATGACACGCTCCACTTCCCCGCCAAAGTCGGCGTGTCCCGGGGTGTCGACGATGTTGATGATGTGGTCGCCCCAGTGAACGGCGGTGTTCTTGGCCTTGATGGTGATGCCTTTTTCACGCTCCAGATCCATCGAGTCCATGGCGCGTTCAGTGACAGCCTGATTTTCACGATAGGCGCCACCGGCTTTGAGAAGCTCGTCGACGAGGGTTGTTTTGCCGTGGTCAACGTGAGCGATAATGGCGAGGTTGCGAAAATGGGACATGTGGTGGCGGATGGAATTTTGAACGCCACCGAAGCGGATGGCGCGCGCTCCTTGCCTCAGAAAAACGGAAATAGCAAGAAATCGCTCGATTTGGGCGAAAAATGGTGGAGATCTATTTTCCTTGAGGTTGATAGGGGATCGCTGACAGACAAGGCGCTGAATGAGATGGAGGGTTTGAGAGTTCCCGAGCGATCAAGGAAGTATTTTCACACTATTCGGTCCGTTGTGGAGGTAGCGGAAGGCAATCAGAGACGCCAGCCAGGTCGTTGGAATAGCCCAAAGGAGACCAACAAAGAGGGCAAGCAGGCCCGCCAAGCCGATCAGGAAACTGAGAAGATAGAAACCGAAGAGGGAGGAGAAAGCCCTTGCTGGAACAGATCTTGCAGGGTTGAGAAAGGGACGGGGCCTTTGCGTGCGCCGTTTTGCGCGTAGAACCAGGAGTTGTTGGGAGTCGAATTCATAGTTAAAGTTGGTTCGCTGCGTCTAGAATGACTGCTACTGCTAAGAATTTTCTTTTGGCGGGAGGGCTTTGAAGCCGCTCTTGGACCGGAGCGGAGAGAAAGGGGGGTGTGCAAAGAACCCCTTTATGGATTTTTCACGACCACAAAGAACTGGTAATCGCCCAGCGGCAGACTTTGGGCATTGAAATCAACCGGGAATACGGTGCTCGATTCTCCGACAGCGGCGGGGAAGCCATCACTCAATTCGAACCAGCTCGTGAGAGGTAGGGACAGATCGGTGGTGGCAAATACCGAGTAAACTCCCCCCTCTTTCGAGGTGAAGGTGAGGTCGACAAGGATATTATCCACAGTGCTGGTATGCGCCACATCAACTATCTGCAAGGGAGTGCTAGTGCCTCCGGTAAGGCTTGCGATGCTGGCTCCAACGCCGTCATTCCAGATTGAGGCCACCTCTTCCGGAGTAATAGCGCGATCCCAGAGCGCGACATCGTCGATGTTCCCGTCCCATCCCCTGTTAGCGGCCTTGGCATTGCCACCGATCTGCATAGACAAGCTATTACCATTCCCCAACACCCAATCCGCCTGAGTTGCCGCTGCGGCCCCATCAATGTACATCGTGATGTCTCCACCAGACACGTGCGTTACCACCACATGATGCCATGACCCGTCTTGCTGATCGATATTTGCAGGAACGGAAGCAGGGCCGCCTACGCTATACTTGAAGTTGGTGCCCGAAGTCCCATGCCGGGCAATTCGCCAGTTATTACCTTCACCTTGGCTGACCAGAGTATTCCAGCTAGTGTAGAGGGATTCGGTCGTGTACCAAGCGGATATGGACATACTGCCGGCCTCGAAAGCGAACTCAGCCGGATCACCAACATTGATGACAGCTTGGTTACCGGCACCCCCGCTGTTCGCCAAATCAACAGCCGAATCGAATTTACCAGCAACGAAGGAGGCACTGCCCGTGCCCGTCACTGCGAGAACGCCATCGTTGGAGGCGTCCAGTCCGGCGGTGTAGTTTCCGTCGAACTCCCAGTATTCGATGAGACCGTCGACAAGTTCAGCATTTGAGATCGGGGCGCTGAGAAACGATATGCCGATGGTAAGAAGGATGGATAAGGTGGAATTTATTTTCATGATAAAGAAGTAATAAATAGAATGAACAAGTTGGTGGAATTGGGTGGTTTGAGGGATCTCTACGACCATTGATCAGGTCACTATTTCTGGACCACTTTGAATGTTAGGTTCAAGCCTTGGATGG
>JAPKDJ010000154.1 GCA_026421245.1 Akkermansiaceae bacterium | reverse complement strand
AGTGGGAGTGGGAGTGGGAGTGGGAATAGTTATTCTTCCCTGATTTTTCCTTGAATCAAGAAATTTTCCTAGGGAGATGACGCCGGGCTTGTGTATTGATACGTCAAAGCGGTGGGGGCTTACTCTTTTAGTCGTCTCAAATCCAATTGAGTCGCTCCTGCGGTAATCACTTGTTCAGTAGCGGTGCCGTCGGGCCATTTGATCGTGGCGAGGGTATCATCAGATGGTGATGGAAAGATCAGTGTGGGAGGTGATTGCGACAAGTAGCTTCCGCCGCCTTGCAGTTCTCTGACCCGACTGTTGATCGTGATTTTCGTGCCAATGTCATTTGCCTTGAGTTTGACGATGAGGCGCTTTGTGTTGCTTTGATTGAGATAGGTGATGACGGCAGAATCGTTAATTCCAAAGACTAGATCGGGTTTGGTGTCGTTGTTGAGATCGCAGACAGTCAGGCTTTTTGCATCACCGGGGATTTCGATTCCGCTGAGATCGGCGCTGAGGGGGGAGAGATTTCCGCGTCCATCATTTTGTAAGATGAGACTGAGTCCTCCGTCCATGCGACCGGTTTCGCGCTGAGGGCTGTAGGAATTCTGAGCCAGCGCAGCGTCGAGGTCCCCATCCCCATCAAGATCTTCCAGAATCGCGCCATAGGCTGGTGCGATTTGCGCGAAGCGTGGCAATGGTTTCCAGGAGAAATTTGCCTTACCATCATTGATCAGGATTCCATTTTCGAGTGTGTTGGCTTCGAATTTTTTAGAGTTCTCGAGTCGGGTGTCGGTATACAGATCGGAAAGGGAGGAGCTGGCGAAGTTGTGGAATGTCCCGACCTTTGCCTGGAGTGAAGGCATGGCGTTTTTGGAGCAACTGAATCCGCGTCTGGGGAGTAATTTTCCATCGGCAAGTTTCGCCTCAATGAGGTGTGGACGCCCACTGCCATCGACATCTCCATAGTAGATTGTCTCAGGTTTGTCTGCCTGCGCTTTGTATTTGGTGTTGAGTCCGTTGTTGGTGAGGAGGTAGTCGATGTCACCATCGCCATCCAAATCGCCGCTTGCGATTCCGTTCCACCAACCGAGGCGCACCTCGAGCCCCGCTTCATCGGTGTTTAACTCAAGAGTTCCCTGCTTGTTTTTGAGAAAATGAACCGGTCCCCATTCGGTGGTGACGAGGAGGTCAATCCACCCGTCGTCATCAGCGTCGGAGAAAATCGCGCTGGTTACCATGCCAAGATTCGGCAGGGGAGTGTTTGGGAATCTTCCGCCATCGTTAATCAGGAGCTGACTCGGCGGAGCGAGTGGATATTGACCTGGCAAAACAAGGCCCCCAACGAAAAGGTCGAGATCACCATCTCGATCAATGTCAGCTGCGGCAACAGAGCCCGAGCTGAAAGAGAGATCAGGAAGAGTGGTGGGTGGTGCCGGAGAGAAGGTGCCTTTGCCATCGTTTAGGTAGAGCGAATCGCGATAGCTTGAGTGGCCAGGCTGATTTTCAACGCTTCCATGGGCAACGTAGAGATCGAGATCTCCGTCGTTGTCACTGTCGAAGAAAAGGGCACCGAGATCCTCGGATGCGGTTGAATCTTTCAGGGCTTTCGAAGGATGATTCGTGAATTTTCCATTACCGGAATTGAGAAAGAGCTGACCGAAATGCCCGCGAGCTCCGCCGAGGAAAAGATCCTCATCGCCGTCCCCATCGATGTCTCCCCAAGCCATGCCTGGACCGTGTTGTGAGAGTTTGTTGGGAAGAAGAGGTTGTAGTTTGAAGTCGTCGAAGGGCACCTCCTGATGTTTCGCTTCATCAAGAATATCCGATTTAGCAAAGAGCGGTTTTCCCGATGAATACGATGGCGGGTCCGGTTGCCCGATGGGTTCGGAAATAGTGTAGAGTTGATCTGCATCCAGGTTTTCAATTACCTGTCGGGTGCCACCGGGCCAGAGGATTTCGAGGCGCTTAATTTTCTCAGAATCACCGAGGCCGAAAAGAGCGGTGGTATCGCTGGCCGAGAGCCAGCCACGGGCGGAGGTGATGGTGCGGGTTTGAGTGCCCGTGGCGGTAGTGAGATAGATGATTGCCCCGAGTCCGTGAAGGTTGCTGGCAGTGCCGATGAGTTTGATAGATACCCGATGATGGGTGTTGGTGTTGTTGCGATAGACACTGATCGGGGCGTCGGCGTTGCTCACGACAAGATCAGGATCTCCATCGCCATCGAAGTCGGCGGTGGCTGCGCCAAAGCTGACGCCATTACGTTGCAGGCCCCAGTCAGCTCCAGATGAGGAGAATTTCAAATCACCCAAGTTACGAAAAGCGAGATTGTCTTCCTTACGCATGGGTTTCTCCAGCCAGAATTTGACATATCCAGGAGTGCCGGGTTTGACCGTTTCTTTGGCGTGGTTGGAAAGATCTGAATTCATATTATCTCGCATGACGCCATTGGTGACAAAGATGTCAGAGCGCCCGTCTTGATCGAAGTCCTCGATGCGGGGACTCCAGGTCCAGTCGGTGCTGGAGAGACCAGCGAGAAAAGACGCTTCATGAAATCGTCCGGTTCCGGAATTTACATAGAGGGCATTGCGCATGTATTGCCGGGGTTCCGCCCAGTCCAGAAACCATCCACTGTTATCCATATTGCCCATCATGACTTTCTCGCGGTAGTGCGAAGTCGCCGACATATCAGCTGCCATGAGGTCAAGGAGGCCGTCGTTGTTCAGGTCGCCGACATCGCTGCCCATGGAAAACCACGGGGTGTGTGGAACGGTCTCGCGAATCACGTTCTCAAAAGTACCGTCGCCACGGTTGCGGTAAAGCATGTCGGGACCGGTATAGTCGTTGGAGACGTAGAGGTCGGGATCACCATCGGCATCGTAGTCGAACCAGGTGGCGGAGAGCGTGAAGTAAGCTCCATCAATGCCGGCTTCTTTGGAGACATCGACAAACTTTCCGCCATCATTGCGGTAGAGGTGGTCGTATTGCGCGGCTTCCACTTTGCGGACTTTATCGTTGGGAAGGTAGAGAATTTCCCAGTATTCTCGGAGCTCGGGGATGACGACAGGAACTTCAACTCCGTCGCTTTCCCGGGGGGTGAACTTGACCTGAAATTTGGTTCCCGCAGGAGGAGCAACGGCGGTGGTTGAGAGATAGCCATCGAGATCCCCATCGTTGTCGATGTCGGCAAAGCTCATCATCATACTGCCTCCCTGATAGGCGAGCCCGAGCTCTTTGGCTTGATCGGTAAAGTGTCCGGTTCCGTCGTTTAAATAGAGCTTATTTGAGCAGAGGTATCCGCAGGCGTAAAGATCGAGATCCCCGTCATTGTCGATATCGACAAAGCTCGCTCCGGTGCCCCAAAAATCGGTAGCGCTTACTCCGGCGGTGTCGGTGACGTCTTCAAATTTGAAGTCACCAAGGTTGCGATAGAGTTTGTTTCCGCCATCGGGGCTCGTGATGTAAAGATCAGGAAGTCCGTCGCCATCGTAGTCTCCGGTACAGATCCCACCGGCGGGATTGAGAAAGAGGAACTCCTTCAGGTGACTTGACGGATCATCCCAGTGAAGACCGAAGTCGATACCGGTGTGACTGGCGTCGAGCGTTTCAAAGAGGGCACCTTTTTCCACCCCGGAGCGGGGGGGAAGGGGACGGGCTGTAATTGTGCCCTCAACAGGATCCAATTGCCTCCCTTGGGATTGAGATTCCTGCGGCATCGGTTTGTCGCAGGAACAGAGAATTGTCGCGGCGGTGAAAACGAAAAAATTTCTATATCTGAGACGCATGGCGGATCACTGAGCTTGAAGATCGAAGAAGGATCTGCATAGAAAAAACACCCGTTCCGATAGACGGGACGGGTGTTGTTAAAAATCGGAGAATGGGCGGTCTAACGACGGCGGAAACGGAGAGCCATGGCGAGCCCGATGAGACTCAGAAGGCTGGAGCTAGTCTCAGGAATAACGGCAGCATTGGGTCCGGCCGCGATGCTGGCATCGACGGAGGCTTGATTGAAGGCTTCGTCGTAAATACGGAACTCATCAAAGGTGGCGTCGAGGTTTCCGTCGTTGAGCCAGGTGGATCGTCCGAGCCACA
>JAPKDJ010000073.1 GCA_026421245.1 Akkermansiaceae bacterium | reverse complement strand
AGGTCCCGGGCGGGATCGTGAAATTGACGCCGTCGGCAAAGTCCCAGCCAGAGAGATCGACGCTCGAGCCACCACGGTTGTAGAGCTCAATGTATTCGCCGCGACGTTGTTTCGAGGGCGTGTCATACATGATCTCGTTGATGACGATGTCCTCAGTGCGCGCCGGGTTATTGGCCGCATCGCGGGTCGCAGTCGGGGTCGAGAACCACTCGGTCGATCCAGCAGGGTAAGTCTGGACCGAGTCACGACCACTTGATGGTCGGTCGATGATGGTTCCGGAGATGACATTGTTGTTCGAGTCGATCAAGAAGAGCGGCAAGTTGTTACCGACGAAGGGCACCTCGACGCTGCTGTATGCCCCAGCCCCGAGGCTGCCGCTGAGCGCGACCTTGTCGCTGAAATCGAGCGCCGAAGCGACCGACAGTCCGGAGAGGCTGAGCGAGGCGGCACCGGTGTTGTGGAGTTCGACGAAGACGGCATTGTCAGTGCCGGTCGCGAAAGCAATTTCGCTCAAGCTTAGGACGCCAGCGAGGCTCCCGGCACTGGCGCTTGAGTTGGCGCTGTCGCGCGTCGGATTAGTGAACAGGAACCAGCTGCCTCCACCGTCCGGCTTGCGCCCGAGCGAACGCCCGTCGAGAGAGAGTGCGGTGTTGATCGCGTTGACCACCGTGGTGCCATCCGGGTCGGTGAGGTAGACGACGCTCGGGTCAGCGACGGTGAGATTCGATTCGGTGAAGCCGACCGAAGCAATGCCTGACGCGGGGATGTTCAACGAGCCAGGGATCTGAAACTGGGTCAGGTTGCCAGGGGTGTCGCTGAGGTAGTAGCCGCCGAGGTCGATGGTGCTGCCGGTCGGGTTGAAGAACTCGACAAATCCGGTGCCCGCACCAGCGGGCAGGACCTCGTTCATAATAATGCTCGGCGCACTCGGCGCGGAAATGCTCAGACGCGCACCAAACACGCAATCGGAACTGCTGTCGTTCGTTTGGTGGACTTCGGCGGCGATGATGTTGGTTCCAACAACGAGATTGGAGCCGTTGGCGGTAGCGACCCCTAGCTCCTCGATCGCATTGCCCACGGTGCGGGAAGCAGTTGCTTTCCAATCAGCGTTGGCCGCAATTCCGTCACCTCCAATCGGAGTGCCATTGAGATAGAAAGTGGCACTGTCGTCGTTAATCATGTCGATGATGACACTGACTCCTGCGCCCGTACTCCCATTGTAGGTGAATTCTTTGCGGAAGTAGTAGGTAATGTGGTTTGCGGCCGTGCTGCTGTTGAGCATCGCGGTGCGCATCCCGGGCGCAGGCACCCCTGAATTTTCGAAACCGTAAAGACCGCCGATGTTCCCAGCAGCTCCCTCTAATACCCAACCGGGGTGCGTATTGAAGTTGTAGCCAACATCCTTCCAGGTTGTCCCGAGGTTGTCATTCTGATCATGGAACGACCATGAGTCGGCGTAGTTCACAAAAGGGATGCCCGACGAAAGGTTGACCTCAGGGTTTGAATAGGGCTCCTCCGCCTCGAGCACTTCAGCAGCGCCCGGGGTGCCGCCCTGGCTGGTGCTGGAGGTCCAGTTGCGGTAGTCGTCGTTGAGGCGATCCTTGTCGATCACGACGAGGCTGTGTCCGGCACCGTCCGCTGACGTGGGCCACTTGCGACCGTCGCGGTAGTTCACCATAGATTTGGTGACGCCGTTCTTATCATCAAGGGAAAGGCGCTCACCGCTGTTGCTTAGGGTGCCGGTGTATGGCCCGAAGATGCGTGTGGTGACAGGGATTGAATAGGCGGCGCGCAAGGTCGCCTCAGCGACCGGGCTGACGAGAATGCGTTCGAAGGGTTTGAGAAAAGCGGCCTGGCTATCTCCGGCGTTGAAGGCCGGGAACTCGTAGTCGATGCCATCGGAAAATTTCCAGTTGGCGATATCGAAGGGCGTGGCAGTGAGGTTCTCGATTTCGATGAACTCCGGCAGCAGGCCCGCCGGATGATACATGATCTCAGAGAAAATGACCTGTTCGGCCTGCAGTGAGGCTTGGAAAAAGGGTCCCAGCAGAGTGCAGAGAACGAACGATTTGAGTTTCATCATGAAGGAGTGCGAATGTGAGAACGGCAGCGAGATAGCAGCCACCGCAATCAAGGTAGCAATTTTCCTCCAATGGTAACGACTGTAAATTCTCTAGCGAGCGATCTGGCGAATCTCGCTTTCGGGGTGCCGTTGAGGGGAGAAAGCGTCTTTCTTAACAAAACAGATAAGAGGATGCGATCCGGAGACCCGGCATGGCCTTCTGCCTTTCGCTCGGACACCCCTGCCTGGACCGGAGCCCTCAACCGTTCAACCTCAAAAGAAAATTCCTAGCAGTCGTAGCTTTTAGAACTTGTAAGAAAGCCCCGTGATCAGCTTGAGATCATTCTTCTCTTTACCTTCAGCTGGATTACTCTCGTATCGGTTTTCAAAGCTCACTTTGAAAGCGATCGTTTCCGTGATTTTCGTTTCAATACCCATTTCGAACTCAATGCGGTAGTCATCGAGATTGTCGAGCCTAGGAGAAAATGCGAAATCTTGGTAGAACTTAGCGTTTTCATTGAACTTATGCTCGAAGTGCTGATCAAACAGTCCATTGAGATAAGTGGTGTCACCAAAACCTTTATCCTCGGTAGTGATACCTAGACCTAACTCAGTCGAGAAAACTGTGGTTTCTGTATTCACCCAATAATAACCGGAGGTTGCATTGACAGAGAATCGGTAGCCGATGTCAGCAAAGGTGTCGCGACGAGCATCCACCCGCAGACCAATAAAATTCTTTCCAGAATACGCATGTTTCCAAGTGGCTTTCCCAAGAATTTCATCCTGAGTTGCAGCAGACTCCTCTTCACCATACTTGTAACTTGCGCTACCGAAATATGCATCTGGCCCATCCTTTTTTTCGGTCTGCAATCCGAAACGCAGCAAGAGATTATCCGTGTTCCCTTTTGACAGGCTAAGCCCAAAGTCCAGACTGTTCTCCCACTCGCTTTCTTCCTCAGCAATGGCTGGAGCCATTGCCACCACGCTCGTCACTAGAGCTGATATCAAATATTTTTTCTTCATCGCTTATCTCTCATTCCTTTTGAGAGCCCGAACGCTAACGACCAACTTTCAGATGTCACGCGCTATTCTGTCACAGAAATATCAAATGACTGTCTGACTCTACGAACTCAGAATGCCCCCCCTTTCCACCCCTCTCCGATCCCTTAGACGACGCCTTCCAGCAGTCCACCCAAAAAGAAAATTCCTAGCAAAGAAAATGAGATCCACGCCTTAGGTGAGAAGTCTTTTTTCCACGCGGCCATGCACGTCTGTCAGGCGGAAATCGCGGCCTTTGAAGCGGTAGCTGAGCGATTCGTGGTCGATTCCTAATAGGTGCAGAATAGTCGCCTGCAAGTCGTGAACGTGCAGCGGATCTTCGGTGACGTTGTAGCCGAACTGGTCGGTCGCCCCATGCGTGATTCCCCGCCGAACGCCACCGCCGGCCATCCACATCGAAAAACAACGAGGATGATGATCGCGGCCGAAGTTCTTGTTGCGCGTCTGCGCGTAAGTCGTGCGTCCGAACTCGCCCCCCCAGATGACCAATGTGTCATCGAGCATACCGCGCTCTTTGAGATCTTTGACAAGCGCTGCCGTTGCCTGGTCAACACCGCCAATCTTGCTCTTGATCCCACCGGTGATGCCATCGTGGTGATCCCAACCACGATCATAGAGTTGGATAAAACGAACGCCGGACTCGGCGAGGCGGCGCGCGAGCAAGCAGTTCGCAGCGAAAGACGGTTTTCCAGCCTGGGCACCATAACTCTCAAGAACTTTTGGAGACTCACGCGAAATGTCCATCAACTCAGGTACCGAAGTCTGCATACGATAGGCAAGCTGAAACGCATTGATGCGCGCTTCGATTTCCGGGTCGCCGACCTGTTCGTATCTAAGCCGATTCAGGGCGCTGATGTGGTCGATGGTACGACCGCGATTCTCCTTGCTCATGCCGTCGGGATTACTAAGGAACAGAACAGGGTCACCGGCGGATTGAAATTTCACACCCTGGTGTTTGCTCGGCAGAAATCCATTGTTCCAATAGCGCGACGGCACTGGCTGGCCACCGCTGCCCGAAAGCAGGACGACAAAGGCGGGCAGGTTGGAATTGTCGCTACCCAACCCGTAGCTGAGCCACGAACCCATGCTCGGGCGGCCAGCTAGCGGGCTTCCAGTTTGCAAAAAAGTCACCGCCGGATCGTGGTTGATCGGCTCTGTGTTGAGGCTGCGGATGATGCACATCTCATCGGCGATCGTGCCAGTGTGACGGAATAACTTATTCATGACCTGGCCGGATTTTCCAAAGCGCTCGAACTCGTGTTCCGAGGCCATCACATTCAGCGTCGCCTGAGTCCGCGTCATCGTTGTCAACCGTTGGCCTTTGCGTACGCTGTCGGGCAATGGTTTGCCATTCCATTCTGCCAATCCCGGTTTCGGATCAAAAGTTTCTAACTGCGACGGACCGCCGGACATGTGCAAATAGATGACGCGTTTCGCCCTGGGCGAAAAATGCGGTGCGCCGAGGACTCCGCCTGCGTCTGAAGCGCTGCCAAAAAGCTGCGCGAAGGCAGCTACTCCGAGCCCGCCAGATGTCCGGCTGAGAAAATGGCGCCGCGTCAGCGGGTTCTGATGTTCTGGGCTCATTCGCGCGTGATGGTTTCGTCGAGATTAAGAATGATGTTGGCCACCGAAATCCAAGCGGCGCGTTCGCTGACTCCTGGCCCTTCCCATTTTTCAGCAACAAGTTTTTTTGAAGCATCGGGATCACCGCTAAATTCCTGTCGCTGTTCCTCAAGCACCGCGGTGAGCAGATCCATCTCTTGCCGGTTCGGGATTCGAGAAGTCGCGAGCTGAAATGCGAATCTAAGTCTCGTGCTATCGTGTTGGTCCGCACCGCCGAGCACACGCTTGGCAAAGGCGCGCGCGGCCTCGACGAACGCCGGATCGTTGAGGGTGACCAAGGCCTGGAGAGGCGTGTTGGTGCGCGCGCGGTTCACCGCACAGAATTCGCGACTCGGCGCGTCGAATATTTGAAAGGTCGGATAGAGCATGGTCCGCCGCCAGAACGTGTAGAGCCCACGACGGTAGCGATCGGCGCCGCTCGCGTCGTTCCAATTTTTCCCGATGCTCGACAAATACCCGGCAGGCTGCGGCGGCATCACGCTCGGACCTCCTCGTTTGCGATTGAGCAAGCCGCTGATCGTGAGCGCCGAGTCGCGCACCTCTTCGGCGGAGAGGCGAAAGCGCGGTGCGCGCGATAGAAGTCGGTTGAGCGGGTCATTTCCGTCAACTCGACCACCCATCGCCGACGACTGCTGGTAGGTCGCCGATTGCAAAATCTGACGCTGGAGGTGCTTCACATCCCAGCCGTATTCAATGAAATCCGCTGCGAGCCAATCCAGAAGTAGTGGGTGGGAAGGGCGCTCGCCCTGCGTGCCTAAATCGCCAAGTGTCTTCACTAATCCTGTGCCGAAGAACTGCTTCCACATCCGGTTAACGGTAACCCGCGCAACCAGCGGATGATTCGGATCAACCAACCAGCGTGCGAGCCCGAGGCGATTGCGCGGCTGCCCTTGCGGGAATGGACCCAAAACCGATGGCACATCTGGTTGCACCAGCTCGCCGGGCTGCTGAAAATCGCCCCGCATGAGGACATGCGCCGGTTTACGGGGTTCCATCTCCACCATCACCATCGTCGTCGGCTGGTTCTTGCGAGCATCCTTCAACTGCTGTTGTAGCTCGCGCCCTTCGGCCTCAAGGGTTGTGAAAAGTTGCTTCGCCGGCAGGTTCACTTCGGCGATAAAGTAGTTAAACAGCTTCCCCTGCTCTTCCTCCGATCGCTGCTCTTCCAGCTTGTTCACCATCTCCGATAGCTCAGCGGGAACCCCATGGTAACTGGTCTCGATGCCATGCTTTCGCGCCAGCCACTTTCCGAGCTGCTGCTGTTCGTCAGCGGCGAGCGCCCGATCAAAGACTAGAATCTCCGCATAGTCCGCCGCCGTCTTTTCAAGACCGGCATTGTTTGCACCAATCGTGACTGCCTTCGATTTGTAGCCACCCAAAGTTGTCTTCCCCCCACCGCCGGAATTTCCGTTGAGCGCAAATCCCACCTCGTGGTTGCCACTCTTGGTCACCAGTGCGATCACTATCTCGTTCAGATTGAAGCTACTCGTGCCAATCACGTCCGCGTTGTAGCCGTTAAAGCTGAGTTTGTTCTTGTCGGTCTTCCAGAGTGCTCGGCGTTTCCCGTTTGCCTCCTCACCCCACATCAGCGCCATCTGATGCGCTTTCATGTTGTGAAAGCGCAGCACAGTGGCGATCGTGAAATCGCCACCGAGCACCTCGCCGCCACTCTGCGTGCGCAGAAAATCGTTCTCGCCATCGAGACGAATCAACGAGCGCCCGTTGAGCGGGGCCGGGATCCGTCGCGGTGCTCCGCTCGCCTTAGCGTGGCGATTTTTTCCTGACCTATCTTTCCAAGAAAGGACGGTATTCACACTGGGCTCGGTCTCGACATACTCGGCATCGAGGTGAAGTTGCAGGCCGCTCTTCACCGGCAATTCGCCGAGCGGCGAACTCTCTTTTTCCAGTAACGCGAGCCAATCACGAAACGCTTCGCCCTGCGCCCCATCGGGATCTGTGAACTCCGGTCGGACTCGCGCTGAGTCGAGTTTCTGCCTTGCGTCCGTGGTCAACTCTTCGAGTTCCGCGAGACGCGCCTTGTTCTGCGGTGTTACAACCTTCAGCAGTGGTGGCAGCGGTTTGTTGTGATAGCCACTCTGTCCGCCCGCGCCAATCTCACCCTCCACGCTGTTAAAAAAGGCGTAGAGCTGGTAGTATTCCTTCTGCGAAATCGGATCGTATTTGTGATCATGACACTGTGCACAACCGACGGTTAATCCGAGAAACACCTGCCCAGTCGTATTGGCGCGATCGACCGCGTAGGTGACATAAAACTCGTCCGGGTCAGCGCCACCCTCCTCATTGAAAGTAACGCAACGGTGAAATCCTGACGCAATCCGTGTCTCCTCGGTCGCATCCAGCAGCAGATCGCCAGCCATGTTTTCGACGATGAACTGATCGTAGGGTTTATTTTTGTTGAATGCGTTGATCACGTAGTCGCGATACGGCCACATCGACCGGTCGGAGTCGTTGTGGTAGCCGTTGGTATCTCCGTAACGCGCCAAGTCGAGCCAGTCCTGCGCCATGCGCTCTCCGTAGTGAGGCGATTCTAACATTACATTAATAGCACCTTCGTAGTCCCCGATACCGTCGGCTAGTTCTGTCGGCGAGGGTGGCAGCCCACGCAGATCGAGGGAAATCCGGCGCAACAGAGTTTCAGGCGCGGCCTGTTCGGACGGCCGCATGCCCTGCTCTTCGAGACGGGCGAGAATGAAATGGTCGATCGCGTTACGCGGCCAATCCGCAGTCCTCACCGCAGGCAATGCCGGTTTCCGCACCGGTTCGAATGCCCAGTGCTGTTCGTAGACCGCCCCATCCGCGATCCATTTTTTCAGTGCAATTTTCGCCTCTTTGGACGGTCGTTTTTTGAACTTCGGCGGCGGCATCACCTCGTCTGGATCGTCGGAAAATATTCGCCTGATGACCTCGCTGGCAGCGATCTCACCAGGCACAATCGCACGCGCTCCCGATTTCAACTCGGCCAGCGCAGAATCACGTTGGTCGAAACGCAGACCGGCTTTACGTGCCTTCTCATCCGGCCCATGACAGGCGTAGCAGTGATCCGCGAGCAGCGGCTGGATCGACTCGCCGTAGTCTCCCGGCACAGCCCCCGCGCTCGAACCGATGATCATCGTAGCCGCTACCGCGAGCGTAGATCTAAATCGACTCATAGGGTTCCTTCACGATGAAGAGCTCGATGCTCTTCATTGTTTGTTAGATTTCGATTCCCGCTCCAGCTTGCCTCCTCCTGCCTCCTCCTTCGCCTCCTTGATCAGTTTACCTAAAGCCAGGTCCAGATCTCTTCCCCGCAGATCCACATGCCTAATCACTCCTTTGTGATCCAACACGTAGACGGTAGGCCAGCCTACAATCTCCCACTTGCCGGATATCTCACCTCCCACTTTCTCGTCCCGAAAATTCCGCCAGGTTACCGTGCCATCCTTCACCAACTTCGAGAGTGTTTCCGGAGGATCTGTGTTCACTCCCACCACCGCAAATGGTTCATTTTTCCACTTCTCAACAAGCGACCGCTCGTGTGGAAGCATGGCCCGGCAGGGCCCTCACCAGAATCCCCAAAAAGGTAAGAGTACGACCTTCCCTCGATACTCGCTTAGGCGGAATTTATCCCCGTCATGATCGACCCCTGCAATCTCCGGGGCCTCACAACCCACCACCAAATGGGTGACCTTAAACAACATCTTCTCGACCCGCTTCCCGAGTTGTTCATTCAAGCTCTCTTCTTTCCCCAGCTTTTCTAATAGACCCACCGCCTCCTGGTTCCCCGCAGCACGCTCCGCATCTGTAAGAGTCAAGTTCCTCTCCGCATCCATTGCCACCAACGACGCGAGTTCAAATCTTGCTTCCTGTTGCAAGCTTCCCTTGTCCATCTTGCCTATCACCGCCTCCAACTGCTGCTTCTCCCCGAAAAAACCCAACACCCTCACATACTTCAACATCAAACGATCGTTCCGAGGTACTGACGACACGACCTCCCCCACTCGCTTCCTCTCTTCGGCTCCCCCATTCTCGATCACCCACCCAATGACCTGATCCACTCCCTCTTCAGTCAAATCACCCGTCACCAGATCGAGCACCTTCATCGCCTCCAACTCTCCATCTTTAGACTCACTCACCAATTTTTTTGCCTCCTTCACGCCATCTCCAAGACCCGGCCCTATCGCCAATCCTATGATCGCTATCACCAATCTCGCTGTCATCTTTCCATCCTGCCAATTATCGACCGACAAAGAAACATCTAACTCCCCTATCCGAGCCTGAGCCCATCGCTCCAGTAAATTGACACCCGGAAGTGAAGACCTGCTTGTTGGCAGGGAGAGCTCCCCTTTTCAATCTTGAGTTTATGCCGCTCACGTAGAATGCGGTTCCCCTGTCCATCGGACGATAGCTATTTAATCAGATGGATGCGGTCACTCTGGGGAGTGGGAACTACGGTAGTTCCCCCCCCCGGCCATTGGACTTTTACTTCTTGAATCTGGGTCTCTTGTCCTAGACCGAAATGGGCGGTCGGCGCATCCTGGCTGAGGAAGGCGTCGCCAGCGGAAATGGGATGCACTTGAGTTCCCTTGGCGGTTTCCAAGGTCACGGTGGCCCCGAGAACCGAGCGGCCAGGGGAAGATTGGAGGACAAATTCGACCCAATGATTTGGATTTTTGGCAGGCTTGAGTCGGTTCAGGTAGAGGTGCAGCTTTGACTGAAACCCCCGACCGAGGAAGGTATATTCGCTGACCAGCAAGTCAACCCGTCCATCATGATCAAAGTCCTCGGTGAGGGCGATCCGTGAGTCGTATTCAAAGCTTACACCGAAGAGGAAGGCGATGTTTTCAAAATTCCCTCCACCAAGGTTCAGCTTCAGATGATTGTGCTCATAGCCGTTCCAGGAGATCAGCCCTTTGTTCAGTTGCTGCATTGAACGAGCGAAGACTGGAACGAGGGCGGGGTTCTCGTGAGATCCCCCGGCATAGAGATCTTGGCACCAGTAGTTACTGCAATAGTCCCGTGAGGATTTCCCACTACGGAAGCCGTTGGCGATGTAGACATCGCGGGTTCCATCATTGTCGAAGTCGAAAGCGCTCGATCCCCACGACCAACCGGTGCGAGCGACCTGACTATTGGTGAGACTCTGGACAAATCCGTTTCCCTTGCGGAGATACATGCGATTTCCGTAGCCCATCGCAGCGCGGAAGGTGCGGTAGTCTTTCCGATCCTCGCGGCCCAGACCGAGACTATCAAGACGACGAGCAGTGCTGCTGCTCATGCCGATGGCCAGAAGATCAAGACGCCCGTCGGCATCAAAATCGGCGATGCTCTGGCCCATGCCGAAAAGCCGGTTGGGTCGAAACTTGTCTGAGATGTCAGAAAACTTGCCTCCTCCATCGTTCTCGTAAACATCGATGCCCGCGTAGTCGCTGACTACCGTCAGATCCAGGTCCCGGTCGGCATCGAGATCGACCAGAGTGGCGCTGTAGGTGCGGCGGAACCGTTTGCTGCCGAGTCCGGATTGGGCCGTGACGTCGGAAAACTTCCCTGCGTCATTCTGTAATAAGTAGGATGGGAAGCCATCATTGGCGTCATAGAATGGCGTAGGCATCTGGCCTTTGACGTAGGACGGCTTGTATTGGGTGAGGAAGAGGTCGAGATCATGGTCGCCATCGATGTCGCCAGCGGTTAGCGCCATCGGTGCGAGAAGTTGATCGTCCTGAAAGATCACTTGGCCGGGATCGGGAAACGTCCCGCCTTTGGCTCCGAGATAAACGGTGAGTCCCTGTTGTTTGACTACGGTGACATAGTCGACCTGTCCGTCGCCGTTGATGTCGGCAAGAAGTCCGCACTCTTCCTGGGCTTTCCAGTGGGTGAGGAAGGCGCTGTCAACCAACTGGGGCTTGGCGTTGGTCAATTGGTTGTCGTAGCGCCGGTTCCATCTGGGAATGATGATCTCGGCATCGCCGTCTTGATCGAGATCACGGAGGAGCACGGGGTGAGCGCTTTGGAATTCGTTTTCCCGTCGCTCAAAAGTGGCTGCCCGGACGAATCCCGCCTGGAGAGCGGCGCGAAGAACACTTAATTGCCTTACCTCAATTTCCTGGGCCTTGATCTGCGATTGATCCGGAGCTTCCGCCCAGACTACCCGGGCTTGGCCGGTTACCGTGAGACGTTGGCCGCCGGTTTGGGCGCGATTCTCCAGGTTTAGGAGGAAATCGATCTGAGATTCAGCGGCTTTCTTCTCCGTCGCTTGTTGGAAAGCGCTGTGGTGGAATTCGCATTCGAGGAGTCGAAAGCCATTCGATTCAAAGTCTTTGACCCATGCCGCGAACTGCTTCCGATTCAGGATGCGGGAATTGGAAGCATCGAAGGTGCGCTTCTCTATGCCAAGCGCGAGCTGCGTGCGCGATGCTTCATTGGGCAACGTCCAGCGATCACACTGAATCTCACGAAAAACCGCTGCCGCTGAACCGGAGCGCACCGCACGGAGGTTGTCCCACAACCGCGTGATCGAGGCTTCGTAATTCTGCGCGACTTGCTCTGGTGCCCAAATGGTTTTGGCCAGGGTTTCGCGCTCTTTAAGAAGTTTTTTCGCAGTCGGGGTCAATTCCTGCCCACCACTGAAGGAAGCGCTCAGAACTAGTCCGATCAACGGTGCCAGAATTAATGAAGGACAGCGCATTCACAAACAAGTTTGAAGCCTGGAGACAACCCGGACAAGACCAAGAGCCGTCATTCCTTGATCACCCGGATATAGAGAACGTCTGGTGCGGGGGCGGCCTGGGAGAAAGGAATAGTGAACGAGGTCTCTTCTCCGCCACTGGCCAGACCGTCGGTAACTTCTTCCCACTCCACCATGTCAGGGCTCGTTTCGATGATAAAGTTTTCTCCGGCGTTCGAACTCCAGGTGACCTCGACGGACTGATTGGGCCCGGCTTGGTAGTGGATGTCAGTGATGACTAAGTCGCTCTGCTGTCCCCCGAATGCGCCAAGTAACTCCCAGTAGCCTTCCAGTGGATTCGTTTCCGGTTCTCTTTGTGCGGTGAAGGCGAAGTCGGGGGCTTCGTCACGGCCGCGATAGATGTAGAGCGAGACTCCGGCATCTCCAGTCGTTTCCCATTGGAGGAATTCCAGGTCGTGGAGGCCTGCCTCAAGTTCGATCTCGATGATCTGGATGTCTCCGGATCGGTTGGCGGCCTCTCCGACGATGTCATCATCGATCAAGAGCGAGAACCCATCGTCGCTGCTGCAAATGAACGTGGTCAAGCCAGCGGTCACGAGATTAAATTGTCCGACTGAGCGGATGAGAAAGTTGTCCCGTGCTCCGAAGCCATCGTTCTCGTTGTCCCAAAGCGGGTAGGGTCTGGCGCTTTCGATCAGGATGGGAGGTAGTGATCCATCGTGAAAATTGATGAAAGGGGTTTCCGCTTCGATACTGGTGAACCCATCCTGATCGGGATTTTCGAGAATCTCTTCAACGGAAGAAAAATCCAGGATCTCAAAACTCTCGTTGGTCCAAATGTGGGTAGTGAGGAAGACCCCGCCGCCGAGAATGTTGGAGGGGAGTGCCCCAGCCACTGTTGGATCCGTTCCGCCGGATATTTCCAGGCCATCCAGCGCGCTGTCTCCGTCGGTATCTGCGATGTTCGGTGAAGTTCCAGGTTGGGAACCCGGCTTATTCGGATCGTAGGCGAGGGTCGGGTTTTCCACCGCGTCGGACAGCCCATCGAAATCAGTGTCTGCGCGGAGCGGGTGGGTTCCAGTGTCGTCCGGGCTCACATAGACCCCCGTCTTCGTTTCCACGCCGTCTTGGAGGCCGTCTTCATCGGTGTCGTCTACCTTTGGAAACGTGCGGAGGGCGAACTCTTCGAGGTTGGTCAGGCCATCACTGTCCGGATCCTCAGCTGAATCATCGACTCCAACATTCAGACCGTGGGTCGTCTCCCAAGCGTCATCCATCCCATCGGAGTCGTCATCGGTCAGACCGGGAATGACTGGCGGGAGCGGATTGACCAGACGGCCCGGGACTTTGACATTGTCGAAGGCGATCCATCCCCAGCCCCCGGAGGAGGAATCGAACACATCCACGGTGTAGGTCTCGGTGGCGCTGACATGGGGTGCGAGTGCCTCCTCTCCGATGACGACTTCCTGGTAGAGGTCGTCATCCGTGCTGCGTGCCCCGGTTGCTACATAGGTGTCGTCGCTGACCCTTCGGAGTCCGAAGCCATGGACTTTGCTGCCCCCCGCTGCATCGGTGGAAGCAGCGAGATCGGAGGGCGCCGCGGGCAAAGCACCGTGGGCGCTTCCGCCAACAATGGAAATCGCGAGAGAGCCTTCGTCGAGATAGAACTCCGGTGAGCGCGCCAGCATGGTGCTGTGTTCGCCATCCCTAGTGTTATTGCCATCGGCATTTTCGAACTCGAGGGGCATGACCTGATAATCCCCACTTGCCGGAACGGGAAAGTTCGAGCCGTTCTCTGAAGACTCGTTTGTCGGGGTAAATGCGTGGGGGAGTTCGGTATCAGAGAGAAAGGTAGTCCATCCCTGGCGCGAGCCATCTTCGAAATCAAAGATGATCTCGGAGGCTTCTACCAGCGTGCCTGGCACCACCACCTCGTCAAAGGCAATCCATCCCCAACCACCGGAGGAAGAATCGAAGACATCGATGGTGTAGGTTTCCGTGTCACTGATATGGGCGGCCAGATCGGTGGCCGGGACGACCACGTTCTGGTAGATGTCATCGTTAGTGCTGCGTGCGCCGGTCACGACATAAGTGTCATCACTGACTCGGCGAAGGCCGAAGCCCTGGACCTTGCTTCCTTCTGCTGCATCGGTTGACTCAGCGAGATCGGAAGGCTTTGCCGGGAGCGCTCCATGAGCATCTCCGCCCACGATGGCGATGGAGAGCTCGCCCTCGGTCAGGAGAAACTCGGGCGAGCGGGCGAGCATCGTACGATGCTCTCCGTCGCGGGTGTTGGTGCCATCCGCATTCTCGAACTCTAGGGGCATCATCTGGTAGTCGCCGCTCGATGGAACCGGGAAGATCGAACCATTCTCCGAGGGGTCATTGGTAGGAGTGAAGGCATGGGGGAGATTGGTGTCCGAGAGGAAAGTGGTCCATCCCTGAGTCGTGCCATCCTCAAAGTCGAAAACGACTTTCGGCGGCGGAAGCTTTCCAGGCACGCTGACGTTGTCAAAAGCGATCCATCCCCAGCCCCCGGAGGAGGAATCGAACACGTCGATGGTGTAGGTTTCAGTGTCGCTAATGTGGGCGGCGAGATCGGCTGGAGGCACGACGACCTTCTTGTAGATGTCATCATTCGTGCTGCGTGCGCCGGTCACGACATAAGTGTCATCACTGACTCGGCGAAGGCCGAAGCCCTGGACCTTGCTTCCTTCTGCTGCATCGGTTGACTCAGCGAGATCGGAAGGCTTTGCCGGGAGCGCTCCATGAGCATCTCCGCCCACGATGGCGATGGAGAGCTCACCCTCGGTCAGGAGAAATTCAGGCGAGCGGGCGAGCATCGTACGATGCTCGCCGTCGCGGGTGTTGGTGCCGTCCGCGTTTTCAAACTCCAGCGGCATCATCTGGTAGTCACCGCTGGATGGGACGGGGAATATCGCATCGTTCTCCGAAGGCTCGTTCGTCGGAGTAAATGCGTGGGGCAATTCGGTATCAGAGAGCACGGTGGTCCAGCCCTGGGTAGTCCCATCTTCGAAATCAAAGAATAGCTGCTGGGCGATTGCGGTTTGCGAAACGAAGAGCAAAGAAGCGAAGAAATAGAGAAGGGATTTAAGTCGCTTTAACATCCACTGACTTTCGGAAAATCAGGAGACTAATGTCAACGTAGAACCTCGTTTTGTGCATGAAAGAACAAATGACGCCGCGAAAAAAACCTCAAGGAACCCAGTCCATGGTGCGTGAGAAAAGGGGTGACTCTCAAATCTTCATTTCTAATGATTCACATAGCAAGTAAACTGCACCCCTAGAGTGCTCGATAGAACATGAGTAACAAATGGCTAAACTCTGAAATCGACGGTCCTCGGGGAATGAATTGTTATTAGTTATTTGCCATTTATCATTGGCGAACATGCAGTTTGTCGAGATCGAGATTACTACTCATTCGTTCAGGGCATGCCGTTGAAAGTGGGGCTAATTTATCCAATGGACCGTCGGATCGTCAACCGCCGATACGTCATTCTGGGCTTTACGATCCGTGGGAATCGAGAAAGAATTGTTTGAATTCACCAAAAGATGCGCCCCATGCGAATGATCAAACTCTGCCTCCTTGCGCTCGCTGCCGTCTTGGCAGCGACGCCGTCCGCGCCCGCTGCCGACCCTGTGCTTGCGCCTCGCGAAATGCCGGCGGCCGCGACCAGGAAAATCGATTTTTCCTCCGACATCAAACCGATGCTCGAGCGCAGTTGCACCAAGTGCCATGCCAATGGAAAGCGCAAAGGTGGCTTCGACATCGACCACATCCACTCGTTCCTCGCCGGCGGCGAAAGCGGGCCGGCGGTCGTCTCAGGGAAGAGCGCCGAGAGCCTACTCATCAGGCTGGTACTCAGCAACGATCCCGATGATCACATGCCCTCGAAAGGCGACTCGTTGACGATGGAAGAGGTCGCCACCATGCGGGCGTGGATCGATCAAGGACTCCAATGGGAGAAGGGGTTCACCTTCGCGAAATTCCGCAATGCACCAGTGGAGCCGCGCAAGGTTGCGCTTCCTGATGGACCGGAACCCAACCCGGTGGACCGGCTGTTGGCACTCTATCCCAAGGGGCACGAACTCGATCCGGACGCCGTCATCAGCGATGCAGCCTTCGCGCGCCGAGTCTTCCTCGATACGATCGGGCTGCTGCCCACCCCGACCGAGGCGCTGAATTTCCGCAGGGACGCGCGAAGCGACAAGCGCGCCTATCTTGTTGCCGACCTGCTGGCCGACAAGCAAAACTACAGCGAGCACTGGTTCACCTTCTGGAGCGATTGCCTGCGCAATAGCATGTCGCGCTCCTACCATGGTGGGGGTGGAAAGCAGATCACCGGCTGGCTAAAGAACGCGCTTGCGGAGAACAAGCCCTACGACCAGTTCGTGCGTGAGTTGATCGACCCGGTGGAAGGCTCCAGTGGTTTCATCAAGGGCATCGCCTGGCGCGGGACGGTGAACGCCTCACAGGTGATCGAAATGCAGGCAGCCCAAAACGTCTCCCAGGTTTTTCTTGGGCTCAATATCAAGTGCGCGTCGTGCCACGATTCGTTCATCAACGATTGGACGCTCAAACAGACCTACTCGCTGGCCTCCATTTTCGCTGACCAGCCGATGGATGTTTACCGCTGTGACAAACCGACCGGGGAGAAGGCCGCGCCGGCGTTCCTCTATCCCCAGCTGGGCGACATCGATCCCGCTGCCGCGCGCGAGAAGCGCGTCGAGCAGCTGGCCGAGATCATGATCTCGCCCAAAAACGGCCGCCTCACCCGCACCGTCGTCAACCGCTTGTGGGCGATCTTTTTCGGGCGCGGGCTGGTTGAACCTGTCGACGAAATGGACAACCCGACTTGGAACCAGGATCTGCTCGACTGGCTCGCGGTTGATCTTGTCGAGCACGACTACGACTTGAAACACACGATGAACCTGATGCTCACCTCGCGAGCTTACCAGCGACCCGCCGTGCCATTCGACGCCGATGCCGAGGAGTATGTTTTCCGCGGACCGGTGGTGCGACGGATGTCCGCCGAACAGTTCCTCGACAGCCTGGACCAGGTCATTCTTGCCGGGGGCAACTCTGGCAGAGGCGAGGCGGCGCGCGGCACTGGGCGAAAACGAGCCGGGCTGCGCAAGATCGATCATCTCTTGCTCACCCTCGGCAGAACAAAGCGTGATGTGATCGTGACTCAACGCGAGTCGGTCGCTACCACGGCGCAACTTATCGAATTGTCCAACGGCAAACCGCTGGCCGAAGTGCTGGCGCGCGGTGGCAAAGCCTGGATGGAGTCGGGATTGGAGTCTGGTGTCATGGTCGACGCCCTCTTCACCAACGCAATTGGCCGAGCGCCATCCGAGCGCGAAAAACAATCCGCAGAAGAGATTATCGGAGCCCCGGCCTCAGCGCAGGGGGTCGAAGACCTGTTCTGGATGCTGGCGATGCATCCCGAGTTTCAGTTAATCCACTAACAAATCTATGAACACCAACCGCCGCGACTTCCTCTCATCCGCTTCGGCCGCAACCCTCGGGGCGCTGGCCGCTGGTTATCCTGCAACTACCGCTGCGGCTAGAGCGAAAGAGGGATCGCTCAACGCCACCGCCGACACCGTGATCGTCCTCTGGCTTGCCGGCGGGATGGCCAGCACCGACACTTTTGATCCAAAACGCTACACGCCCTACGAGAAAGGGCTCGATCCGAACCGCGTCCTCTCCACCTTCCCTTCCATCGACACCGCGGTCGACGGCCTGAAGTTCAGCCAAGGCCTTGAGAAGATCGGCGCCGTGATGGACCGCGGCACACTCATCAAAACCTACCGCGCCGCCGACCTCGGCTTTATCCTGCACAGCCGCCACCAGTATCACTGGCACACTGCCTACGAGCCGCCGCTCACGGTCGCCGCCCCACATATCGGTTCTTGGATCTCGCGCACGCTCGGGCCACTCAACCCGGATCTTCCCGCCTTCATCGACATCGGGCAGACCTTCGACGGCGGCGAGAAAGAGGCGCTCCAAGCGTTCCATACCTCCGGATTCCTCGGAAGTGAGTTCGCACCGTTCTTCCTTGTGGAACCGGACCAAGCCGTCGAGGCGGTCAAGCCGCCAGTGGGTATGAGCGACACGCGCTTCGCCAATCGCTATCAGGCTTATAAGAAAATGCTCGCCGACAGCCCGATCAGCAAACATGGCTCCGAGCACCAGCGCGAGTCGCTGTTGAGATCGGTCGACGACGCGCACCGCCTACTCTCCAACCCCAAGGCGCGACAGGCTTTCGACCTGAGCCAAGAACCAAAGGAGAGCTACGACACTTACAAAGTCGGCGGTCGCTTCGGCCTCGGTTGCCTACTAGCGCGGCGACTCACCGAGGCTGGCGCGCGCTTCATCGAAGTCACCCACGGCTACTACCCGTTCAAGTACTGGGACACGCACGACAACGGCCACTCGAAAATAAAAGAGCTCAAAGCCATGATCGACGCGCCGATCGCCCAGCTGGTGCTCGACCTCGAGGCGCGCCAGTTGCTCGACCGCACGCTGATCGTGGTTGCCAGCGAGTTCAGCCGCGACATGATGACGGAGGGAAAACCAGAGAAGAAGGTCAAGGATCAGGTCAGCATCCCGCACCGGATCGAGGGACCCCAGCACTACGGCATGCACCGCCACTTCACCGGCGCCGGCAGCGTCTTGATGTTCGGCGGCGGCGTGAAGAAGGGATTCGTCTACGGCGAGACGGCCGACGAGCGCCCCTGCACCACCGTAAAAGATCCGATCAGCACGGCGCAATTGCACGCTAGTATCTATCGCGCCCTTGGCATCCCGCACGACCACCACTACGACGTCGAGCAGCGGCCATTCTACGTAACCCCTGACGGAACTGCCGAACCGGTGATGGATCTCTTTGGGTGAAGATTTGACCTAATCCGCTTCGTTGTGCGCCCGCTCCTCCAACATCTGCTGCTTCTACTCAGCTCCTGTCTTTTGATACCGCAGCCTGTTTCTGGGAAGGGACTGCCTCTGGCAAAGCCGGAGGAGGTGGGGATGTCGGACGAGGGGATGGACAGGGTTTCGGCGGCGGTTCAGAAACTGATCGACGCCAAGCAGATCGCTGGGGCGGGCAGAGCGATGCGATCTTCCGCATCTACTCCATGACCAAGGCAGTGGTGAGCGTGGCCGCCATGATGTTGGTGGAGGAGGGAAAACTCGGGCTCGACGTCCCGGCCTCCAAATACATCCCGGCTCTCGGCAAAATGACGGTGGACGAAAAAACCCAGGACTGCGAGATGACGCGGCCAAAAAAGAACTTGGCAACGCGTGCTGCGAATCATTGCTCTTCTACAATGAACTTCGTGCGAAAGTCTCCCGGTTCCAGTAAAACAGGGCGTCGACTAGGGACTTTTTCTGCCGAAATCTCCACAACCGCCAAACCAAACCAGCGACTCCGCCCCTCTTCCCCCCCCTCCGCTCCGGTCCAAGGGCGGCTTCAAAGCCCTCCCGCCAAAAGAAAATTCCTAGCAGTCAGTTAAAACAAATCTCCAGCGAAGGTCGGCGCGGCTAACGCCCTGCCGGAGAGTTTGGACTCGCGACTCGCGAC
>JAPKDJ010000153.1 GCA_026421245.1 Akkermansiaceae bacterium | reverse complement strand
TAGCAATCATCCTACTCGTGATCTCCCAGCGTCCGGCTCCGATGAACCCGCTTTAAAAGATTCACTTCAGCTCCGCCATCCACACGTTGCGGTAGGCCACTGGGCCATGGTCGCCCTGTAGCATGAGTGGCCCCGTCGCGCTCTCACCGCCGCCGATGCCGGCGCGGGTCGGGCCCTTGAGTTCGAGGTTCTCGTGAATCAGGCTGCCGTTGTGCCAGACTTCCTCGAACTTTGCGTTGGCGATTTTCTTACCATCCTTGTCGAAGCGCGGGGCGCGGAAGATCACGTGGAAGCTCTGCCACTCGCCAGGCGGACGTGAGACGTTGAGCCGCGGGCTGTGGCCTTCGACGTTTTTGCCTCCGATCCAGCGCGGGTAGATACCGCCGCACTCGAGGCCCGGGTATTTATCCTTTACCACGCCGTGGCTGTCGTAGACCTGTACCTCGTAGCGTCCCATGAAGTAGGCGCCGGAGTTCGAGCTGCCGGAGATCATGAACTCGATGTGCGCCTCCACGTCGCCGAACTCCCGCTTGGTCACCAAGTGGCCGCTGCGCCCGCCGGGGCCGTTGAGCACGGCTGCGCCGCCCGGTTTTTTGCCGATCAGTTTCTTGGCATTTTCCGGGTCGAGCCCGACCTCCGCTGCGGGAAACCATGCGGCCTTGTCCTCGAAGGCGGAAAGGTCGCCTCCCGGCATGAGCGGTAGCTTCTCTGCGCCTGAGCGCGCCTGCAGCCCGCGCCAGCCGGCCATCGAGCGGCCGAGGTTCTGCTCCGCATCACCACGGATTCCATAGTGCTGCAGGCCCACACTTCCTTTGTAACCCAGCTTGTCTAACAGACGAATCACCTGGGCGACGTCGAACGACCCGCTGTCGAGCGGCTGGATGAGAGTGTCCCATCCGCTGCCGTCCGAGTCGGCCCCGTTGACCGTGACCACGAACAGGTGAGGCATCGCATCTGTAATCCGTTCCTCCAGATCCTTGCCGTCCACCTTGAGCCAGTGGCAGAGGTTGAAGGTGACGCCGAGGTTGGCGCGGCCGACCTTCTTCGCCACTCTCACACAATCCACCACCCGGTCTGCGTAGGCGCCGGCGTGCGGGTAGAGGGCTATCTTCAGCTTCGATTTGGCCGCCAGGTCGGCGAGGTTTTGCAGCGCCTCCACCACCGGAGCATCGGTCTTGGACGGATCATCGGGGCGGCTACCGCCAAGGAAGATCCAGATCACAGTCTCACGGCCTGCGAGCTGGCCGATCGCCGTTTCCAACAGGCCGTCAAGGCCGATATTGCCATTCTTGATCTGCATCCCGGTATAGATGGTGGACATCGCGATCCCCTCGAAGTCAGCGGCGGCCAGCATTTCCGGGATCTTGGCGCAGCCAGTGAAGCCGATGCCGGAGTATCCCAGGCGCTTGGCCAATGCGGCCTGCTCGGCGTAGGTCTTGGTTTTGGCATCACGAGTGCCGGTGTCCATAGCGAACAGGCTGCGCTCGGCCGCGGCAGGCGCCGCGAAAGCAGCGAGGGCGGCCGCCACCAGGAGCGCCTGGCAAAAGTGGGTGAAATCTCTGTGAAGCTTCATGCCACTGAGCTTAGGCACGCGTGGGTTCATTAGAAACGCCTTTTTTATTTCACGAGGGGACAGCCCCCGCACAGGAAAAGAGCGTAAGAAGGGCTCGGATTGGTTTCATGATGCGCTAGCCCTCCCACATGTTCAGAGGCAGGGGAAGCAGCACCGGATCCCCGCCAACATAGCAACACTTCACTCCCTCCCCACTCAGGAATGTTGCTTCTCATTGGTCCGATTCCTTTCTTTTCACGCCGTAGTGGTGCAGCACGTTCTTAACAAGCGAGCTTAAGTGTTCGTCGTGGTATAAACCCCAGGCGGTCGCGATCGATCCGGTATGGAACACCCTGCCGCCTTCGGGGCGTTCCCAGTAGATGATTTCCGCGATGGTCTGCTCATCGCCCGATCTCGCCTTGTGTGCCTCAGCATTGAAGTCGAGGACGTTTCGCTTGTCGTGGCTGCGCGCCAAAGTGGTGATCCCCTCGGGCTCGGCCAGTCCTTTCAGCGCCGGGTTCTGGGTCGCTCTCAGTAAGGTCGAGAGCCGGACATCGTATTCGTGCCCGACCGCGCCCATCGCCTTAGTGGCGAACCCGAATGCTTCTCCTTTTTTTAGATCGACCTTGTGCGGCTCGTTAAACAAAAAGTGGTTTGGCAGATCGATCTGGTAGGGCTTGAAGCTCCCGCCACCCCATCCGATACAGGTCAGGCCAACCAGCTTCCATGCGGGATAACCGCAGAAGCGCATCAGGCTACCGCGCTTAAAATCGTGGCTGTGATAGAGTTCCCCGACTTTGGCGCGCGACCGACCGCCGATGCTCTTGCCAAACTTACGGCACTCCATCACCTCGCCGGACTCGTCGAAGCTCACCCGCCAAAACAGGGTGTTTCCGGACATCACCACCGCCGCGCCACCGGTTTTCAGATAGTTGTCGAGTCCCTCGTAGGCGCGAACCGACCAGTATTCGCTATGCCCGTTAATGCAGACCGCTTTGTAGCCATCCAATACTTCAGGATTTCGATCCAGATCGTGGTCGGTGATGACGTCGTAGTCGTAGCCGTGTTTGTCCAGCCACAGGTGCAGAAAGCGCTCACCGCGGAGCAGATGACTGTAGCCTCCACCGATATAAGTCTTGTTTGGCCCAGCAGCCGGCCAGGGCACCTTCATTCCAATCTTGTAGGTTGGCTGACCGTTGTGGTGATCGCTGTAACAGCTGTATTTGGGCGCGCCCGGGTGACTATTGCCCAGTCCACCCGTACCCATGTTGATCAAACCCGGACCGTGGTTGATCGGAAACGGATTCGAGTTGTAAGCCAGCCAGGTATTGGATGAAACGAGAACGAGTAACGGTGCCTTGGGTCGCGATTCGGAGCGGCGCACGATGAAGGTTGTGTGGTAGCGCATCGGCTTGCCGTTGACCTGGAAATCGAAGCGCCCCGCGTAAACTCCGGACTTGGCATCGGCAGGGACGTGGAACCGGTGGCTCACCTCCCAGCGAGCATTGTAGAGTTCGTCGGCGGCCAATCTCAACCCGTGCCCGCGTTGCGGATCGGTAGCCGGATCGTATGCGGTGTTATGTCGGCCGATCGCCGTGGCGTCGAAGCTCGGGCCGCCGACCATCCAGGTTCCGCGATTGATAATCTGCCCGTCGCGTCCGTCCGATCCCGCGTCGGCGACGCGCGTGCCGCGCTC
This sequence comes from Akkermansiaceae bacterium, assembly GCA_026421245.1. Classification (GTDB taxonomy): domain Bacteria; phylum Verrucomicrobiota; class Verrucomicrobiia; order Verrucomicrobiales; family Akkermansiaceae; genus SW10. The sequence continues at coordinate 866 of JAPKDJ010000153.1, read as the reverse complement.
CTCGTTGAACGGCCAGCATCCGAGGACGGCTTCTCCTTTTGGGATCGTCAGACCGCGGTCCGCGACGCGTTTCTGGATCTGTTTTCCATCAAGCGCACGCCCGTGCATCGCGCACATCGCGATGTCGCCGTTGTAAAAACTCGTGGCCACTCCATCGCTTCCATACGCACCGATTCGTATCGCAGTCCGCCCGGGCCGCACCACACCGGCAAAAGGAAACTCGGCCGCCAGCTTGCCATCGATGTGAATACGCTTTTTCTTCCCGTCCCAGCTCGCCGCAACGTGATGCCAACGCTGAGCTTTGATCAGCCCCGGCTTGGTCTCGTGAAGCGAAGCAGGATCGTGGACTCCGCCCGTTCCAGTCATGAACGCGATCCGGCCCTCGTTTAGAAACAAGCCGATGCCGCAACGGTTTGGATAATCGTGCTGGGTGATCAAGCCCTGCCAACCGGCCAGGTTGAACGGGCGGATCCAGCATTCCAAGGTCAGCTGGCTCAGCCTCCTCTCATCGGGCAGCCCCTTGCTCACGTGCACATACGACCCCGGATGGATTGGCTGCGACTTCGGCTTCTCGACGCGGAACGATTCTAGCACCAGGTCCTTATCTCGGCTCTCGGGATCCGGCCCGAGTTGCACGACGCTCAAGTCGTAGGGGACGCTGCTGCTGACTCGGAATTCGATTTCCTCGCCCGCCGAGATACTCTTTTGTGCGTAGGCGTGCAGGCCGGGCAATTCCACCGGCAGATGAGCGGGTATCTCCTGGCGCTTTGCTAATTTTCCCGCGGCCGGACCAGTCGTGCTCGGCAACTTTGCTGATTTCAAATAGGCTACCAGATCGGCAATTTCACCAGGCTTTAAAAGCCCAT
>JAPKDJ010000152.1 GCA_026421245.1 Akkermansiaceae bacterium | reverse complement strand
CGCGAGACAAACATTTCGGCGGAGTTGTCCTCAGGGCGGCTCCGCCGTATTTTTGGTGCCCTGAGCTGCCAGGCGGATGCAGACAACCGGTTTTTCCGCCTAATCCCCGGCCTCACCGTTCCCGTGCTCCAACATCTCGGTTCAAATCCTGCCCCCCTTGGGCAGCCGAAGCCTCCGCACTCACAAAAGGGCTGGAAAGGTTCGATACAAGTGATCCCTGAGTGAGAGCAGAGGCAGCGCTTACTCCCCCTGATGTGGACGAGGTTTCCAATCCCTACTCAGACGTTGAGCCTCGGCAATTTGTGCGACAGTCATTTCCTTTTCAAGAGGCACCCCGAATCGCCCGCCCGCTGCGTGTTTGACGGCTGATCGGTATGTTTCGGTGTTGGAGATGCTCGCACATGGTGATCGAATCAGTGACCTTTGGCCTTCGTTTAAAAAAAACATGAGATTTTCATCCTGCCATCACACGAATTTCGTATTCGGGTGAAACTCTTTTCGCGTCATGAAGAGATCCACATCAAACTGTTTCAAAGCACCTATGAAGAAGAAGAGAAGCGGTTCACAAATCGCATCGCAATTGTTCACCCTCCTGATGTTCAGCGCCTCACTGGGAACCGCCTACGGAGAAGATCGCGCTGGGAACAAGGTGCCTTCCGGAAGAAGTTCAGGTTCAAGTGAAAAGTGGAGGACCTCGGCGCCGTTAATTAAAGGTAGTTTTCCGACTCCAGATGAAACCTTTGTCAAAACTTCTGCCCATCGTTTCCGCTTTCTGCCTGACGGCTGGAGTTTCCTTCGCTGACCAGAAAGCAGCGGAAGTTGTCGAAAGCGAATTTCACAAGAAGATCGAGCCGCTTCTACAGGACTATTGTTACGACTGCCACGGGGATGGCGCGGACAAGGGAGATTTTACGCTGGATGAGTTCGCGAACCCCTCTGCGCTCCTTGAGGATCGAAAAGTTTGGCTGCAAATTTGGAAGCATTTGAGGACGGAGATGATGCCTCCTCCTAAAAAGAAGTCCCAGCCGACTCCCGACGAGAGAAAGGAATTGGTTTCATGGATCGAGAAGCGAATCTTCGGCTTGGATCCCGAAAATCCAGACCCCGGCCGGGTCACCATCCGGCGGATGAATCGTGAGGAGTATCAAAACACCATCGGAGATGTGGTCGGGGTGCGCTTCAACGCGAATGATAATTTCCCTCCGGATGACACTGGCTTCGGCTTTGATACCATTGGTGATGTGCTCACGATTTCACCGCTTCTGATGGAAAAGTATCTGAACGCGGCAGAAGAGATCGCCGCGACGGCTCTGCCTTTGGATGCCGGGAAGCCAAAGCCCATCGAGATTGATGCCGGGGACTTTCGCGATCGTGGAGGAAGGCAGACGGCTCGATTCATGGAAGCCGACATCGAGCAAACTGTTGGGGCCAAACGCCGTCTGAATACTGGGGGACAGTATGCTCTTGAGATCTCCTATTCTCTCGAAAGCGAGCAGGGCCGTCCGAAGGGACAGACCGCGAAGTGGCAGATCTTTGTCGACGGAAAACAGCTTCGTGAAATCGAGATCGATTCCGATAAACCGAATCGCAATCAGTTTGTGGTGACTCTCGAACTCACGAAAGGAGAACACCAGTTTGAGTTTTCCATCGTTCCGGGTGAAAAGGGAGAAGGAGATGGAACGGCCGGTGTGCGGATCAGCAAATTTCGACTAAATCGTCTCGAGGCGGAAGGCAACTGGGACCTCTACCCGGAGAGTTATCAAAGGATTTTTGTCAATGGCCTGTCCCCTGCCGCTAAGGATCAGCAGGCAAGCTACATGCGGGAGATCGTGGAGAACTTCGCCCGGCGAGCCTTTCGGCGTCCTCCCCGGAAAAGAATGGTCGACCAGCTCACCGCATTGGCCCTTGCAAAATCCCAGCAAGAAGGAGCCAAGTTCGCCGACGGCGTTCGGCTGGCGATCACCGCGACACTGACCTCCCCAAGTTTCATTTTCCGAAGTGAGGTCCAGGCCGAGCCCGATAATCCGAGCAAGGTTGTCCCGATCGACCAGTATGCCCTGGCCTCGCGGCTTTCTTATTTCCTTTGGAGCTCGGCCCCCGACGAAGGCTTGCTGGATCTGGCGGCAAAAGGAAAGCTTCGAGAGAACTTGCGGGGCCAAGTTGATCGGATGTTGTCTGATAAAAAAGCGGACCGGATGGTCGAAAATTTTGTGGGTCAGTGGCTCCAGGCGCGCGACCTGTCAGGACTGAGCATTGATGTGCGCCGCATCCTCCAGGAAAGGAGTCGGCGGAATGCCGAACAAGTTTTTAACCTTGGGACTCGCCAGGACATGAAAATCGAAACGGAGGAGTTCTTTCAGCATGTCCTTGTGGAAAATCGCCCAATCCTGGAACTCCTCAATGCCAACTATTCCTTCCTCAATGAGAGCCTTGCCAAGTTCTACGGGGTCTCTGGAGTGAGAGGGAAGGAATTCCGAAAAGTGGAGTTTGACGAGAGCGCGCGGGGACGCGGCGGACTGTTGGGCCAGGGAACATTCCTCATTGTGACCTCCCAGTCGACGCGCACTTCTCCGGTGAAGCGCGGCCTCTTTGTTCTTGATAATATTCTGGGCACACCCGCCCCCCCTGCCCCGCCCAATGTACCGGAACTGGAGGACACGGAGAAGAAGTTAGAAGAAGGCGCCACGATGCGGCAGCTCATGGAGGTGCATCGGGAGAAAGCCCTGTGCGCTTCGTGCCATGAGCGCATGGATCCCATTGGCTTGGCGCTGGAAAATTTCAATGCCCTCGGCCAGTGGCGAGATGAAGCTGATGGGGAAGCGATCGATAGTGCAGGAAAACTGGTCACGGGTGAGAAATTCACCAATGTCATGGAGCTCAAGCAAATCCTCGCAACCTCTCGGAAACAGGATTTTTACCGCTGTCTGACCGAGAAGATGTTGACCTACGCGATCGGTCGTGGCGTGGAATATTACGATGCTCCCACGATCGATGCCATTATGGCACAACTGGTGAAAGAAGGCGGCGGGATGAAGGACCTCATCTATGCGATCGCCGAAAGTGTCCCTTTCCAAAAACGACGCGGAGACGGAAGCTCTTTCTGAGCTGGATTCGCATCGATCTATCAATTATCCTAGAAATCAGAAATTTTCCAACAAGCCAAACCAATGAACAAACCAACGATCAATCTTGGACGCCGTACCTTTCTCCGTGGATTCGGAGCCAGCGTAGCCTTGCCCTCCTTTCGCTCCCTAGGAGCTGAAGTGAAAGCAGCCGCGGCGGCTCAAGGAGTGACGGCTACGGGAGCGCCACTGCGAATGGCCTATCTCTACGTGCCCAATGGGGTCATCATGGACAAGTGGCGGCCTGAAGGAAGCGGCTCGGATTTCAGCTTCAATGAGTCGATGAAATCTTTGAATGGCTTGAAGAATGACTTGCAGATCATTAAGGGGCTGGAGCAGGCCAACGGGTGGGCAGGGTCAGATGGAGCTGGAGACCACGCACGAAGCGGAGCAACTTTCCTGACGGGAGTGCGTGCCAAAAAGACCGCGGGTTCGGATATCCGCTTGGGGATTTCGGCCGACCAGATGGCGGCGAGCCATCTGGGCTCTGAGACACGTTTGCCCTCACTGGAGTTGTCTTGTGATGCCGTCCGCAAGTCGGGGAATTGTGATTCGGGTTACTCGTGCGCGTATCAGTATAACATGTCATGGCGCTCCGCCACACAGCCGATGACACCCGAGTCGAATCCTCGTTTGGTCTTCGAACGCTTGTTCGGAGGTGGGTCCAATAATGAACGCCAAGATGGCCTTGCCATGCGCAGGGCCGAGAAGCGCTCAATTCTGGACATTGTCATGGACGATGCCCACGCGATGAACAATCAGCTTGGGAGAAACGACCGACAAAAACTCGATGAATACATGACAGGGGTTCGCGAGATCGAGAGGCGCATCGAGAAGGCCGAGAATTTCGGCCCTCCTCCTGAGCCTGGTGTTGCAGCACCGGAAGAGGGCGTGCCGCGCGAATATCAGGATCACATCCGTCTTCTTTTCGATATGCTGCTCTTGGCATTCAAAACGGACCAGACCCGGATTTCTTCCTTCCTCCTGGCCCACGATGGCAGCAACCGGAGCTTCTCCGGT
>JAPKDJ010000151.1 GCA_026421245.1 Akkermansiaceae bacterium | reverse complement strand
CTGATCCTGCGGGACAGAGCTTCAACGGAGCGATCGACGAGGTCCGCATGTATGACACGGCGCTTACCGCTGGAGAGATCAACTCTGCTATGGGAGCAGCTGTTCCAGAGCCTACCTCTCTCGGTCTTCTCAGTCTTGCCGGCTTGGCTCTTCTTCGCCGCCGTCGCTAGTCGACCCGGAGAAGTATTTATAAAAGCGAAATTTACAAGACCGATCCTCTCTGAGAGGATCGGTCTTCTGCTATCCGTGACGTTTCGTGACCATGCGCCTGCTTCTAACAATACCATCGTTTTCTTTCTTGTTGGTTCTTTTTCCGTCTTGTTCGGATCCTGAGGCAGAGACCAAAAATGATCCGGCGGATTCTGGGGATACGATGGAATTCATTCAGGGATCGGTTTCCTTTCGTGAGCTGAATTCATCTTCGACGGGGGGAGAAGGGGAAACGCTTTTTCAGCGCCTGCCGGTGGCTGAGACGGGGATTGATTTTGTGAACTCGATCGTTAAGGACCATCCGATGCGCTACCTTTATGCCACCGAAAAGGTTTGCGGGGGTGTCGCGGTAGGTGATCTAGATGGAAACGGGATGCCGGATCTTTTTTTTACGAGCGGGCCGAACAAGAACCGGCTTTTCCTGCAAACCGGCACGCTAAAATTTACTGATCATAGCGCACTTGCGGGAGTTGATGGGGGAGGTGTTTGGAGTGCGGGTGCTGCGATGATCGACATCGAAGGAGACGGTGATCTGGACATCTACGTGGCCAACTATGCCGCCCCCAACCAGCTCTTTATCAATCGAGGTGACGCGACCTTTGACGAGAAGGCCGAGGCATTTGGCCTGGCCCATCTCAGCGCGAGTCACATGCCGACATTCTGTGACTATGACCGTGATGGGGACCTAGATCTCTATCTCCTGACCAATCGCTTCCACTCTCCCAAGGGGCAGCCACAATCCGAGGATGTTTTGCGGTTCGACAAAGTTGAGGATGGAGTCGTCAAGATCAGCTTTTCCGATCCTACGCTCGTAAACTATTTTCGCCCGTATCAGGCGGGGAAGGGAGTAAATGGACGTCCCATTTTTAAGATTCAAAAAGTGGGCCAGCCGGATGTCCTGTTCCGCAACGATGGTGGGAAGTTTACCGATGTGAGCCGGGAAGCTGGAATCTACGGGGTCGGCTTTGGGCTCTCGGCAACCTGGTGGGACTACAATTCGGATGGTTGGACGGATTTGTGGATCGGTAACGACTTTGATGATCCCGACCGAGTTTATCGAAATAATGGTGACGGGACATTTACCGATGTGGTCAAAGAGGTGACGCCTCATACTTCCTGGTTTTCCATGGGGGCGGATTTTGCAGATTTGAACGGGGACAATCTTCCCGACTTCCTGATCGCCGATATGTCGGGCACCAACCATTTTAAACAGAAGACCAATATGGGTTCAATGGGGGCCAAGGCGGAGTTTTTGCGCACCGCAAATCCCCAGCAGTATATGCGGAATGCCCTTTTTTTGGGAACCGGAGGGGAGCGTTTAATGGAGGCCGCCCACATGACGGGTCTGGCCAATTCGGACTGGACGTGGACTGTCAAGTTAAGCGACTTGGATTGCGACGGATTGCCCGATGTTTTTATGACAAACGGGATGTCGAAGAACTTCAATGAGTCCGACAATGCCGCCGTCCTGGCGAAGGCCGGGGAAACCGAGTGGGACCGCCATGTTCGTGCGGGGACCGAGGAATTGCGGGAACAGAATTTGGCATTCCGCAACGAGGGCGACCTTCAGTTTAAGAATGTCAGTCAGGAGTGGGGACTCGATCACGTGGGAATGAGTTTTGGAACCGTGCATGCTGATCTGGATCGCGATGGAGATCTGGATTTGGTCGTTTGCAATCTGGGGGAGCCTGTCACCGTTTATCGTAATAACGCCCAAGTGGGGAATCGCCTGCTAATTGCTTTGCGGGGATCCGGCGAGAATACCTTTGGAATTGGAGCCTCGGTCACGCTTGAACTGACGGATGGAAGCATCCAGAGCCGCCAGTTGGTTCCGGTGCGGGGCTACCTCGCCTCGAATGAGCCCCTCGTGCACTTTGGGCTTGGAGAAGAAGAGCCGAAGAGCCTCATGATAGAATGGGCCGATGGCGATCGTCAGGAAATCACGAGGGTCAAAGCAAACCGTTTCTATACCATTTCCCAGTCGGATGAGGGCGCTCAGCCGGATCCAGGTGATTCGAAGAAGCCGGCCCCCATGTTTGTGGAATCGAGCGCCCTCGAAGGAGCGATCCATCAGGAGAATGAATTCGATGATTTTTCAAAGCAGCCGCTTTTACCCAATCAGATGTCGCGTCTTGGGCCCGGGCAGGCTTGGGGGGATATCGACAGCGATGGCGACGACGATTTTTGGCTTGGAGGCGCCGCCGGTTCTCCTGGAAGGATTTGGATCAATGAAGGAAATGGTGTCTTCAAGGTTCAGGTCTGTGCTGCGTTGCAAGACGATGCCGGGCATGAAGATATGGGAGGCCTTTGGTTTGATGCCGATGGGAATGGTTTCAGTGATCTCTATGTGGTGAGTGGGGGCTATGAGTTCGAGCGCGGTGACCCGGAGCTGGGTGACCGACTTTACTTGAATGATGGAAGTTCATTGAGCAGGGCGCCTGATGGGACCACCCCGAATTTAAAGGTCAGTGGTGGTGTGGTCGTTGGTGCTGATTTTGATCGCGACGGTGATGTTGATTTGTTCGTTGGAGGGCGGCAAATTCCCGGAGCATATCCGGAGGCTGCCACGAGTTCTCTGCTTTTCAATGAGGGTGGAAAATTTACGGAGGCGGATCTTAAGGTGACGGGTTTGATCACTTCAGCTCTCTGGTCTGACATCAATGGAGACGGCTGGGTCGACCTTCTCCTGACAGAGGAGTGGGGATCGATCCGGGTTTTCCAGAACCTAGAAGGTGAGCTCACGGACGTGACTGAGAGCAGCGGAACGGCGACTTTGACGGGATGGTGGAATGGCATCGCAGGTGGGGACTTTGATGGTGATGGAGATATCGACTATGTTGCGACCAACTTTGGTCTCAATACCAAGTATCACGCTTCTCGGGAGCGTCCCGTGTTGCTCTACTATGGAGACTTTGAAAATCGAGGACGCAAGAGAATCGTGGAAGCGGAGTTTGAGAATGATGTTCTTTATCCAGGACGCGGGCGGAGCTGTTCGAGTAATGCCATGCCTCATTTGAGGAAGACTTTCACCAGTTTCAAACAGTTTGCGGGATCTTCGCTCACTGACATTTACCAACCCGAGAAATTGAAGGATTCGATGAAGCTTGCGGCGACTTCTTTTGAGACTGGAATTTTCATGAATGAGACGCCTTCCGGTGGTTCTCCGAAGTTTGTTTTCAAAGCGCTTCCGCGGATTGCTCAGATTGCGCCTTCGTTTGGTGTCGTGGTGAGCGATGTGAACCAAGATGGAATCCTTGATATCTATCTTGCGCAGAATTTTCACAGCCCGCAGGTGGAAACAGGACGGATGGCAGGTGGTCTCAGCCAGCTTCTTCTTGGATCCGGAGACTGTAATTTTGAAGCGGTCGCGGTGGCGCGGAGCGGCTTGCTGGTTCCGGGCGATGCGGCAAGTTTGACTCAGGCGGATCTCGATGCCGATGGGGTTCTTGATTTTGTGGTGGCTTGTAACAATGGGCCGGCTTCAGTTTTCAGAAGCAATCAAGCTGCGGGAGCGAATCTCGCGATTCGTCTGAGCGGGGCGAAAGGAAATTCGACGGCAATCGGCTCACGCGTAAGATTGGAGTTTGCGTCTGGTAAGGTCGCAACCCATGAAGTTTATGCTGGCGGAGGGTATCTGTCGCAATCGACCCCAGTCGTTCACTTTGCGATTCCAGAAGGGGAAACTGCTGTGAAGATCAATGTCGTTTGGCCGGAGGGGGGCCAAAGCGAACATCAACTTAGCCAAGATCATGGCGCTTTAAAAATCAGCCAGAACTAACTCATTGATAGAGTTCTAAAATTAGAAAATCACTAGTCAGACCGACGCCTTTTATGAAAAATCGACTCCTGAAATCAACGTTACTATTTTTAGTTGCAAACCTTTTCGGTTTTGGAACCTCCCAGGCGGATTTATTGGTTCACTACACCTTTGA
>JAPKDJ010000150.1 GCA_026421245.1 Akkermansiaceae bacterium | reverse complement strand
AGTAGTTCTGCGGGAGGAGTGCTTTTCGCCGAGTTTGGGTTTATAACCTCAATAACTAAAAAATATTCTATTCTAAAAACTACTACTACTACCGGTAAGACTCCGCTGGCTGGCTGCTGTATGGCTCATCTCTCGAAAAGTGCGGGGGCTGCGGGGGGTATTCCCGCAATTCGGCGGTCCCTCTGAGTGGTGTGTCTATATAAACTCTAAAAGAACTAAGAAAACAGCCCCCGCAGTCCCCGCAGATGGGCCGTTCAATTTTTTTCTCAGCACCCTATTATATACAGACCAACCCACCCAAAAAACCGCACCCCACCGGTGGCGTGTCCCCTGTAACCTGCACCCTGATCCCCGTTTCCTACTTCTTGAACCACGAAAAGTCCCACTTTCTCAAGCTTCAGGAATCAGGCGTAAAGGATTCGGGGAACACTCAAAAGTGTTCAGTTTCAGTGCTCAGTCTGACTTCCTCCGAAAAAGGAGAAATCCATAATCCGTTATGGATCAGGTTTTTCATTGGATCCGTCGCTTGGGATAGAACCAACAATCTGTTGGTTTCCCAAAGTTTCATCAGAACTTTGACCGTGCGACCGGCCTGGTCGCGATCTGCCATCGGGAAGACGCACCATTCCCAACATTTTGGTTAAAGTTGGCGAAAGCGGAGATTATTCGCCGACCTGCGGGAAAATGATGCTCCGTGAATCGGAGCCTCCAGTAACAACAATCTGCGGACTTCGTCCTGTCCAAGCCCCCTCGATCTGTGAAACAGTAACCGAGATATGCCAAAGCTGGTTCCCCTTCTCGCAGCTCTCCTTCTCACACTCCCTGCAGCTGCCGAAGATCTCCCCTCCAATCACACGGGACGCATGAAGGTTGGCACGGCTCTTTTCCAAAAGACCATCCGCCCCGCCCTTATCGAGAACTGCCTCAAATGCCACGGCGACGAAAAAGTTCGCTCCGGCCTCGATCTTTCCTCCCGCGAACTCCTCCTCGAAGGGGGGGAGACCGACGACGCCATCAACCTCGAAGATCCGGCCAAAAGCTACCTCCTTAAGCTCATCCGCCACGAAGAAGAACCGGAGATGCCCTCAAAAAAGGCCAAACTCCCCGATGCCCTCATCGCCGACTTTCAAAAATGGATCGCCCTCGGTGCCCCCTACGACAAACCACTCCTAGTAAAGGACCGGAGCAAACCCGCCGAGATGAGGGTCACCGAAAGTGACCGCGAGTTCTGGTCTTTTAAACCGCTCTCGAATTCCGCTCCACCTGCAACCAATGATTCCTGGCCTCAAACCAAGATCGACCACTTCGTCTTCGCAAAGTTTTCCGAAAATAAACTCACCCCAAATCCCCCCGCCGTTGATCACGCCCGTATCCGCCGCGCCTACCTGTCTCTTATCGGGCTCCCCCCGACTCCCGAGCAACTGAAAGCCGCCCTTTCAAAACCCCACGCTCAACTCATCGACGATCTCCTCGCCAGTCCCCACTACGGCGAACGATGGGCCCGTCACTGGCTCGATGCCGCCCGCTTTGCCGAGAGCCACGGCTTCGAGCAGGACTACGACCGAAAATACGCCTTCCACTACCGCGACTTCGTCATCAAAGCCCTCAATTCCGACATGCCCTGGGATCAATTCGTGCGCTGGCAGCTCGCGGGCGACGAGATCGCTCCGGAAAATCCCCTCGCCATGATGGCCACCGGATTCCTCGGAGCCGGCGTCTTCCCCACCCAACTCACCGAGAAGGAATTCGAAAGCGCCCGCTACGATGAACTCGACGATATGGCCGCAACCACCGGCACCGCCATGCTCGGGCTTACCATCGGCTGCGCCCGCTGCCACGACCACAAATTCGATCCCATTCCCGTCAAAGACTACTACCAATTCGTCTCTATCTTCACCTCTACCATCCGCAGCGAAGTCGACATCCCCATTGACTCGAATTCGCACGCCGAAACGATGCAGAAGTGGCAGGCCGGCTATCAAGCAGCCACCGCCGCACTCTCAACCTACGAGGCTCATCCAGACACCCGGACGGCTTTTCACCAATGGCTCAAGACCAAAGCTCCCTCATCCGTCACTCCGGATGAGTGGAGCACCCTCGACTTTGCGGAAGCCCGCTCCGATCAAGCCACCACCAAGTTAACGGCTCAGCCAGATGGCTCCCTTCTTGCCTCAGGAATGACTCCTTCCAGCGAAACTTACCTTCTCAAAGCGAATCCCGGGCCCCAGGAAATTCGTCACTTGCGAATCGAGGCCCTGACACATTCCTCGATGAAGCACACCGGACCCGGTCGCGCCAGCAATGGCAACTTTGCCCTCACCGATCTCCAGCTCTTTGTCTCCCGTCCGAAGCAAAAAACAAATCCGGTCAAACTCACCTCCGCCAAGGCCACCCATCAACAAAACACCACAAACCTCTCAGTTGCTTCCTCCATCGATGGCGATCTCACCAGCAGCGGCTGGGCCGTCGACGCAGGAGGCATCGGCAAGGATCAGGCAGCCGTTTTTCAACTCGCCGAACCACTCCAACTCAAGATTAACGAAGTCCTCGAGATCCGCCTGAAATTTTCCACAAACGGACAGCACAGCTTGGGACGATTCCGGGTCTCGGTCAGCGACAAATCCTCACCTCCGGTCATAGTCGGAGGCGGCAGAAATCTTCAACTCGATCAGGCACTCAAAGCCCTCCTCACCGGGCACCTCCTCGACCACCATCGTAAACCCCTTTTCCTCCATTTCGTCAACAGCGACCCAAAATGGAAAACCCTCAACGATCGCACTCGAAAATCTCTCGCCGCCAAACCACAATCCACCATCGCCAAAGTCCAGGTCACCAGCGAAGGCTTCCCGCCCACCAAACACAACGCCGACGGACGGGGCTTCCCCCACTTCTATCCTGAAACCCACTTCTTGAGCCGCGGAGACCCCAACCAAAAAAAAGGCGTCGCGCAACCCGGCTATCTTCAGGTCCTCATGCGCAATGACAAGACCACTGCCGACTGGCAACAAACTCCGCCCGCCGACTGGACCCGCACCAGCTACCGACGTCGTAGTCTCGCCAATTGGATCACCGATATCGAAAACGGCGCCGGACATCTCCTCGCCCGCGTTGTCGTGAACCGCGTCTGGCACCATCACTTCGGGCGCGGCATCGTGGCCACTCCCAACGACTTCGGCTTGCAAGGCGTCCTCCCGTCTCATCCCGAACTTCTCGATCACCTTGCCCAAAAACTCATCGCCAATGGCTGGAACCTCAAATCACTCCACCGCGACATCCTCCTCAGCTCGACCTGGCTTCAAAGCAGCGACCCCTCGGCTGAGAAAGCGGCCATCGACCCCGACAACAAACTTCTCTGGCGCTTCACTCCGCGTCGATTGGAAGCCGAGGTTGTTCGCGATTCCATCCTCGCTGCCGCCGGACAACTGGACCCCCAGATGTTTGGCCCCGGCACCCTCGACGAAGGCCATCGCCGCCGCAGTATCTACTTTATGATCAAGCGCAGCCGCCTCGTCCCCATGATGCAGGTTTTCGACCAACCCGAACCTCTCGCCAGTCAAGGCAGCCGGCCTAGTACCACCATTGCTCCGCAAGCCCTTCTCTTCATGAACAATCTCCAGGTCGTCAAGTGGGCCCGAGCGCTCGCGAGCAAACTCGATCCCACCGACCCGGACACCGCCATCCGGCAACTCTATCTCCGCACTCTCGGACGCGACCCTTCCCCTTCCGAACTTACCGACAACCGGGCCTTCTTTGACGCCCAGTCCGCTTCCTACTCTGGGAACAAAGATGCAGGCCAACTAGCCCTCGCCGACCTTTGCCAGATCATGTTCAGCCTCAACGAATTCGTCTACCTCCCATGAATCACTCCGATCACTATACCCGACGTCACTGGCTCCAAACCGCCGGAGCCGGCTTTGGAAGCCTTGGATTGACCACTCTGCTCGCACAGGAGGGACTCCTTAGATCCGACGATCCCCTTGCTCCAAAAATCGCTCACTTCGATGGCAAGGCAAAGTCCGTCATCTGGCTCTTCATCAATGGCGGGCCCAGCCAGGTCGATACCTGGGACTACAAACCGGAACTTGAAAAAATGGATGGCAAGGAACTCGCGGGCTTTGACAAAAAGACGGGATTCTTCGCCAACGCCGTCGGCCC
>JAPKDJ010000072.1 GCA_026421245.1 Akkermansiaceae bacterium | reverse complement strand
TAGCCCACCAACCGGTCCCTAAAAGCCAATCGCTAGATCAACCGCACTCCACCTCGTCCCCACCTCTCAAAAAGAGCTCGGCGCAAGCCCTTCCAAAACCACCCGTTTCTTATAGGGGACAAGTTGCTCTTCCGGAACACTGTGGCAACGGCTACGACATTCGCTTCGCCCTCAAAATCGGCCCGGGATGATTCAGCCGTTTCTTGCGAAAGATCGCGCCATCGATCACCGAAGGCCTTCTTCCCACCAAGGCCCGACTCTCCTGTTTTAAGTGTGACAAGTCGGAATACTCCCACCCTCCCAAATTCTTTGGCAACCGCATCCCCACCGCCTCGGAATAACTGGACGAATTCTTCCTGATCGGGAAAGCTCTCTTTCATGAAGAAGATTCTCCTTTTCCTGGCACTTTCCCCCGGAATTCTTTTCGCGGAGAAGAAGCCCAACGTCATCTACATTCTCGCCGATGACCTCGGCCTTGGTGACCTCTCGATCTATGGCCAGAAGGAATTTAAAACTCCCAACATCGACCGCATTGGCACCGAGGGCATCAAGTTCACAGCCCACTACTCCGGCAATACTGTTTGTAGCCCGTCACGCGCTGTGCTCCTGACTGGTCAACACCCCGGAAAAGTCGCCGTTCGCGGTAACATTGGCGAAGCCGATGGCCTCCTCGATCCCCATCAAGTCGTCCTCCCCGAAGTTTTCAAACACGCCGGTTATGCCACCGGAGCATACGGAAAATGGGGCCTCGGCCACACCCACAAACCTGGAAAGCCCAATCCCCTCACCCACGGCTTCGACGAATTCTGCGGCTGGAAGAGCCAAGCCATCGCACACACTTATTACCCCACAACCTACGTCCACAACGGAAAGGAAATCCCCCTCAAAAAAGGAAAATACGTCCACGACCTCATCATGGATCACTCCATGAAGTTCATCGAGCGCAGCGCAAAAGCCCAAAAGCCCTTCTTCTGCTATATCCCCACTGCCGTCCCACACGCCGCGATGCATGCGCCCAAGCATCTCCACGAAAAATGGCGCAAGATCTACCCTGAATTCGATCACCTTATCGGCAAATACACCGTTCACGGCGGCAATGGCACCGAAACGTGCGAAGACGTAATCAATCCTATCGCCGGCTTCGCCGCCATGATCGAAAATCTCGACAACCAAATCGGCAACATTCTCGCCCTCCTCAAAAAACTCGGCATCGATGACAACACGCTCGTCATTTTCACCAGCGACAACGGAGCTCACCTTGAAGGCGGTCATGATCCCAAGTTTTGGAATTCCTCCGGCAGCCTCCGCGGACACAAACGCGACATGCACGAAGGAGGAATCCGCACTCCCATGCTCGCCCGTTGGCCCGGCGTCATTGCACCCGGAAGAACCACCGATCACATCAGTGCTTTTTGGGATGTCCTCCCCACCATGTGTGAACTTATCGACCTGCCTGTGCCCGATCAAAGCGATGGCATCTCATTCCTTCCCACTCTTCGCGGCCCCGGGTCACGGCAAGAGCCCCACGACCACCTCTACTTCGAATTCTGCAAAGGTCAGAACCAATCCATTTTCTCCCAAGCCGTCCGGAAGGGGAAATGGAAAGCCTACCGTAATTTCAAAAAGGCCCCCAAAGGCCATAAAGCAGGCATGAAGCCCCTCGAAATCTACAACCTCGACGCCGATCCATTCGAGAAAAATAACCTCGCCAACCAAATGCCCGAACTCGTCAAGGAGATGGAAGCCATCATCGAAAAGTCACACACCCCCCTCCCCGGCCAACCCAAGACCGGATCGATGAGATGATTCCCCACTAAAACAACTCAGCCGCTTCTCCCGGTTTCGGGAAGTGGCCGCTGTCTTCTTTTTTCCAGATCACTTCTCCATCGCGACGGATTTCAAAAATCCCGCCACCACCTCCCACGAGGTCAACTTTCTGGCCGGTCGTTCTCTCAATCTCAGCCGACACACGGTCGGCTTCAGGACGGTAGTTTCATTGCTCGCAATATTCGATCTCAATGGACATAAGACGATCATCGCCGTGATTCCCTCGGCCACAAATCAAAATTTCGTGAATTCAAAACCAGTTGCACCGCCTTCGCAGCGCATTTAGACTCCCCCGCCATGAAGATCTTCCTCCTTTCAGTCCTCGCCCTCTTGGCGGTCAGCTGCAGCTCCAGCACACCGGTCAAGCGTATCGAAGAAAATCCAAAACTCTACAGCTCCCTCAGCCCACGACATCAAGCATTGGTCGAAAGCGGTAAAATCGAAAACGGCATGTCCACCCGCGCCGTCTACCTGGCCTGGGGAAATTCCGATTCACAGGCCGAAGGCCAGGAAAAAGGAAAGACCATCGAGAAGTGGACCTACAACGGCCTCGCTCCCGTCTACCATCAATCGCTCTACGATGGCTACGGATGGGGAGGGTATGGCCGCCGCGGCCGGCATCGCGGCTTCTACCCCTACAACAGCTTCGGCAGCAGCGTCAGCTATATTCCCTACCCCGCCGCCTGGGTGAAGTTCCTCAACGGGCGCGTCGACAGCTGGCAACGCGGGCGCACGCAATAGACCGGAGTCTTACAGCTCTCCCCGCTGCTCCTTCTCAAGCTCGATCCGGTCCTCTCGGTTTCGGGCTTTCACCCGATTGTTCCGCTTGCTCCAGCGCTCGACAATCATCTGACGCTTTTTGCGTCGTAGATTCAGTTCTTCAATTTCTTCATCCAATCTCAAAAACCCCTCGTAGCGGGCTTGGTCAAGTTCCCCCGCCTTCACTGCGGCCTCGATCGCGCACCCTTTGTCAGCCTGATGCTTGCAGTCCCGAAACTTGCACTGTTGCGTCAAGTCCTCCACATCCACAAAGCTATCCCGCAAGGTATCCTCATCCGTCCACATCTGCACCTCGCGGATTCCCGGATTGTCGACCAACATCCCCCCGTTCTCCAAGACCACCAACTCCCGTGCCACCGTAGTATGACGCCCCTTCCCCGTCACCTCATTCACTTCCCCCGTCCACAACCATTCCTCGCCCAGCAACTGGTTCACCAACGTTGATTTCCCAACTCCACTCGATCCCACCATCGTTAGGGTGACTCCGGGATCAAGAAAGGACTTGAGAACCTCCAACCCTTCGTGCCGAGGCGCACTCGTGACAAAAACCGATGCCTCCGGAGAAAGCTCTTGAATCTCCGCACGAGCCTTCTCATTCACCTCTTCCTCAAAAAGGTCCGATTTATTCACCAGCACCACGCACCGCGCACCGCTCTTCTGGACAATCATGAAATAACGCTCCATTCGCCGGAGATTGAAGTCTGCCCCCGCATCAGTGACGACCACCACAATATCCACATTGGCCGCCATCACTTGTTCCTCGCTACTCTTGCCCGGAGCTTTGCGCGAAAAGCAGGTCTTCCTCGGAAGCCGTGCTCGGATGATATGCTCGTCGTTCTCCCCCGCCCCCAATTCAATCGCGACCCAATCACCCACCGCCGGGAGCTCGGCATCGCACGAAGCATCGTGCCAAACTTTCCCACCAACCACACAATCCACCTCATCCCCCTCATCGAGCAATGCCGAGAAGTTAATCTTGGTCTCACGAATCAAACGACCGGCAACCCACCCCTCCTTCGCAGCCGTTTTAAAGGCCGCCTCAAAGAAGTCATTCCATCCCAAATCGCTCAAAGTCATCAGAAAGAAGTTGAAACCGGAATCGCCTCCAGAAAAAGTTTCATTTTCCTGACCCTGCAATCACTGCTACCTCTTCCGTGTGGGATACAATGATCGCGACTACATGCAGCCCGGCCACGGCGGCCGGCCCCCCGGTATGCCCGGGGCTTTCGAGGGAGCACCGGTGACCAAATGGCTGTTGATCATCAACGCAGGAATCCTTTTTCTTCAAGTTCTCATGACCGGGCCCGGTGAGCAGATTTTTCTCCAGAATCTCGGGCAATTCAGTATTCAGAAGGCGATTTACGAATTCCAAATCTGGCGATTCCTGACCTTTCAGTTCCTTCATGCGGATTCTGGTCATCTCATTGCAAACGGCATCGGTCTCTTTTTCTTTGGACCCCACATCGAACGATGGATGACCAGTCGAGCCTACCTCACTTTCTACCTCCTTAGTGGAATCGCAGGCGCTCTCTTCTACGTCCTCCTCTTCTTCATGCCCGGCTTCCTCGATGGCTACTTCCCGGGGCTCCCCATGGTTGGAGCTTCGGCAGGACTGTTCGGAATTCTCGCCGCTTTTTACTTTATTGCACCGGAAGCACGGGTCCTTCTTTTCTTTGTCATCCCAATGAGGATGAGAACCCTGGCCCTTGTCTATTTCACAATCGAAGCCCTCGGCGTCATCTTCAACTGGCACAACGCCGGTGGCAGTGCCGGACACCTTGGCGGCGCTTTCTTCGGCCTCGCCGTTCTTAAGATTCCCTCACTCAAGGACTTCGTCATCCGCCTCTCCCAAATCGGAGACAAAGGACCAAAAAAAAGAAAAAGCCGCAATGCCACCATCGTCCGTGGGGAAACCCACTCACCCATCGCGCTCACGAAGGAAGTCGACCGCATTCTCGACAAGATCAGCGAGCAGGGTATCCAATCCCTCACCGCTAAAGAAAAGGAAATCCTCAACAAAGCCCGCAAAAATAAATGACCGACGATGAAATGATCCGCTGCGCCGAACCGGGCCGTCAAATCGAACGCCTCCGCGCCATCATGCATCGTCTTCGTGCTCCCGGCGGCTGCCCGTGGGATGCCGAGCAAACCCACGAATCTCTCGTCTCAAATCTCATCGAGGAAACCTACGAAACCGTCGCGGCCATCCGCTCCGGTGATCAGGAAAACCTCCAGGAAGAACTCGGCGACCTCCTTCTTCAAGTCGTCTTCCACGCTGAACTTGCGCAGGAAAACGACCGCTTCAATCTCGACGAGATCGCCCGAGGCATCAGCGACAAGCTCGTCCGCCGCCACCCCCACGTCTATAGCGACTCCCGAGTCGACAGCACCGATGGCGTCCTCTCCCAGTGGGAAGACATCAAACGCGCCGAAAAAGGCCACGAAGAAAAACCCTACCTCCACGGCGTAGGCAAGGGCCTCCCAGCCCTTCTTCGTGCCGCCAAACTTCAAAAAAAGGCCGGTAAAATTGGCTTCGATTGGCCCGACACCACCGGCATCGCCGAAAAGATCGACGAAGAACTCGCCGAAGTCCGCGAGGAACTCGCAAAGCACCAGGAGGGCACCCCCGCCTCTCGTGAACTCCAGGCCGAAATCGGAGACCTCCTCTTCATCGTCACCAATCTTGCGCGGAAACTGGGCGTTGACCCCGAAGTCGCCCTCGAAGGCACCAACGAAAAATTCCTCCACCGCTTCGACCAAATCGAAAAAGGCCTCAAAAAGGACAACATCACCCTCCTAGACGCCACCCTGGAGCAAATGGACGTCTTCTGGAACGCCGCCAAATAACTCCCTCTCAAAGTAGCCGGAAATTCCAATTTTGTTTCTGCCACAAAGCCCCCCCTCCCTCAAAGGATCCTGCCGATCGGAGAACTTAAAAAAGTTTCTCCCCAGCAAAAAGCCCCTCAATCTGAAAGGAACCTCTCTCTCGACCACCCGCTCGGGGAGGCTCTTCTGGGTGGCTTTTTCCTGATCGGCGCCACCCTTCGGATTATCATGATGGTCGTGAAGCATTCCTAAAGTTGATGATATGAGTAGTGGCAAAATAAAAATCATTGCCCTTCCCCCCGCTCTCCCTTAATCCCTCACTCGTCAGGAGTCACGGAGTTTGGGCTTGTGGACCCGGTCAGGACGGAAACGTAGCAGCCGCAGCTTGTCCCTCATTGCCGTGGCTTTCTGGCACTTTCCATTTTCGGCCACCCGCTTTTACCTCACTAGTATCGGCGGGTGGCTTTTTTGTAGCCCAAGGCCCCGGTCATTTCCTAAGCTGCAAAGGCAATGTCCGCCCACCTCTTTCCCGATGGCTCCGCCCTCCCCTCGCCCGGTCTTGGCACCTGGAAAATCCCCGAAGAACTCACCCCCCGGATTGTTCATCAAGCCATCGAAATCGGCTACCGTCATCTCGACTGCGCCGCCGACTACGGAAATGAATCCCTCGTCGGCAAAGGCATCGCCAGCGCCCTCAATGCCGGACTCTGCAGCCGCGACGACCTCTGGGTCACCGGCAAGCTCTGGAACACCTACCACGAACCCCAACACGTCCGGGCCGCCTGCGAACGCACCCTCTCCGATCTTGGCCTCGAGCAACTCGACCTCTTCCTCATCCACTTCCCCATCGCCCTCGAATACGTCCCTTTCGACAAAATGTATCCTCCCGGCTGGACCGCCGGATGCGATGCCATGTCCCCTATTAAAGTCCCCTACGCCGACACCTGGCGCGCCATGGAAGAACTCGTCGATGCCGGACTCACCAAAAAGATCGGAGTCTCCAATCTCACCACCGGCCTCATCCGCGATGTCCTTTCCTACGCGCGAATCAAACCCGCCGTCCTTCAAGTCGAGATGCATCCCTACCTCTGCCAAAATACTCTCCTCCGTTATTGTCAGGAGCAAGACATTGCCGTCACCGCCTTCTCTCCCTTCGGCGCCGACTCCTACCTCCCCCTCGGCATGGCGACCGAATCCGAACGCCTCCTCGCCAATCCCGTTCTCGAAGAAATCGCCCAAGCCCACCATAAATCAACCGCCCAGGTCGCCCTCCGCTGGGCCATGCAACGCGGCACCCTCCCCATTCCAAAGACCCAGTCGCTCGACCACCTCCGCGAAAATTTTGAACTTTTCGAGTTCACCCTCACCAGCGAGGAACTCGAAGCCATCTCCGCTCTCGACCAACACAAACGCTTCAACGACCCCGGCGTCTTCGGCGAAAAATCCTTCAACACCTTCTCCCCAATCTTCGACTAAATGAAACCACTCTCAGGAAAAACCGCCATCGTCACCGGCGGAGGCAGCGGCGTCGGACTCGGCACCGCTCAAGCTCTCGCCGAAGCCGGATGCTCTGTCACCATTTGCGGACGGAATGCCGAAAAACTGCACGCCGTCGCCGGAGACCTCCTCTCCGTTCGCCCGTGCGACATCTCAAGCCGCGAGGACGTCGATGCCCTTATCGCCGAACTCGGCACGCCCGATATCCTCGTCAATTCAGCCGGCGTCAACATCGTGAAACGCAAGGTCAGTGAAATCGATCCCGCCGATTTTGACAAACTCCTCGCCATCAACTGCACCGGCTTCTTCAACCTCATCCACGCCGCCCTTCCCGCCATGCGCGAACGGCAGGACGGCCTCATCTTCAACATATCCTCCATCGCCGGGAAACGCGCCTATCCTCTCGCCGGCATGGCCTACGCCGCCTCAAAATTTGGTGTCACCGGCATGGCCTCCGCTATCAATGCCGAAGAAGCCCAGAATGGCATCCGCATCACCAGCATCTTCCCCGGTGAGATCAACACCCCCATCCTCGACGAACGCCCCGTCAAAGTCCCCGACGAACAAAAAGCCCGCATGGTCCATCCCGAGGACATTGGGTCCCTCATCGTCGCCATCGCCCAACTCCCTAAGCACGTCGTCGTCCCCGAACTCGTCATCAAACCCACCTATCAGGAGTTCCTCTAGCCCGGCTACAGAGCCTGGGCTTTAGTCTGTGCCGTAACCGACAGGCTCATCGCCTGTGACCCAAACGAAAAGGGTCCACTTTTTACGCCCGTCATTGAGAATTACATTTCATGAAAAATCATTGGGCCCTCTCAGCCCTGATTTGGAAAGGCTATCTTCTCCTTCGTTCCGATTCTCATGAACAAATCACCGCGGCTCAGATCGAGCTTATGAAAGAGGCGTTTCTCGCACTGGAGACCTTCAACGACGATGGGGATGCTTCGGCGGCAGTTGGCAAAATGAACACCCTGACAGACCAGGATGCAGACCTGTTATCCCGCCGCAAGAAGCTGGGTGACGGGGCCGACCAAGTGAACGAAGAACTGACCGCCGAGATCGAGAAACTCAGCGGCGAACTCGTCAATGAATTGCTGGAAGTCGAACTCTCCGAAAAACCCAAGGCATCCGAGGTAGCGGCAGCTTTCGAGAAGTTCAGCAGCCAATAAGGCGCTCAAGGAATTGAAATTGCAGGAATCACAATCTTGAAGACAATTCCCTCCGACTCAGCCTGAGATACCGTGATCTCTCCTTCGAGGAGATCCATAATTTCACGACAAAAACTCAGGCCAATACCAGAGTGATTCCCCTTCATGTCCCGTGATTGGTCTTTCCGATAAAAAGGATCAAAAAATCTGGCGAGCTCCCTGGCTCCGATGTTCAGATCTTCAATTAAATTTCCGATGAAGAGCTGGATCCCATCGGCCACACACCTCGTTGTCACCGAAACCTGGGTGCCCTCAGCGGCATAGGTCACGGCATTCTCAAGAACATTGCTAACGACGATCTTAATCAGCTCCAGGTCGCTCTCAATCACGCACTTGTCATCCAAATTCCATTCGGCTTCCAGCTGACGCTCTGCGGCCCTTTGACGGAAAAGGCAAATGAGACACGATTAGGCTCCCCCATTTTTCTCGATTTCTGTGCTTAACTCTCGGCACGCAAACCGTTACCCCTCGGGCGAGCATTATGAGAACACTTGTCATCAGCGACATCCACGGCAGCCTCGACCCCCTGAAGCAAATGATCCGAGTCATTGCCCCTCAACCGGAAGACCACCTCATCTTCGTCGGCGACTACGTTGATCGTGGCCCCGACTCCAAGGGAGTCATCGAATTCCTCATTAGAATTAAGGAACAATACAACGCGACCTTCCTCCACGGCAACCATGAGGAAAAATTTCTGCTCTCCTCCATCGACAAAACTGATCTCGCCCACTGGCTTGAAGCCTGGGGAGGCGGTGCCACTCTGGAATCTTACGGTCCCGATGGATTCGACGCCGTCCCCGATTCCCACTGGGACTTCGTCCGTCACACCCAACCCTCCTACGAAACCGACACCCACATCTTCGTTCACGCCAATCTGGAGCACGACATTTCCGTCTCCAAACAACACCCTTTTACCCTCATTCACAAAAAATTTGGCACTCCGCTCCCCCACCAATCCGGCAAGATCATGATCTGCGGCCACACCGCTCAAAAATCCCCTCACCTCCCCCTCAACCTCGGCCACGCCATAAATATCGACACCGACGTCGGTCGCGGCGGCTGGCTCACCTGTCTCCACGTCGAATCCAGCCACTACTGGCAAACCAACGTCGATGGTGAAACTCGCGAGTCTGACCTGAGCTAGGCTAAGAGGAGAACAATGGTCTCCCCTTCTTCCTCAAATCTCCCTCACTCCCCCTGAGGGAGTCGCATCCCTCAAACTCTGTGCCGCAATCCGAACCGCGTTCTCCAGCGCTTCCGCCACACCTCCCCCCTCGTGCAGAACGTGAAGAAAACCTGCGGCAAACGCATCGCCAGCTCCGTTCGCTCCCGCAATTTCCTCATTTGGCACCTTCACCGAATCCTGACAAAACACCTCTCCTTCGGTCGTCACTACGACCGCATGGTTCTCCGTGTGTACCACCACCATCTTCCTGACCCCCTCATTCAAGATCTCCCTCGCCGCCCCTTCCAATTCATCAATCTCCCTTCCCAAAATCCTCCCAGCCTCGATCTCGTTCAGAAAAAGCACATCCATAAACGGGATCGAACTTCGCACAATCTCCCCAAATTTCTCGTGACTGGCCGAAACCAAATCCACCGCCGTCACCATTCCGGCTCGCCCTGCTCTTTCTAAAAGGTGCGAGGCAGTCGTCCTTCCATCTTCTCCAAATGAATCCAGCTGATCGAGCAGCATCAAATACCCCAGATAAAAAATCCGAGCCTTCGCTTTCCTGAAATCCACCCCTGCTCCTTCAAACCCTGCGTTCGCTCCACGCTGGTGAAAAAAAGTCCTTCTCCCCGTCGGCTCCACCGTCATCACATCAGTATATGACGTGGGTAACCCCCCGGATCTTCCCAGACCCTTCGCATCGATCCCATACTGCGCGCAGTGCTCTAAAATCCACTGTCCGTCAGCGTCGTCTCCAATCAATCCCGCTGCGAACAACGGATATTTTACGCCCATCCTTGCCAAATCCATCAGCACGTTGAACGGCCCTCCGCCATTCGATGCCGTCTCCGAAAGAATGTTCGCGAGCGTGTCCTGCTCCGGATACCCGTCAATCACCTTTACCCGGTCCACGATAAAGTTTCCGGCCGCCAAAATCCCCTCTCTCATAACTCCACAACTTCCGAGTTCTCGTGCGATGCCAAAGCCGCCGCAAAGATCCGATGACTTTCCAAAGCTTCATCCGGTGTGGCGCACCCAAATCTCCCGTCCAGTAACCCCTCCCGTTCCAGCAAAAATGAAGCCCACATCTGCTGAATGACATCCGCAAACCCCACTTCAAAAATCCCTCCCGTCACCGTCTTGAACGCCGTCTCGAATCCCAACTCGCTCCGCTTCCAGAACTGCTCCTTTTCCCTTTCAAAAAGCCAAAGCCCCTTCGTATCTGCCGTCGAATACCTCACCCCACCTTCAGTTCCGCGGATCTCAATAAACCACGTGTTCGTCGCCCCCGGCTGCAAACGCTTCATTTCAAGTCGCACCGGCACTTCCGCCCCGTCAATCTCCGACCACCCGTGCACCAGCGCATTATCCCAGGTGTCGCAATCAACTTTCCCACCTCTCCCGTCCGGCCTTTCGGGATATCCCTTCTGGAGCTGGGCAAAAACCCTCTTCGGAGCCCAGCCCAATCTGAGCGGCAAATGACACGCATGCATTCCGAGATCATTCAAAACTCCTCCCTCACCACAGGTTGCCGAAATTCGCTTCCAATTCGCCGCCTTTGTCGGGTCCAAATCACTGGCGTGATGAAATCCCGACACCACTTCCAGCACTCTGCCCAACTTCCCCGATCTCGCCACTTCAAATGCCCGCTGTCCGCCCGGTAGAAATGGCATCTCCGAAGAACATCGGACAAACCGCCCCGTCTCCCCAATCACCTCGCAGATCGTCTCCGCCGCCTTCAAATCAATTCCAAAAGGCTTCTCTGCAAACAGGTCTTTTCCCGCCTTCAGGACATCAAGGTAAATCTCCTTATGCAGGTGATGCGGAACCGCCACATAGACCACCTCGATCTCATCGTTCGCCAACAGCTCGCGATAATCACTCACCCGCTGCGTCACCGAAGGAATCTTTTCAAACCACTCCAAAACCTCCGGGTTCAAATCCGCCACCGCCTTCAACACCGGCGTCACCGGCATATCAACCAAGGCACACCAACGAGCAAAAGCTGAAGTGATCTCCCGGCCCATCAAGCCGCCTCCAATAATTCCTATATTAACATTCATTTCGATAAGCTTTGGCTAAGAGGGTCACCGGATGCAGAACATTAAGCTCCGGCATCGCGTTCTGAATCTGCAAATGACACCCCGGATTTGCGGTCAGCAATATTTTCGCTCCCGTCGCACGAATGTGACCAGCTTTTCTCTCCAACAAAAGCCGCGACTGCTCCGGCTGCGTCAGCGAATACACTCCCGCCGACCCACAACACCAGTCCGATTCCTTCAACTCCACCCGCGTCACTCCCGGCATCAAATCGATCACCATCCTCGGCGGTAAAACCACCTTCTGCCCATGCGCTAGATGACAGGAATCGTGATAGGTCACCCTCACTTTCTCTTCAAATGGAGCCGCCATTGGAGGCCTCACTTTCACCTCCACCAAAAACTCATGAATATCTCGCACTTTGGCATCCCACTCCTTCGCTCGCCCATCATTCGGCAACAATTTCGCAAAATGTCTCATATGCGAACCGCATCCTCCCGCGTTTGAAATAATCACATCAAACGAATCCGGCGGCAGCAGATCCAACAACCGCCTCGCATTCGCCCGCGCCATCTCCTCTTCCCCGTTATGCGCATGAATCGAACCGCAACACGGTTGCACCGGAGGAGTGTGAACCTCGCAACCATTCGCGACCAAAACATCGACTGTGTCCCGGTTGATTTCCGCATACGCTAGGTCCTGCACACACCCCGTCAGCATCGCAACCTTCCATTTCCCTTCCCCCTCAATCGGCTCAATCAATTCATTCGAGAATCTCTCCCCAATCTCTGGAGCCTGCCGCTCCAATGCCCTCAGCCTCGCAGGCAAAAATTTCGCCGCTCCCAGCTTCTGCCATAAGCGCATCCCTCTTCCGGCCCAGCGCAGCAAACGCGGCCGCATGAAAAGGAACTCCAACGTCCCAAAGCGAACCAGCTTCCGGCCCAATCCCTTGTTCAATCCTTTCTCCTCAATATCCGCCCTCGAAGCCTCAAACAAACCCGCATAGTCCACCCCCGCCGGACACGCCGATTCACAAGCCAGACATCCCAGACAAAACGACATCTCATCCGCAAATCCCTCAGCCATCTCCAAATCATCCGTCGCAATCGCCCGCATCAACGAGATCCTCCCGCGCGGCGAATTTCTCTCCCGCTTCGTCGTGTCATACGTCGGACACGTCGGCAAACACATCCCGCAATGCATGCACTGCTGCAGCACCGAAAAATCCATTTCCTTTAAACGCATCAGTCAAAAATCTTGTGCGGATTCAGGAGATTCTCCGGATCAATGGTCTCCTTAAATTTCTTCATCAACCCCAGCGAAACATCGCCCAATTGGTCCCGAAGCCACGGCTTCTTCGCCAGCCCCACTCCATGCTCACCCGTGATCGTTCCGCCCAATGAAAGCGTTTTCTTAACGATCAAATCCAGCGCCTGATGCACCTTCTTCATCTCCTCCAAATTTCGCTCATCCGTCAGAAACGTTGGATGCAAGTTCCCATCCCCCATGTGCCCGAAGGTCCCCACGGTGAGTTCCAGCTTTCTTGCCGTCTCTGCAATATACGCCACCATTTCCGCCAGACACGAACGCGGCACCGTGACATCTTCCAGGATCGTCGTCGGACTCACTCTCGCCAAAGCCGAAAATGCCGATCTCCGGGCCGATGCCAACTGCAGCGACTCCGCCTCATCCGCCGCCGTCTTCACTTCCCTTGCCCCATGCTTCCTCGCAATCTCCACCATCCGTTCCGCCTCATCCGCTACCGCGGCAGGATGCCCGTCCGTCTCCATCAATAGCAAAGCCGCGCAATCCGTCGGAAGCCCCATCTTAGTATAGTCCTCCACACAACGAATCGTCATCTGATCCAGAAACTCCAGCGTGCACGGAATGATCCGCGCAGCGATGATCGCCGAGACGGTCTCGGCCGCTGCCTCCATCGAAGCAAAAGTCGCCAAAATGGTCCTCCGGGCCTCCGGCCTTGGCAAAAGCTTCAGCAAAACTTCCGTGATGATCCCCAGCGTTCCCTCCGAACCGATGAAAAGATCCCTCATCGAATATCCCGCTACATCCTTCACGCATCTGTTTCCAAAAGCAGCCACCTCTCCATCCGGCAACACCACCGTCACCTCCATGACATAATCCCGTGTCACCCCGTACTTCAACCCGCGCAATCCGCCCGAGTTTTCTGCCACGTTCCCCCCAATCGTGGAAATTTTCATCGAACCGGGATCGGGCGGATAAAAAAGACCATGCTTCGCCGCCTCCGCATCAATGTCCGCGGTGATCGCCCCCGGTTCCGCCCGCAAGGTGAGATTCGCCGCATCCACTTCCAGAATCTCCGCCATGTGAACCAGGCAAAGCACCACCGCCCCTTCTGTCGGAACCGTCCCGCCTGATAAGCCCGTACCCGCCCCCCTCGTAATCACAGGCGTCCCGCTCTCCCGGCAAACCTTCACACACCCCGCCACCTCCTGCGTCGTCCGCGGAAACACCACCGCCCGCGGTAGTTGCCGGAATGTCGCCGTCCCGTCGAAACTATACGACACCAAATCCTCCTGCTCCGTCAGCACATCCCCCGCGCCCAACAGCGATGTCAACTTATCGATCATCACCATGTACGATATCCATCAGACTTTGCGTAATCTTTCTCGGATCAGGATGCTGAATGACATTTCGGCCATAGACAATTCCCGATACCCCTTGGGCAATGAGGTCACGCGTCCGCTGCAAGATCACCTCATCGGAAACCTTTCCTCCCCCGCGCACCAACACCGGGATGCCAGAAGCCACCTCAATGACCTTATGATACTCCGAAACATCATCCGTCGGATCCGCCTTGATGATATCAGCTCCCAGCTCGACGGCCTGACGCACCAAATGGGTAATCTTCTCCAACTCCCCGTCTACCATGTAACCGCCCGCCTCCTCGTTCGGCCGAAACACCAGAGGCTCGATCATCATGGGCATCCCGTAGTAATCCGCTTGCGGCTTCAGTTTTAAAATATTCTCCACACACTGACCGTGCACTTCCGGAGCTCCTGGAATCTGAAAAAGATTCACGCAGACGCACGCCGCATCAAGCCGCACCGCCTGCAACATCGTCTCCTCGATCATCAAACTGAACGAAGTCTCCGGCAATTCCTTCCCGTAGATATTGGCCACATCCGTTCGTAACACCAGCGCTGGCCTTTCCTTGCCCCGAATCCCCTGTAGGTGACGTGCTTGGCCCACCGTCAACTGAATGGCGTCCGGTCCGGCATCCACCAGTGTCTTGACAACCTCTTCCATGTTTTCGATTCCCTGCAGGAACCCGGGTTGATTAAAAAAACCGTGATCGACCGCGACATCAAAGCATCGGTTGGAACGGGCATGGAAAAGACGGTTTAGACGATAGCACTTCATGAATCCCCGCGAGTCTGCGGATAAATCGACACGATGAGAACGCCATTCTTCTCATCTCGAAAGAAAAGTGGATTCTTTTGGAAACTGGAAGAAGCCAGACCCCGGAACCGTTCCTTCTCCTACTTCTCCAATGAAAACACTGGCATTCCCCACCCTTTCACTCTCCAACGCGCTCGCAGACCCGCCAGTGAAACGCCCGCGCCCCGAGCTCTGCTCCATTGACAATGAACCCGTCAGGATTCGAATTCTGACAAAAGAAAGGTCTATTCTCAAACGATCCCAAAACTCCAGGATATGCCCGATGAGGAAGCCGCTGCGGTCATGAAGCAATGGACAACCTTCGAATCCGGCATAAAAAATGTCGTAGTCGCAAAAAACAAATCATCTGCAACCGCCCGCCCAACGACCGGCGGGACCCTCCCAAGCCCCTAGGAGGCCCCTGCCTGCTGCTTCAACGTCTTCAAAACCTATCCACCAATCCCGCAGCCGGCCCATGCGCCCACATCGCGCCCGTCGCCCGTGTCAAACTCGGGCCGAACTCCACTCACATCTCCCGCTACTGGCTCATCGTTGACACCGAAAAAAAATCTCGACCACTCGCGACTCTCTCTGGAAAAATTACTCCACCGCACGCTTCTCTCTCACCACTCCTAATTAATATGAAAACCCTTCTCTTCTTCCTCATCACCCTCACCGCAACTGCGGACGACGCAAGGAGTGCAAGCTCTACCAAACCCAATATCGTCTTCATCATCGCTGACGATTGCACCTTCCGCGACCTCGGCTGCTATGGCGGGCAGGCCCACACCCCCAACATCGACAAGCTCGCCACCCAGGGCATGCGCTTCACACGCTGCTTTCAAACCGCCCCAATGTGCTCCCCGACCCGACACAACATCTACACCGGACTTCCACCCGTTGTCAGTGGAGCTTACCCCAACCACACCTTCGTCCAGCCAAAAACTAAAAGCGTCGTTCAATACCTCTCCGACCTTGGTTACACCGTCGCTCAAAGCGGTAAAACACACGTCTCTCCCGGGAATGTCTTTAGCTGGAAAAAAATCCCCGGCGGAAAAAATCCCGAGTTCGACAAAGTGGGCACCTTCATTGAAAAGCAAGCCACCGAAAAGAAGCCCTTCTGCCTCCTTCTTTGCTCCAACGAACCACACACCCCGTGGAACAAGGGCGATGCCTCCCGTTACCCCAGCGATAAAGTCCAACTCCCTCCCTACTTCGTCGATACCCCCGAAACCCGGAACGGCATGAGCCGCTACCTCGCCGAGATTACCTATTTCGATTCCCAGGTCGGCCAAGCCATGGACCTTATCAAAAAGAATGGTCTCACCGACGACACTCTCTTCATTGTCACCTCCGAACAAGGCAGCTCCTTCGCCTTTGCCAAGTGGACCTGCTATGACAACGGCCTTCAGACAGGCCTCATCGCCCGTTGGCCCGGTAAGATCAAGCCTGGCTCCGTCAACCCTGCCATGGTCGAATACCTCGACCTGCTCCCCACCTTCATCAAAGCAGCTGGCGGCACTCCTCCCGATTCTCTCCACGGCAAAAGCCTCCTCCCCGTCTTTGCTGGACAAGAAACCCATAAAGCCCACGTCCACGGGATCATGACCACCAAGGGAATCAACGACGGCTCACGCCACTACGGCATCCGCTCCATCCGGTCCGAAAAATACAAGCTCATCTGGAACCTCACCCCGGAAGTGAAATTAAAAAACGCCTGCACCACCGCGCCCGAGTTCCAAAGCTGGCTCAAACTCGCCACCACCGGCCACCAAGACGCTCTCTCAAAAACCATGCGCTACCAGCATCGCCCCGAGTTCGAACTCTACGACATCACCAAAGATTCACTCGAACTCAAAAACCTCGCCGAAGATCCCAATCTCGCCGAAGTCAAAAAAGATCTTCATCAACGCCTCCAGTCATGGATGAAATCCTGCGGAGACAAAGGTCAACCGACCGAGCTTCAAGCCCTCGACCACATGACCCGCAACCGCCGAAAGAAGAAGACCAAGTGAGGAGACCAGAATGTTAAACAATAGAATTCCCCTCTCCTAACCTCGTTTCCATGAAGACTCATCTCCTCCTCACCCTTCTCGCTTCAACCCTCATCGGCTGCGGGGACGAAAAAAACCGAAGCCAAGCCGGCGAAGACGCCAGCGGAGTCATCGCCATCCAACACCACGGCGAAAAAGGCCAAACCTACCGCCTCCGCAATCTGCGGATCAAGGAGCTCTAACCGAAGCGGCACTTTCCAAGCGCTTCCCGCCAAACACCTTACTTCGCATTCAAATCGTGCACCGCCTCCGCGAATGCTTTACCGACTTGCGCCATGATCTTCCCTGACCCCTTGTAGTGGTAATCCGCATTCGTGATTCCCTTCAACAATTCCTCATCCCGCGCCGTCAACGTCTCTTTCCGAAACTTCTCCAGCGCTTTCTTCTGCTCTTCCTTCGAAAAATTACTCTTCCTCAGTTCCTTCTCTTTCGCTTGCACCTTTGATCGTTTCTCTGCGACCTTATCGAGCTCCGGATCCCAGTACTTCTCGGTCAAAACCGCTGTCACGTTTCCTTTGAACTCCGGCATGGAAGCCGGAGCCGCCATCGCCTTTCGGAACCCCTCGTGCGTCGACTTATAGCGCTGCTGATTCTTCCCATAGTTCTCAGTCGGCCCTCCCGCTCCCATCACTCCAATCACAAAAGGCATCTCCGGCACCTTCAGATCTTTCCGCACATCTCGGATGAAACTCGCCAAAACCTCGCTGTATTTGTCATATCCACCCGGCTTCCCTCTCTCGGGATAGGTTCCGCTATCAACCATATCGTTCCACCCCTGGAACCAAACAAACCCAGCAATCTCAAACCCCTTCTTCGCATCATACCCCGGATGGACCCTCCCCGGATCTGATAAAACCGCCTTCACGTGATCCATCATCATTCGATAATATCGTCCCGTCGCCTTCGCCTTCTCCACTTTCATCGCAGCAAGATCCTTCCCCTGTTTTTTAAAATTCTCGAGCTGCTTCTCATTGAAGTCATAAGCCCCTGCGCTCGGCGGACGAAAATCAGTATTGATCGATTTTCCGCCCCACGCCGTCTTGATGATCAAGACCGGCTCGTTCACCAACTTCCTCGTATAGATTCCAAAAGTAAACTCCGGCCCGATCTTCTCCCCCGGCTCTGTCGAATTCTTCCTCGAACCAAACCCCGCCGTCAGCTGCCCAAGGCCCGGAGCATCCTCTTCCTTCCCCGTCCGATAACTCACCCAAACATCCTCCAACACCTTCGCACTACCGTCCTTATTACGCATTTCCTTCAATATCGGAACCGTCTTCGGATCCATCCCGATGTGGTCAAATGAAGAAATCTTCGCATGCCCCTCCATATTCGACTGACCAGATAAGATATAAACCTTCATCGGTTTCGCTGCCAAAAACCCTGCTCCCATCAAAACTGAAATACCACCGAAAAATACTCGCTTCATTTTGAAAGCATGCACACCAAGGGCATCAAACCAACCATTAACACTCGACGCCCCCGTCAATTCTCCAAACATTTTACCATGACTCTCCACAAATCCCTCGCCCTTCTTTCGTCTCTCTCTTTCGCCTCCTGCAGCCAAAAAATGGACTCCCCAAAAACAGCCCCCCTCCCCGTCGGCGTCGAGCAAACCCACACCGGCCTAAAATCAAAAGTCCTCCGCCCTGGTATCGGCGGCCCCACTCCCAACTCCCTCAACACCGTCACCGCCCACTACACCGGCATGACTCTCGACGGAAAAGTCTTCGACAGTTCCTACCCGCGGGGCAAGCCCTCCGAGTTTCCCCTCGACCAGGTCATTGCCGGCTGGACCGAAGGACTTCAGCTCATGAGCAAAGGCGAAAAACGCCGCTTCTGGATCCCCGCCAAACTCGCCTACGGTCAAAACCCCGGCGGCGGAAAACCCGGTGGCGATCTCATCTTCGACGTCGAACTCATCGACTTCCGCCAGTAATAAAACTCCACCCTCGACCACCTCTGCGCCTACCCCCTCGACTCCAAATGAAAAAACTCATCCTCCTTGCCTCCCTTTTCTCCCAAGTTCATGGAGAGATCAAAATCATCACTGAACAACTCACCTTCGGCACGGGATTCACCTTCGAAAAAATCCCTGCTCCCGCCACCAACGACCTCGGAACCACCGCCAAGTTCTCTCTTATCTCCGGTCAATTCGACCGCCATGGCGCCGGTCCCGAAGCTCTTCAGGATGGCAAGGTCCCTGCGGGAGATGACGAACCACGTCGCAACTTCTTCTTCGCAGCGGATACCGATGGCGGTCGCCTTCTCGTCGACCTCGGCGAAACCGAAAAACTGGAACGCCTCACAACCTACTCCCGCCACTTTAAAAACCGTGCCCCCCAAGTCTACACTGTCTACGGAAGCAAATCCGACAAGGCTCCCTCACCCGACATCGATCTCACCAAAAACGGCTGGTCCCAAATTGCCAAAATCGACACCCGCAATCCTAAAAAAGTGATGGGAGGACGCCACGCCGCCAACATCACCGGCGACCTTGGCAGCTACCGCATCTCCGCCAACTTCATCGACTGGGTCTCCCGCACTCACAAGAAAGATCTCGCCCGCCTCATCAACGACGCCGCCCGCAACGGCCGCTACCAAGAAAACCTTTGGAAGAAACACACC
>JAPKDJ010000149.1 GCA_026421245.1 Akkermansiaceae bacterium | reverse complement strand
CGGGCGTGTAGCCGTCCAGCCAGATGTAATCGAGTCGGTATTTAGCCATTGGTCTGATTTGGTTGCTTGGGATTTAGGGTCCCTGCTTTGGATCGGGACGAGGCTTCACAATAATCCACCTCAAGGCAAATCCTTATCCCAAAAAAGCATTTAGTATGCCAACTTTTTGTCTAAACGCGCGCGATCTTGGCCACGATAATGGTGGTGTCATCACGATCATCGTTTTCGATGGCCCGGGCACTCATCTCCCTGACGGTTTCGGAAACCGGAAGGTCTTTGGCGAGCATTTCGTGAATCGTTCCCCCCCAAAGTCCGTCCATGATTCCATCTGAACATAGCATCAGCCTCTGCGAATCCTGAAGTGGAAGCGACCCGGTCTTTGGAAACGGTTCATGTTTACTTCCTCCCAAAACATCGCTTAGGACCGATTTCCTGGGATGGTTCCGGTAGGCATATTCGGTGATTTCTCCCCGCTGCCACTGCCACCACGCACGGCAGTCGTCCTTGGTGAGTTGCTGAACTCCTTCGTCGTTGATGAGGTAAAGACGCGAGTCGCCAATATGCGCCCAAAAGAGTCGATCGTGGCTGATCCACGCCATGGTTAGCGTGGCTCCCATTCCCTCGGTGTTGCCATTTTGCCTTGCGAGTTCGGTGACATCGTGGTGGCACTGGCGGAGGAGGTCGTCGAGCGAAGATTGAGCATCCTCTTCCGTTCCAAGTTTATGATAAAGATGGGCTGCTTCCTTACGGATGCGTGACATCAGAAGTTTGGACGCAAATTCGCCGGCATCACGCCCGCCCATACCGTCGGACACGGCAAGGACGAGGTGGGAAGGATCAAGGAGGATCTCCCCTGACTCTGGAAGGGGATCGGTTGATTCCGGGTTCACAGTCAGGGCGAGAAGGGCGTCATCATTGGCGATGTGTTGCCGGCCTTTGACACTGGAAGCGGCCCAACTCGCCCTCAGAACATCGGTCTTTGTAGTTTTTAATGACGTGGGAATCGGAAGGATCTCCGAAAGTTCAAAGTCGATCAGGCAAAATCTTCCCATCTGCAGAGAATAGGTCACATTCCGTGGTTCGGGGTCATCGTGCCTAATGCCATAGTTGTTTTTCAGTTCCTGAAACAGGGCCTTCGCTTTTTCTTCAGTAATCAGAGGAGCCGGAGAACCGCAATTCGTGGTTATAAGAGTGAGAGTTTCAGAATCGTGACCCACAAGTTTTGGGACATTGGGAGCCCCGCGATCTTCGAGAGCCTTGAGGACTGCGACTTCGTTGGAGAAGCGCTTGTCCGCGTCTGTTCCTCGAAATTTCTTGTGGACGTGCCCGCGAAAATCAATGCGAACCAGCGACCGGATTCCATCCTTCAGTTCTTTCATAAATTCCTTTTTTAAAATCTAGTCCGGACAGCAGATTCTCCAAGCCTATAACCCGGGGCAGCAGATTCTCTTCATTCGCAGTTCCCTCGCTTCACCATCCCCGTTATGGCTCTCCCGAATGCACGGAGATTACGAACCGGGACAGCGATGGGTGAGCACAAGCGAACCTGAATTGGGGCTTGGTGTATTGCTGGAAGCTGGATCGGGAAAAGCGACCATTCTTTTTACGGCTGCGCAGGAGAAGCGGATATTTGCAGTCGATTCGG
Source organism: Akkermansiaceae bacterium (assembly GCA_026421245.1). Classification (GTDB taxonomy): domain Bacteria; phylum Verrucomicrobiota; class Verrucomicrobiia; order Verrucomicrobiales; family Akkermansiaceae; genus SW10. Next base: position 2,559 of record JAPKDJ010000149.1, on the reverse strand, counting down.
CGCCGATCATTCGAGTCCGTTTCAAGGTAGGTGACGAGGTTCTGATTCATACTGGGGAAAAGATCATAGTCGAAAAGGTGACCGAAGCAGCCGGGATTCTCACCTACCATCAAGGCGGACGGGAATTTTCTGAAGCCGAACTCGACGACTCCATCAGCTTTTCCAAGCCCGACGACCGGCTTCTTGGAGGGCAGGTGGACGGGCTGCGCACGTTCAATTTGCGTATCGAGTCCTTGTTTCGTTCATCGAAAATTCGTCAGTCTCCCGTTCGAGGCTTTCTTGGCGGGCGGATTGACTTAATCCCGCACCAAATCGCTATCGTCCGTGAAGTCTGTTCACGCCTTGCCCCGCGTGTTCTCCTCGCAGACGAGGTCGGACTTGGAAAAACAATCGAAGCCTGCTTGATTCTTCATCGTCTTCATCTCACGGGCCGGGCGGATCGCGTTCTGATTCTTTTGCCAGAGCCGCTTGTGCACCAATGGTTCGTTGAGCTTTTTCGCCGCTTTAATCTGCTCTTCGCGATCTTTGATGAAGCGCGTTGTCAGTCGATTCCGGATGAAAACCCTTTTCTTGAGAATCAACTGATTCTGTGTTCGCAGGATTTTCTGTTGGAGCATCCCGAAAGGATCCCACAGGTGATTGAAGCAGGGTGGGACCTTCTGATTGTGGATGAGGCGCATCATCTTGAGTGGACACCGGAGGATCCGAGTGAAGGGTACGAATTGGTAGAGGCACTTGCGGCAGAAACCCCCTCGGTTTTACTCCTCACAGCAACGCCGCAACAACTTGGCGCGGAAGGGCACTTCGCCCGCCTTCACCTTTTGGATCCTCATCGCTACGATGATCTCGAGGCCTTCCTCTCAGAGTCTGACTACTATGAGAAAGTCGCTGACGCCATCGATCTGATCAAAGAGGGAAAATCACCCGGGGCCTCAGATTTTGCAAATCGTTCTCCACGCATCGCCGAAGGCTTGGCCTCGCTTCCCGAATCGAAGGATCAAGTCATCCGGGATCTTCTCGATTCTTTCGGAACAGGTCGTGTCATGTTTCGTAACACTCGGAAACAACTGAGCGGGTTTCCCGATCGCAAAGCGCATCTTGTAGAACTCGAAGGGGAAGATCCTTTCATCGCGAAAGTGGAATGGCTCGTGGCGTTTCTGAAGAAACATTCTTCGGAGAAGATCCTTCTCATTGGCAAGACACTCGATTTGGTGGAAGACCTCACCGAAGCGCTTCTTGATCGAGTCGATATGAAGATTGCGCAATTCCACGAAGAACTCTCCTTGCTGCAGCGTGACCGTAATGCGGCCTACTTCTCGGAAGAAGATGGAGCGCAGCTTCTCATTTGTTCGGAAATCGGTAGCGAAGGTCGAAACTTTCAGTTTGCCCATCATCTCGTCCTGTTCGACCTCCCCGAAAATCCCGAGCTCCTTGAGCAGCGCATCGGCCGTCTTGATCGAATTGGTCAAAAGGAGACGATCCACATCCATGTTCCCTTTGTGAAGGGTGATCCTGGCGAACGATACGCAAGATGGTATCAGGAAGGTTTGAACGCCTTTGAGAAGAATCTTCAAGGGGCCCAGATTCTCGTCAATCGTCTTCAGCAGATTAAAGCAGGCTCACTCGCTGATTTTATCGTGGAGTCCCAAAAACTTCGTGCTGAAACCGAAGCGCAAATGGAACGTGGTCCTGATCGGCTTCTGGCTCTGACTTCGCAAGGCGGAGGGGATATTGAGGAGACTCTTGAGCTTATCGATTCATGGGATGGTGATCGCGAGTTTGAAGACTGGATCACGCGTCTCTTTGATCATTTTGGTCTTAGCATCGAAGAGCTCGATTCCCGTAGCTACCTCCTTGAGCCCGGAAACATTATTACCGACGCCTTCCCCGATCTGCCGGTCGAAGGGATGAGTGTGACCTTTGATCGTGAGCGCGCATTGAGCCGCGAAGAAATCGCTCTCATGACGGCTGATCATCCTATGGTGCGGAATTCCATCGACCTCCTTCTTTCGGGCGAAGCTGGGAACAGTGCCTTTGGCGTCTGGGAAACCCCCGGCCCGAAGTCCATCATTATGGAAGCCTACTATCTCGTTGAATGCGTGGCTCCGGCAGCGTTACAGACAGATCATTACCTCCCTGCTGTTCCGGTTCGGGTGGCGGTCGATTATCTGGGGAATGATCTCACCGCGGACCCCTCTCTGATGAAAGCCGCGCTTCGTGTTGGGAAACATCGGAGGTTTCTCGAGCAACCCAAGGTGACCAGCGAGATCATCCCGGGGATGCTCAAGGTTCTGGGAGCGATTGCCGGGCAGCGACGCGTCGCGATAATCAAAAAGTCGATGGATCAGATGACAAAGACGATGGATGCCGAAAGGGCCCGACTCGTCGATCTGGCCCAGATTAATCCACTGATTGATGGCGAAGAGATCGGATTACTGGATGGTCACCGGGAGGCGCTCAAGGATGCTGTGACTGGGGCGCGGTTGCGTTTGGATTCGCTGCGCTTGATCTATAAGATTCCGGCTCCATAAAAACATATTGGGGGTTCAATATATTTTG
>JAPKDJ010000023.1 GCA_026421245.1 Akkermansiaceae bacterium | reverse complement strand
CGTTTGTTGGTCAATCACCAACGAACGGGGCTCTTTTTTGCCCGCATGACAAAGAGAAGAAGAAGGTCTCTCGTCGCCGAAGCACTTCTAAGAAAAAACAGACCCCAGGAGCACCCAGCCGGTGAGGGAACCTCTATTTTGTGCCCCCCTGCCCTCAGTGGAAAGGGAGAGGATCCCCAAGGTGAGCGGGCCGAGTTTCTCGACCTGGTGCGCAAGTGGTTGCCTCGTCGATAGAAAAGTCCTAACGAACCATTCGAACCCGTAGGAACTTACGGGAACCAGGAGTCACTGGATCAGGCAAACGTTCGGTGACTCTTTTGGTTTGTTTTTCTTCATTGGTCGTTTCGTTGACCAGGACAGGATTGGGGACATCTTCCCAGCTCTGAAGGTCCGAAGATTCCTGCACTTTGAAGGCGACATCGGCAGCGGAGAGACTTCGTTGGTAAGTGACGGAAAGAAATCCAGCGGTGTCGATCTTTACAAGGCCTCCTGTGCTGGCGGAACCGTGGTTTGGAATCGCGGGATCGTTTCCAGTGGCGTACTCGGCGAAGGCAGTGAGCCCATCGTGATCCTCATCACTTTGATCATCGGTGATTCCACTGACGAGTTTCCATTCCTCGTAGCCTAGCATCAGCGGGGTATCGGCTTCTCCGGGCGCTCCACCAATCGCGGAGTGAGTGGACCAGGCCGCGCCATCGGTGGGATCTGTTCCAGTGAAAATCATAGAGTATCCGTTTCCATCAGCGAGAGCCGGCCACGGGTCTTGATCGTTGTAAGTGAGATCGAGAAGGGTGGCGTTCCCGGTTTTGCGAAGAGTGATTTGTTCGCCATCGTTGTTCAATCTGCCCGAGTATTCCCCCGCGACCACGCCGTCTCCAAGCTCACCGTAGCGGACTGTAAAGGCTTCGAAATCCGTCACGAGAACAATGTGACTTCCGCCTTCGATGACGGTGTTGTCTGCAAAATGAAAGTCGATCCCTTCGTCAAAGTAGACTCCGCTGAGATCGATAGGCTGATTGGTCGTGTTGAGGAGTTCGATGAATTCGTAGTCATCACGATCGGTTGAGACAGCAGTCTCTGCTTCCGAGGTAGGATTTGCGGGGCGATAGTGGATCTCCGACACCACGAGATTCGTGGCGTCGGCGGGAACGGTATCGAGAGTGAAGAAAGTGGTAGTCAAGGCGCTCCATTCGTTGGCGCTGCTGTCAAAACTCCGGGCTTTCAACTCGGTTGGACCATCGAACATCACCGGTTCGGTCACATTGTTGCCATTGCTAAGATCAATCTCACCACGAAGAACGAGGTCAAAGCGCATATCCGAGCTTCCGGCGGACTGGTTGTGCACTTCAACGGCGATCGTGTTCGATCCATCGACAAAGCGCGAGGAGGGAATGGGATAGTCAAAGTAGGTGCTTTCGCTTGGCGTGGCGGAAGTGGCGAACGTATCGAAGCTGGCATTGGCAGGTAGGGTTGCCGTCCGGGCGATTTCCACTCCGTTGACGTAGACCGCAGCGCCATCGTCGTATCGAATACGAACGACGAAATTTGAAAAGTCAGATGGATCTACAATCGCGACATTCTTTCGAAAGTAGGTGGTGGCATTTTTTTGGTTGCCCCGTGTCTCGGCGTCAGTGTCGATAAATCCGACCGTTGTTTGGATGCTAAGTTCTCCATAACCCAGTTGAGCCGGGGCACTTTCCCATGCGACATCGTCAAAACCAATATCTCTCCAGTTCGAACCTTGATCACTGCCATCGTCGAGATATTTCCAGTCGGCTCCGGCCTCAATGAAATCTTCGGCCTCGCGCACATCGTTTGAGAATGTCGCGGCAATGGCGGTTGGGCTGACGGCTCCTCCGGGAAAACGTGGATCCGAGCCATCCACCGTGTAGTAGATTGCGGTAGCGTTCGTGGTCATGGTGACTCCGCCATTCTCGGGTATGGAACCTCCGTGCTGGCTCAATGCGGGAGCATTGACATCAGGATACATGTTATTGTTCCTGAATTGAGTGATTCGGTTGTCGGTGAGATTACGGAAGTGATTGTTGATGAGGTTTCGTTGGTATGATTTCCAAGACGCGACAGAACGATAGTGATTTCCCCAGCGGGCGTCTTCAGAAATGAACCCCAGACTTGCTTCATTGACCCGCTTTTGAAGGCGCGCTCTGTTTTTTTCAACGGTGAGGGCGCCATCGTTGAAGAAGTGTTTATGAATGCGGTCCGCAAGGAGGATGCCGTAATCAGGATCGTTATCCCTCTTCATTTTGGTCATGACGTTGATTGGCCCGGTGTGGGTTACCGGGTGACTGGGATTACGAAGGAAACCATCAGCATCCTTGATGAAGAATTTGAAGGGTATTCCATTGGCTGGGGAGCCCAAGGCACGAAACTCACTTTCGGAATTGCCACTGACCCAGAGGAGCATGAAGTCGATGGCGTTGGCGACATCGATGTGCCCACTGGCTTTGGCAAAGGGATTGGAACCATTGACGAGGCTGCGGGTTTGATTCCACTCGACCCCGGATCCATCGTAGACATCGCCATCGGGGTGGCTTCCGTTAAAAGTGCCGTTGTAGAAATTGGAGCCGGTATTGTTGGCGTTGACGGCTTCATAGTCGTCCTTCGAGCCACCAAAGTAGTTCGCGGCCATTCTGGCGTTCCATCTTTCGCGCAGGTGGTATTGCCCCCAATAGTTCCCATTGAGGTAGACGTGGACGAAGCGACCGTGTGGGGCGACGTTGCCCATCTCAAGCATGGTGTCATCGGTGAATCGATTCGACATGTAGCCCCCCCGGGAAACCATGTCGTGCGAACCGGAGCGGAGGTTGATGACGTCAAATTCTTCGGCGGGTTGATAGTTGGGATATTCGAAACCATCGAAGATGGGATACTTGAGCTTGGTGTCTCCAAAATCCGAGCGAAAGGCGACACGGAAGCTCTTTTTGCGATAGTTGGTGTAACGTCCGCCGTAGTTGCTCAGGCCTCCTTCTTCCTGGAACCCCTTGGTGCCATCGGGGTGGATCATTTCGATCGAAGTCGTTACTTCGGTTCGGACGTTTGAGCTGGTTTCGCTGAGAAAAGGTAAGGCGTTGTTGGTGACGATGGAGATGGTCGGGACTGACTTTAGCGAGTCAATCATCTGCGGCCCATAGGTTCCTGACTGGGTGACAGAAGCGCGCATTCTCGACTGGTCCACGACACTTTCCGGGAAGACGTAAGTGTGGGTATCGACATTGGTTGACTGGAAGCCTGCCTTATAGGCGATGGCCCGGATCACGGTGGTATCACTCACCGCAATTGGCCTAGAGTAAATGGTTCCCTGGGTCGTGCCGGGAGTGGTTCCATTGGTGGTATAGCGAATCCTGGCCCCCGGGGTGAGGGTGGTGATGGCGACACTGATCGGGGCGTCGTAGAATCCACGCTTGGAACTAAACTGGGTGTCTTGCACGAAGCCATCAATATTCGCTCCGTTGGTTGCCCCGGGAGTGGGAGTTAGATAAAATCCTTCCCCATAAGAGACATCGGGATTTTGCTTGGGAAGAGCGACAAATTCAGTTGCGATGGTGGTGCCGTCAGGCTTGACGAGAGCGAGATATTCACCACTGCTGGAACCCAGACTGAAATTGGCATGAAGCTCTCCGGGGGTAGTTTTACGATCTTTTCCTGAAGCAAAAATGACAAGGTGGCCTCCGTTTGGAATTTCGACGGCGGGGAGGGACCATTTTGTTAAATTGGCGGGATCATCGGTGAGATACCACTCGTCGAGATCGCCGCTAACACCCGAGATGTTTTGAATTTCTATCCAGTCTTCGCTGTCCCCGTCTTCGTCGGTAAGGCCTTCTTGGTTTTTGGCCAGGAACTCGGTGATGGCCGCGTCGGTTAGAGTAGCGGCAGAAGAGGGGAGAAGAGCCCCTCCAACCATCATAAAAGAAAAAGAGAGCGTGGGCGCGAGTTTCATCACTCTATCAAGCCACAGAAGGCCGCCCCACGGCAAGGGAAGAGAATTTCTCTGGCTAACTTTCTCATGCTGGCGGACAAGTTTTTCGTCAACACAATGAACTGGCTGGATACTCTCCTCAACCTTCCATCTGTCTGCAAGTTTTTGCAGGGCAAGGAGTGGAGTCGTAATTTCCCGTCACAGTATCTTGCCCGGGGGCGGAAACTCTCGGAAACGGGAAAAGTTCTCGATATTGACCACTTCATTGGAAGTAAGTCGGGCTTTGTTGGCACGGCGAGAGTCCAAGGAACCCGATCGCAGCCCTACAAGGTGAGTTTGACTGGAAAACGTGAGCGCGAGGGTTGGGTTTTTTGGGGGACATGTACCTGCCCGGTCAGTGAGGATTGCAAACATGTCGCGGCCTTGGTCTATCATCTTCAGAAAGCGATCGCCGGGGCTGATGCAGAAGGGGAAGAAGAGATCGCGCACGGCCAGTGGCTCACGGCTTTGTCCGAGGTAGTTACTCCGGAAAAGCCCAAGGATGCGGGTGAGTCCAAGCGCCGATTACAGGCGCTGGCTTTTCTGGTGACTCCCCGCGACGATGGCGTGTTGGAGGTGGGCTTTGCCAAAATCGGCTATCCCGCGAACAAAGCTCCGCGCGTTGAGAATCCGGCCTTCACTCCCGGGCAGACCCACAGAAATCCAGCATATTTTCAGGACGGGGATTTTGAAATGGTCACTGCTTTTCAGGAGCGGCTCCCAAAGGCGCCTGATACAAATTTTCATTGGTATGAAGTGCGGGTCTTGCAAGGGAGCTACGCGGCCACTCTTTTACCAGATCTCTTTAAGTCCCGCCGCTTTTTTCTAGCCCACGAGATGGGACGGAAAGGGGATCCTCTTCCTGACGCTCTGAGAGAAGGGCTCCCGATCAAGCTTGGCGCAAAGTGGGAAGTTTCTCAAAACGGAGAGTATTCGCCTTCGATCGGACTTCCTTCTCCGACTGCCCAACTGATTGAGATAGATCGTCCTTATTATCTCGATCCTGAAACCCGCCACATCGGCTCGGTGGATCTGATGCCCGGTCAGACCTTGGAATTTCTCCAGCTTTGGCTTCGGGGACCCAAGGTCGATATCGAGACAGCGGTGCAGCTTTCGATGGATATGGAAGGGCGCGGGATTCCAGTCATTGTGCCGCGACCAGTCCCCCTAGAGGAGGAGGTTTTGGACCACGATGGCCCGAAACCCGTTCTGACCCTTGGTCGTGAGGACCTTCTCCCGCAGGGAATCCCGTCGTCGATCGGGAGTGCGGTGCCGATCGCAGTTCCTCCTTTAATCACCGGGAGACTTGCCTTTCGGTATGGAGGGGAAGAGTTGCCCTTTATTCGGGATGCACATGAAGTTGCCAAGCTGGCAAAGGAGGGGTATCTGCTTGTGGTTGAACGGGATCTCGGGACCGAGGAAGGATTTCGGGGTGAGCTGGAACGCGTTGGCTTGCAGCTGGCGCGGGATCTTTTTACTCACAAGATGATTTCGGAAGTCCACTTCGACTACTTTGGTCAGGACAAGGAAACCGATGACTGGGATTCAGCGTGGGCTGATTTTCTGGCTCGAACGATTCCCAGATTAAAGGAATCTGGTTGGGAATTCCGATTTGAGCCCAGCTTTGATCTCACCCTCATTCAGGCCGATTCGATTTATGCCGAGGTTTCGGAAGACCCGGGACTGGGGATTGATTGGTTTCAATTCGATACGGGAATCGTCACGACGGAGGGGCAGAGACAGAGCTTGATGAACCTCATCGCGAACTTTCTTAGATCCGGCGCGCCCATTCCGAAGGATAGCGAGATTGAGGAGGATCAGCGTGTCGTGGTAGCAGATGAGCTAGGCAAGTCATTCTTCAATCTCCCTGCCAAGCGTTTCTTCCGTATCGTTCGTTCGGTTCATGATCTCTTCGATCGACCGGACGACGGGCTTCATACCCTTGAAGCGGCTTGCCTTTGTGAAGCTCTGGAATTGGATCAATCCAAAACCATCTCCGATCTTCGTGCCCTTGGGGAGCAGTTGAAGAAAAAGGAGCTTCATGTCCTGGTGCCGCTTCCAAAAATGATTAAAGCCGAGTTGCGGGACTATCAGAAGGAAGGATTCCAGTGGCTTCAGTTTCTCGCCCGCCATCATCTCCATGGAATCCTTGCCGATGACATGGGGCTCGGGAAAACCTTGCAAACTCTCGCTCATATTGCGGCGGAAATCGAAAACGGGCAAGCTGGCGGAAACCCCTGTTTGGTGGTGGCCCCGACCAGTGTGGTACCTAACTGGGAAATGGAAGCCCGCAAATTCACACCAAGTCTCAAGGTCACCGTACTTCATGGCAGCACCCGGAAGACCAAGTTTAAAGACATCGACCAAAGCGATCTCGTCATCACCTCGTATGCACTACTACAGCGGGATGAAGCGGAGCATTTGAAGCAGGCCTATCACCTCGCCATTCTGGACGAGGCACAATACGTCAAGAATCCCCATGCCAAGGTCTCCAAGGCTGCCTGTGAACTTGATGCTCGCCATCGGATCTGTCTTTCCGGAACTCCAATGGAAAATCATTTGGGTGAACTTTGGTCGCTGGTCCGATTTCTCATGCCGGGTCTTCTCGGGAATCTGGAAACCTTTAACAAAGCCTTCCGGCATCCCATCGAACGTCAGGGAGACAAAGCGGCTCAACGAGCTCTCAATGCCCGAGTTGGAACCCTCATCCTCCGCCGAACCAAGGATCAAGTGGCCCAGGAACTTCCTCCCAAGACCGAGATTGTTCATCGGATCGCCTTGAACAAAGAGCAGCAGGAAATCTATGAGAGTGTGCGCTTGGCGATGGATTCCAAGGTGCGTGATGCCATTGCCGACAAGGGACTGGCGCGCTCCCAGATCATTGTGCTCGATGCTCTTTTACGACTCCGCCAGATCTGTTGCCACCCGACTCTCATCAAGACCGAGATTGCCAAAAAAGCAAAGAAGTCTGCCAAGTTGGACTTTCTCATCGAGTTGCTCGATACGCTCGTGAGGGAGGGGAGGCGTATTCTTCTCTTCTCCCAATTCACAACCATGCTCGCCATGATTGAGGAGCACCTGAAGAAGGAGAAAATTGGGTTCGTCAAGATCACCGGGGCAACCCGTAATCGGAAGGCGCCGGTGGAGAAATTTCAGGAGGGTAAGATTCCGGTCTTTCTGATTTCGCTGAAAGCTGGGGGTACGGGGCTCAACCTCACTGCCGCCGACACCGTGATTCATTACGACCCCTGGTGGAATCCCGCTGCTGAGAATCAAGCAACCGACCGGGCCCACCGCATCGGACAAACCAATCCGGTTTTTGTTCATAAACTAATTTGCGAAGGCTCCATCGAAGAACGCATTCTCGATCTGCAGGAAAAGAAATCGAAACTCGTAGAGGCCCTCCTCAGCGAGAAGACCAGCAAGCTTCAGCTCGATACGGAGACCTTGAAAGGTCTGTTGGCTCCGCTCGAGGTTTGAAAGCTACAGTTAGACGATGTGATGGCGCTTACTTGGTCATTATTTTGGTCATCGTCTCGAAGCATCTCGATGATCGGGGTCAGTGCTTCATGCTTCGCCCACCCATACAGCTCCAGAGAACGGGGGCTCAACGAAAACACTAATGGCCGGCTCCGGCCCTATTTCACAAAGGGCCCCGACTTCGATCAAATCACCGAAAGTCAGATCGCGAAAGTTGAACAGAAACTCAATTTACGACCTCCTGAATGTCTTGGAAGAAAAACCCCAGCACCCATCAGTTCTTTAAGAACTGATGGGTGCGCTTCCATATTGAATTCGCCGTGGATGAAATCAGAAACGGGAAGGCGGAGATCGCCACAATTTGTGGTGGTTTCCAAAGGAGCCCACAACGAGATTTCGAGCTGTGCGCCGATTGGATTGCAAGCGTTTCTAAGAAAAATGATGATCCTTTCGATGGAGAAACGAAGGTCCAAAACCCGAGGGAACCTTCAAAAGATTCGCGATGGCATGAATGCGGCTCAAACTCACTGACAACATCGCTCGACGAACGGCGGGATGAGTTTATATTAGGATCCGATGCGTGAATGCTTTCTTGCTCTCATTTTTTCGGTGCCCGTCTTCGGCGCTCCGGTAATTTCGGAATTCATGGCATCGAATGAAACGACGCTTACGGACGAAAATGGCGACTTTTCCGATTGGATTGAAATCTTTAACCCCGATGATGAGCCGGTTGATCTGGGTGGATATTTTTTAACTGACGACGCGCTCACTCTAAACCATTGGGAGTTTCCCGCGACGACACTTAAAGTGGGGGAGTGGTTGGTGGTTTTTGCCTCGGGGAAGAACCGAGATGTGGGAGAGCTGCATACGGGTTTCAAGCTTGCGGCCGAAGGAGAATATCTTGCTTTGGTTGGACCGGATGGGGCGACAGTGGTTTCGGATTTCGGAGAAAAGTATCCTCCGCAATTTAAGAATGGGAGTTTTGGAGTCGGAGAATTTGGAAAGGGGTATTTTGATGAGGCTACGCCCGGAGCCGCGAATTCCGGAGGTCGACTTTCCGGACCACAGTTCGGAATCGTCAGGACCGGAGGCGACCGACCTGCTCCATTCGAAGACCTTGTCATTACGGCAGCAGTGGCCGGAGCGGAGGAGGTCACTTTGTTTTACCGTTTGGAATTTGGAGACGAAGAGGCGATCGCAATGACCAGCGAGGACGGGGATAATTTTTCTGTGACGATTCCGGGTGGCCGGCCGGGAAATTTGATCCGCTGGCGTTTCGTAGCGCAGGATGTTGACGGACGGGTGACCAGGGAGCCGCCTTTTCACGACCCCGAGGATTCACACGAATATTTTGGAGTCCCTGTCATAGATCCCGAGGTGGAGAGTCTCGCGGCGGTGGTGGAGTGGTTCATCTCTTCGGCTGACTACAACCGACTGACTTCGTTTCAGTTCGTGAGAGCAGGAGTGTATTTTCTGGGTGAGTACTACGACAACGTTCGGTTTTCACTGCACGGTCAATCGAGCCTCTTTTTTCAAAAGAAGAGTTTTAATATGGACTTTAACAAGACGCAGCGATTTTGTTGGAAGGAAGGCGAGCCTCGCGTCAAGGATCTCGATTTGCTGACCAATTGGGCCGACAAGGCGAAGGTTCGTAATGAAATGGCGTTTGAGATCATGCGTGAATCGGGAGTTCCTACCCACTTCGCTTTCACGGTTCGGCTTCAGCAGAACGGATTCTTTTTTAGTTTGGCTGACATGGTGGAAGACGCGGACGATGTCTACCTGGAGCGGGCTGGGCTCGATCCCGAGGGAGTTCTTTACAAGGCGATTGATACCAAATTGGAGATTGAGGAAATTGGAACGCTGGGAAGAGTGAGAAAGCTGACTCGAAAAGAAGAGGGACTTGGTGACCTGAATGCGTTCATCCGGGGGATTAATCAGGAGGGGCCTGATCGTTGGGATTATATTTACGACAATGTCGATCTCCCGATGACGATCAACACTCTCGCAGGGCTGATCGTCGTCATGCAGACCGACATGTTTGGGAAAAATTACTACATCTACCGGGATACCGAAGGAGATGGAGAATGGGCGATTCTTCCGTGGGATTTGGATCTCACCTTCGGGAGGAATTTCACCAACCGGGCGGGATACTTTGATCAAATGCTCTTTGCCACTGGCTACACCGAGCACGAGGAATCATCCGATGTGGTGAGCCTGGTGGAGTCGTTAATCGATGGGAATCCCCGAACCCGTGCCATGTTTTTTCGACGTCTTCGGACGCTCTCGGATCGCTTCATAGCTTCGGACTACATTGAAAAGAAAACACAGCAACAGTTGGCGCGGTTTTCCCCTTCAACAATTTTTCCGACTGATGCCCTCCGCGATTCTTTCCAGTGGGGGACCTGGCATGACAATGATCTTGTTCCCAAGCCATTCGATACGACTCATCCGGATTCCGAAACCATGGAACGGGCGGTTGATCGTTTGGCGATTGAATGGCTTTCCCAGCGTCGAATAGAGATCTACATGAACGTGCCGGAGCTTCCATCAGAGCAGGACGTTCCTGCGATCATGATTGGAGCCTTGGACTTCGATCCTATTTCAGATGACCAGAACCAGGAATTCATCGAGCTTATCAACCAGTCTCCGACAGCCTCTGATATCTCGGGTTGGAAAGTCGATGGCGCGGTGAGAATCACTCTTCCGCCCGGATCCGTCATTCCGTCGGGAGGGAGCGTCTTTCTGTGCCCCAATAAAGCGGCGTTTCGATCCCGGGATCTGAGTCCCACCGGAAATGAACAGCGATTCGTGATCGGTCCCTACCAAGGGAATCTTGCCGCAGAAGGTGAGACTCTGGAGCTATACGATCCTTCGGACATCATCCGGGATAGCAAGACCTACAGTGGCCGAAATTCTGGGTTCAACGGTGATAGCCGGGTTGATCAGGATGACGATGGCCTGATCGCCATTCTTGAGTGGGCTTTGGGAACCTCGGATATTGAATACAATGCTTTGCCGAAGCCTGTTGATGGGACGTTCACCTATAGGGCGCAGTCGGATCTCAACGGATTCTCGCTGATTGTAGAGACGAGTCATGACTTGGAGAATTGGAGTAGGGGAGCGGCGATCGAAGTGGCCCGTGAGGCTCTGGAAGATGGGTTGGATCGAGTCAGTGTTGAACTGCCACATGACTCCTCACGATGCTTCGTTCGACTTTCTCTCGAGAGGCAGGAGGGTAATTAAAGATGGGGAGCTCGGCCCGTTCCCTCGCTCACGCCCGTTCCGAAATGATAGCGCCCCGTCAGGAACTCGGCCCAAAAGATCACCAGATTCGGCTGCCGTCCATCCTCAGAAAAGGAGCTGCTTGGGGCTCAGGATGAGCAACCCAGCAAAGAGGTCAAAAGGAAGGCGGACTCGATTGGAAAAGTGATCGATGCCCTCTGTTTCAGCCCTTCCGCTTTGATTTCAAGAGATCAATGAATCGAAGAGTTTTTTCGTTTACCGTTTTCGTAGTTCCCCATCCCCATCCAAACATCCTACCTTCTCCCAAAGATTCCATGAAACGTCTCATCTCCATCCTTGCATTTGCGCTCCTGCTCCCTGTGTCGGCCAGCAAACCAAATGTCATCTACATTCTTGCCGACGACCTTGGCTACGGCGACCTCGGCTGCTACGGACAAAAAGTCATCAAGACGCCCAACCTTGATCGCATGGCGGCCGAGGGAATTCGCTTCACGCAACACTACTCCGGGAGCACCGTCTGTGCCCCGTCCCGCAGCTGCCTTCTTCAAGGGATGCACACCGGCCACACCTATGTCCGTGGAAATGGCAGCCTTCAGATGCGTCGCGATCCCCACGATCCGATCTTCCCCGCTGCCCTTAAAAGAGTCGGCTATCACACGGCTCTCATCGGGAAGTCAGGCCTTGGCTGCAATACCGACGATGCCGCTCTCGTTCTCGACAAGGGGTTCGATTACTTCTTTGGCTACACTTCGCACACGGCTGCCCACTTTTACTACCCCAACTACCTCTGGCGGAATACCGAAAAGGTCACCTACCCGAATAACACCCTCCATGACGGCGATCATTACTCGTCCGAGGTCGTAACAGGGGAAGCCCTCAATTATATCGAGAAGCAAAAAGACGGCCCCTTCTTTCTCCATCTCGCCCTTCAGGTTCCCCACGCCAGCCTCCGTGCCAAGGAAGAGTGGAAGGAAAAATACCGTCCCATTCTCAAGGAAAAACTTCTCCCCCCCCGCGAAAAGCATCCTCACTACTCATACGAGCGCGAACCAAAGACCACTTTCGCGGCCATGATTTCTTACATGGATCACAACGTCGGACTCTTGATGAAAAAACTTGAGGAACTGGGGATCGCCGAAAATACCCTCGTGATGTTCGCCAGCGATAATGGAGCGATGCGCGAAGGCGGTCATAAAATGGAAAGCTTCAACTCCAGCGGCCTTCTTCGTGGTGGGAAGCGTGATCTCTACGAAGGTGGCGTTCGTGTTCCCATGATTGCATGGTGGCCAGGCAAGATTCAGCCGGGCCAAACCACTGATCATCCTTCCGCCTTCTGGGATATTTCACCCACCGTTCGTGAACTCTCCGGCGCTGAAACCCAGAAAGACACCGATGGGCACTCGCTCGTTCCCACTCTCCTTGGCGGGGGGGATCAAAAGAAACACGATTACCTCTACTGGGAGTTTTTCGAAGCGGGTGGCAAACGCTCCATCCTCAAGGGAAACTGGAAGCTGATTCTTTTCAACACCAACAAGGACGCCAACCCGCGTGCCGAGCTCTACAACATCGGGAACGATCTTGCCGAAAAAACCAACCTTGCTGAAAAGAACTCGGGGAAAGTTGCCGAACTCATCACTCTCATGGATCAGGCTCGGACTCCTTCCGAGAATCGTTCCTTTAGATTGAAATCTGAAAAGTAGGGGGAGTCTCCGGGTAGCTAATCTTAATCCTATTCCAGCTATGCTTCGCGCCCTCGCCATTTTTGCCGCCGCCACCCTCGTCAGTCTGGCCGGGCATCCCATGCCCCCCAATAAAGTGGTCCTCATCATGGCTGATGACATTGGTCTGGAGGGGCTAGGTTGTTACGGCGGATCAGACTACAAAACGCCGCGACTTGATCAGCTCGCTGCCACCGGCCTCCGTTTTACGCACGCCTACTCGCAGCCCCTTTGCTCTCCCACCCGGCTCGAAATCATGACGGGCAAAGAGAACCATCGCAACTGGACCTGTTTTGGGATCCTCCCGCCCGAAGAGAAAACCTTTGGCCATCTCATGCAGTCATTCGGCTATCGGACATGCATCGCCGGCAAGTGGCAGCTTCAGTCGTATGATCCCGTTGATTTCCCCAACGCCGATCAGCGCCGCGGCACCGGGATGCATCCAAAGGACGCAGGCTTCCACGAATACTCGCTCTTTCACTCCCTTCACACCGAGGACAAAGGTTCCCGCTACGCCAATCCCACCTATCTTCAAAACGGAACCCTCTACAAGCAAGTGGACGGCAAATACGGTGAGGACCTCTCGGTTGAGTTCCTCCTCAAATTCCTCGAAGAGAATAAAGACGAGAAGGCCTTCGTTTACTACCCGATGGCCCTTCCGCATTGGCCCGTCAATCCAACCCCTCATTCCAAGATCTGGAATGAAGACCCGTCCAAGCGCCTCGAGGAAGATGACAAATACTTCCCTGACATGGTCTCCTATATGGACACCGTCGTTGGTCGAGTTGTCGATGGGATCGAAAAACTGGGGCTCCGCGATGAAACTCTCATCCTTTTTTATTCCGACAACGGCACGAACAAATCCGTCACCTCCCACCTCAATGGGAAGCTTGTGAAAGGCGGCAAAGCCGAGCCTATTCAAAGCGGAATCCGCGTCCCCCTCATTGCCAATTGGCCCGGAAAAATTCGGCCTGCTATTAACTCCCAGCTGGTAGAGCCTTCCGACTTTCTTCCCACCCTCGCCGAACTCGCCGGAAAGAAGGTTCCTGCAAACTGGCAACACGACGGCGTCTCCTTCGCTCCCGCGCTTCACAAGTATCCCGGTGACCGCCCCCGCGATTGGGCCTTCTTCTGGTATGACCCCAGGCCAGGCTGGGACAAGATGGCTTTCACTCGCTCCATCTTCGCCCTCGATCACAACTACAAACTTTTCTCCGACGGCCGACTCTTCGCGATCGATGGACTCGACTACAAAGAAGAACTCCTTGATCCCAAGAGCCTTTCCCTCGAAGCCCAAACTGCCAAAACCAAGCTCCAAAAAGTCATCGCAACCATGATGCAGCCCCCCATTTCGGCCGCCGCTCGAATTGAGGTCGACGCCTTCGGGACCCTCATCACCAAATAATGAAAACCTTCTCTCTGTTCCTCTTGCTCCTCGGTCCGCTTGTCGCAGCGGACCAGCCAAACATTATCCTCATCATCGCCGATGACATGAACTGGGACGATTGCGGCACCTACGGGCATCCTTCCATCAAAACCCCAAACATCGACGCTCTCGCCAAGTCCGGGCTCACTTTCCAGCACGCCTATCTCACTGCGAACTCTTGCAGTCCCAGTCGCGCCAGTATCATCACCGGCCGATATCCACACAATACGGGAGCGGAACAACTTCACTGGCCGCTCCCCGCCGAGTCCCTCACTTTCGTCGAGCAACTCAAGTCCGCCGGATACTACACTGCAGCCGCCGGGAAATGGCACCTCGGCGAAGCCGTGAAAGATCGTTTCAACGATGTTTTTGAAGCTTCGACCGCCGGTTTTATTCTTCCGACCGGAACCGATGCCAAGCCCGGCAAGATGGTCGCCAAATCACCTAGTGGTTGTGAAGCGTGGGTCTCCACTCTTCAGAATCGTCCCAAGGAGAAACCCTTTTTCCTTTGGCTGGCCGCCCTCGATCCTCATCGCGCGTATGAGGACGGAGCTCTTGAACCTCCTCACAAGACCGCTGACATTCGCATTCCTCCCTACATGCCCGACACTCCGGAAGTCCGCGAAGACTACCGGCTTTACTACGACGAGATTGGACGTCTTGATCAATACGTCGGCAAGGTTGTCGCTGAACTTACAAAGCAAAAGGTCGCCGAGAACACTCTCATTCTCTTTATCAGCGATAACGGCCGTCCTTTTCCCGGCGATAAAACCACTCTCTACGACGGTGGCATACGCACGCCGTGGATCGTGAAGTGGCCGGCCACCATCAAGCCAGGCCTGCGAACCACCAGTCTCGTTTCCTCCGTCGATATCGCCCCCACCATTTCCCAACTTGCCGGCCTTGAGAGTGCCGAAACTTTCGAAGGCACTTCGTTTCTTCCAACCCTCAAAAACCCCACCACCACCACCCGGCAATACGTTTTCGCCGAGGACCACTGGCATGACTACGAAGACCACGGACGTGCTGTGGCGACCCAACGGTGGAAACTCATCCACAACACTTACTCTGATCTTCCCAATACTCCTTCCGCCGATGCTGGACGCAGCCCCACTTGGACGACTATCCAGCGCCTTAAGAAGGAAAATAAACTCAACTCCGCCCAGCAACGTTGCCTTTCCAACCCTCGAGCTGAATTCGAACTCTACGATCTCAGGAACGACCCCTTCGAACTCACTAATCTGGTCGGGAATGAAAAGCATAAGGCGATCCTCACGGAGTTGAAAGCGGCCCTTAAAAAGCAGTTCAAAGACTCCAACGACTACCTTCCTTCAACGCGCACGCCCGACGAATTCGACCGCCAAACCGGTGCTCCCGACCACTCGGTCCGCAAGCGGCCTCGTCCGTCCAAAAAGGAGATGTTTAAAACAAACGGAGCTTACTGACGTTTTTGATGAAATCGAGTTTCTGAAGGTGGGTTAGAGCCGAAGGCGGAGAACAACGAATCCAGTGAGAAGTATCAGGATGCTGGTTGAAGGCTCTGGGTGGAGAGGCCGGTCGCCACGGCCGCCGATAAAATGTATTGAGGCGGTTTCATCATTATGGAACTAGTTCTAGGAAAGACGGTGTTGCCTGTCAATATGCCGGCCCCCCATCATTTCCATGATTTTTTTTTCTCAATTCGCGAGGCTTCCCGTGCTGGTTTTTGCCCTGCTTTGTTCAGGGCCTCGTTTGGAAGGATCCGAGCTCTTGGCTTACTACAATTTCAATGGGCAATCAACAGACCAGTCGGGTAATGGTGCCAATGCCACCTTGAACGGAGGAGGCCAAATCAGTGGGGATACCCAAGGTTTCAGTAGCGCGGTGGGTGACCGGGCGCTCGATGTCGGGGCTTCCGGAAACGGAGCGCGTGCCGACGCGATCGTCGATTTTTCCGCTGCGACGACGAACAACGCCATGGCGGTGAGTTTTTGGCAATACAACCTGGGCAATGGGGGCGGTGGGAATGCTTCGAGCACGTCCTTTGGAATTGTGGCCTCCAGCGGCGGAGGAAATCGTGGCTTCCAGGCACATCTTCCCTGGGGAAATTCCAATGCCTACTTTGATCACGGAGGTGCCTGTTGTGGCGCTGCAAATCGTAGAAGTGTTTCGCTAGGGACTTCGACTTTGAACCAATGGAAGCATGTCGTTTTGCAAGTTGGCGGAGGAATAAAGCAAATCTGGATTGATGGCGCGATGCTTGATGAACAGACCTCCGGGGCCACGGCTATCCCCACTTTCAGCGGGCAGCTCATGATTGGGGCTGAGCCGGCTGGAACAAACAACGGCTTCGGCGGGCGCATCGATGAGTTTGCAGTCTGGGCGAGCTTTTTGACCCCGGCCGAAATCGCAACCCTTGCCGCGGGATCTCCGGCCACCGACCTAAGTGGAGCGAACACCGATCTTGCTGGTTTGAACGTCACTCGGGCAGATGCCATCACGCCATTGAGTGCGACTCTGAACGGGGTGGTGACTGACGAAGGAATAGCTGCTCCAACCGTCACGATCTATTATGGTGACGAAGACGGCGGACAAAACGAGGAGTCTTGGGACAGCTCAGTGATGCTTCCCGGAACTCAATCAGGAAACTTTTTCACCAATGTCACCGGATTGCTTCCAGCAACGACCTACTACTTTGGGACAAAGGCGGATAATGCCGGAGGCGCGAGTTGGGCTTCCGAAACGGAAACCTTCACCACTCTTCCGCTGGATCCCGCCGTTTCGAATCTGGCGGCACAGAATGTTGAGGCAAATTCGGTCACTCTCGGTGCGCAAGTCACTTCCACCGGAGGCGAGGACCCCACCGTCACCATTTTCTATGGCCCGTCGGACGGAGGAACGAATGCGGGAGGATGGCAGGGCAGCGTGAGTTTGGGAACGACGGCTGGAAGCCAAACCGCCGAGGTGAACGGATTGACCGATGGCACGGTTTACTTTTTCCGGGCTTTCGCCTTGAACGCCGGAGGAGACACTTGGGCGTCGGCCAGTGGTAGCTTCACGACGCCCGTTGCGATTCCAGCCAGCGTCGTCAATCGGAGAGCTACAAACATAACCGGATCTTCCGCCCGACTTGAGGGTACGGTCACAGATACCGGCAGTGATACTCCAAGTTTGATCTTCTACTACGGCACGAGTGATGGTGGAACGAACCCCGCGTCATGGGAGAGAAGCGCGTCTGCTGGTTCCGATGCCGGCGACTTTTCCAAGACGGTTTCCTTGCTCGCTCCGGAAACGACCTACTACTTCAGTGTTCGCGCTCAGAACAGCGCAGGGGTGAGTTGGGCTCCCGATTCCCAATCGTTCATCACGACTGCGGCGACGGCATTAGGCGTCGTCATCAACGAGGTTCACTATGATGCTGATCCCAAAACTGAAGCTGCGGAGTTTGTTGAGCTCTACAATGCAGGTGACCTTGCGGTCGATCTCTCCGGATGGTCGCTTGTTGGGGTGGGGAACTTTGTTTTCCCAAATGGCACCTCGCTCGTTCCCGGTGCCTACCTCGTGATTGCCGAGGAGATCGCGACTATGCAATCGAAGTTTGGAGTGGCCACTTCGCATCAATACACCGGGAGTTTGAGTGTGGAAGGCGATGACCTGCGTTTGCTCGACAATGGTGGAGCTGAAGTTGATCGCGTGGACTACAAGGCCGGGTTCCCTTGGCCCAGTGCAGCCCGGGGAACTGGAGCCTCGATGGAACTCATCCATCCGGCACTCGACAATGATCTGGGAGCGTCCTGGCGAAGTTCGGGAACCGGACCCGTTGGCCCCGAAGTGACCTACCTTCCCACCGGGTCCACTTGGAAATATCGCAAGGGCTCGAGTGAAGCCTCCACCCCAATCAGCGCGTGGCGCGAACTCAGCTTTTCCGAAGATGTCACCTGGCTTTCCGGAGGCACTCCCATTGGATACGGCGACGGTGATGATGTCACCGTGCTTAGAGATATGCAAAACGGTTACAATACCGTTTATCTCCGCAAAAGCTTTACGGTTCCAGCCGATCAAATCCCTTCGCGCCTACTCGTGAGAGTTTATTGCGACGATGGCGCCATCGTCTGGATCAACGGGCAGGAAGTAGGCCGGGTTGCCGTTACCGGGGGCGACAAGGTCTTCAATGATACCGGGACAAACCACGAGGCGGCTTGGGAGGAATTTTTGGTCAACAATGCCAGCAACGTTCTCGTCGGTGGCAGCAATATCATCGCGGTTCATGCCCTCAACGCGACTGCGGGGAGCAGCGATTTTTCCATCGATGCCGAACTCAAGACTCCCGATCCGGGCACTGTCACCGGCAATCCGACACCAGGTGCGGCCAATAGTGTGGCATCTCCGACTTTGAGTGACGCACCGCCAGCCATTCGACAGGTAAATCATACTCCTGAACAACCTGCGGGTGGCGATGAGGTGAAGGTGACCGCTTTGATCACCGACCCGGATGGGGTTGGGCCAGTGACGCTCAGCTATCAAACTTTGGATCCCGGCAGCTACATTCGAAAGAGCGATGGCGCCTTCGATTCAGGTTGGATCGATGTTCCCATGGTGGATGATGGGACCGCAGGTGACATCTCGGCAGGTGACTCTGTCTTCACCGCCACCATGCCTCCTGCCTTGCAAATTCACCGTCGCGTCATCCGCTACCGCATCAATCTTGAGGATGCTGTTGGCAACGAGATCCGGGTTCCATACGCCGATGATGAACAACCAAACTTCTCTTACTTTATTTACGATGGAGTGCCTTCCTGGACGGCGGCCAAACAACCCGGCTCGACGGCCGCCCAGACCATTTCGGCCGAGGTTATGGGGAACACCCAACCCGTCTATCACCTCATTGCTAATTCGACAGATGTCTCAAACAGCCAGTATTCCAATGGCTCCGATGGTGTTCGGATGTGGGGAACCTTGGTCTACGAAGGTCACGTTTATGATCACATCCAGTTTTACAATCGGGGCGAGGCTTCGACCTATGTGAGCGGTAAAAACAAGTGGCGTTTTAAGTTCAATCGCACACATGACTTTAAGGCTCGCAACGCCTATGGTGAGCGCTATCGAACGAGCTGGAAGACGCTGAACTTTAACTCCTGTGCATCGCCCTGGCTTTCCTCCCAACGAGGCGTCGCCGGCCTCAACGAGATGGTCCCGCACCGACTTTATCAACTCGCGAGTGTCACGGGTTCAAAGACTCATCACGTCCACTTCCGTGTCATCGATGGTTCTGCGGAAGCTCCGTTCAGCCAATACACCGGTGATTTTTGGGGCCTCTATCAGGCGATCGAACACCCGGATGGTCGTTTTCTTGACGAACATGGATTGGCCGACGGGAACGTCTACAAGATCCAGGGCGGGGGAGGAGACAAAAAGAATCAAGGCCCCGCCCAGGTGGAGAATTCCTCGGATTGGAATACCTTTTACGCCGCCAGTGCTAATCTCAACACCGTTGCTTGGTGGCGTGAGAATTTTCACCTCGAGAGCTACTATAGCTTCCGTGCCATCAATCGTGCCACTGGGAATGTCGATCTCCGTGATACCACCAATTATTACTTCTATCACGAACCGACGGCCGACCAATGGCGCGTCATTCCCTGGGACCTCGATATGATGTATGCTCCGGTCAAGCACGTGTGGAGTGGCGTGATTCGCGCCGACCGGTGTCTCGATCATGCCGAGATAAGATTGGGATTCAGGAACCGTTGCCGCGAGTTGGGTGATCTTCTTTTTTCGGATATCAATCGTGGGGGTGGCCATGCGGCCCAGCTTGTCGAAGAGATCTCACAGTTTGTGAACCCAAGCGGGGTGCCTTTGACCATGGTTGATGCCGATGAGTTCATGTGGTCGTATCATCCACAGACGAGAGGAGGCCACCGCGGCCCCTGGTATGTGCCATCGAAATTCGAAACCGGACTTCAGACCAACTACTCCCGCACCATCCCAACTGCAGATCACGAAGGCTTCCAGCAAAACATCATCGACTACATGTATGACGTCGATCCCACTCCTTTCGCCGTCAACGATCGGGATGAGGATGGATATGGTTGGGGATACCTTGCCCAGGAAGCTGCCGATAGCGCTATCCCCAACACTCCGACGATCACCTATACTGGGGGAGGAGGATTTTCTGCTGACAGTCTCAGTTTTCAGAGCAGTGTGTTTTCGGATCCACAAGGGAGCGGAACCTTTGCCTCAATCGAATGGAGAATTGGAGAAATTTACAATCCCAGCACGCTGGGATATCTCGCCGGCGATCCCTGGAAATACGAAATTGAAGATGTCTGGTCGGCGACTGGAGCAACCGCTGTATCAATTCCCACCTCGGCATTACGACCCGGCAAGACTTACCGCGCTCGTGTGAGGCACTTCGATGACTCCGGCCGCAGCAGCCATTGGGCGGACCCTATTGAATTTATTGCGGGTGATCCCAACGTGACGCCTTATCGCAATGGTCTTGTGATCAGCGAAGTGATGTATCATCCCGCCGGTGACGAGCTTCTTGAGTATGTCGAATTGCACAATGTTGGTGGTGCTGCGCTCAATCTCAACGGCGTTCGTTTCACCAAGGGAATCGACTTCGATTTTCCCGAAGGGAGCACCATCGGCCCAGGAGCCTATTTATTGATCGTAGCCGATAGGCCCTCTTTTGAGGCCAAGTATGGCGTCGGCTTTCCCATTGCAGGCCAGTGGGAAACCGGTGATCGATTGAGTAATGGAGGAGAGGATCTGAAACTCTCTCTCGGCCAGGGAACATCGATTCATGAGTTTGCCTATGATGATATTTCTCCGTGGCCGACCGCTGCCGATGGTGCTGGTTACTCGCTGACCATGGGATGCCCTGTGAGTGGGATTGATCATGCCGTTTCCGATAACTGGCGCGCCAGTGTTTCACTTGACGGTTCTCCCGGCACCAGTGACAGCGTCTCTCTCGATGATTGGTTGACTCTCCACGGGTTATCACCTGGAGATGAACTGCGTGATTCTGACCTCGATGAAATTCCGGCCATCGTCGAATACGTGACCGGCACCGACCCGAATCTTCACAACGGCAATCTGATCACGGTCGAAATGGTGGATGGTAAACTCCAATTCAGCTACGAACGATCCCGATCTGCGTGTGGGGTCATGGTGGAGACCGAGTTTTCCGACGATCTCCTTACCTGGTCTCCGGGTGGCGTGGTTAGCGCTTCTTCCCTTGCGGGGGGGAAAGATCTCGTAATCATAAGCTCGCCACTTCCCGCTGGATCCCGAAAATTTGCCCGCCTCAGAGTGGTAACAATCCCATAAACATCGACGATCTTTTTCGAGAGGTAAGCTGTCCAGAAGACCTCGCAAAAATCAAAATCCCATCCCCTGATATGATTAGAACTCTCTTTCTTGCCGCTTTCCTCGCTCTGCCCGCCTGTGCCGATCAGGAGAACAAAAAAGTGGAAGGCACCACCAAAGACATCCAATGGGGTCAACTCTGGGCCGGCCCCGAAGTGAAAGATCCCGCCGATCTCAAAGGCAAAGTTGTTCTCCTGAAAATTTGGGGTGGATGAGTGGGCTGCCAAAAAATTACTCCTGGCATGGTCGGTCTGGCCAAATCGCTTAAGGAGGAACCCTTTCACCTCATCGCCTCCTACTGTCAACGCGGCACCAAGGAAGGGGCCTTGGCTGCCCTCAAAAAAGAAGGATGGACCAAGGAGTTAAAAAACACCTCGGTCATGAATCAAACCCGATTCCCGAAGGCTCCCGTTAAATACGTTCCATATTATCTCATCTTTGATCACACCGGAAAGCTCCGCTACAACCATATGGCCGGCCCCTTCCACGGCGGCGATAGTGACAATTACAAGAAACTGGTGAAAGAACTCCTGAAGGAAGTTCCAAAATAGAGGGGAACGGATCCCAATTCGGTTTGTCTGTTTATCCGGCGGTAGAGGCGAACAAAAAACCCCGGCCAGCGAACTGACCGGGGTGGAGGAGGATTACGTTACTCCGTTAAGCTTTCACATCAAAGCGATCAAGGTTCATGACCTTGTCCCAGGCTGCCACGAAATCGCGGACGAAACTCTCTTTCGAGTCATCGCAGGCATAGACTTCAGCGAGGGCGCGGAGTTGTGAGTTTGATCCGAAGACGACATCAACGGAAGATCCGGTCCACTTGACATCTCCCGAGGAGCGATCTTTTCCTTCAAAGAAGAATTCGCATTTCTCCGACTGCTCCCAGGTCATCCCCATGTCGAGGAGGTTGACGAAGAAGTCGTTGCTCAGAGTTCCGGCGTTGTCGGTGAGAACTCCGAAGGAAGTTCCGCCCGCGTTCGCATCGAGTGCCCGCAAGCCACCTATTAGCACCGTCATCTCAGGTGCGGTCAGCGTGAGCAACTGGGCCTTATTAACCAACAGTTCCGCGGGTGTCCGGCGTGCGTTCTCCGGATTAATGTAGTTGCGGAAGCCATCGGCTACTGGCTCGAGCACGGCAAACGATTCCACATCCGTCTGCTCTTGCGTGGCATCTGTCCGGCCGGGAGTGAAAGGAACAGTCACATCGTGACCACCTTTTTTCGCCGCCGCTTCCACGGCGGCACAGCCCCCGAGCACGATGAGGTCGGCGAGCGATACTTTTTTACCGTCAGCGTTGAAACCTGCTTGAATCTTCTCGAGCGCACCCAGCACTTTTGCGAGCTCGTCCGGGGAGTTCACCGCCCAATCTTTCTGGGGAGCCAGGCGAATTCGCGCGCCGTTTGCGCCACCGCGTTTGTCACTGCCACGGAAGGTCGAAGCCGAAGCCCAGGCGGTCCTTACCAACTCTTGCCCGGTCAGTCCCGACCCGAGGATTGCTTCCTTCAGAGAAGCGATGTCCGCATCAGCGATTAACTCGTGATCGACAGCCGGAACTGGGTCCTGCCAAATTGCTGGTTCCGCAGGAACCATTGAGCCGAGGAATCGCGATGGCGGTCCCATGTCACGGTGGGTCAGCTTATACCAGGCCTTCGCAAAAGCGGTTGCAAACTCATCCGGGTTTTCATGAAAACGACGGGAGATCTTTCCATACGCTGGATCCATCCGCAGCGCGATGTCCGAGGTGAACATGATGGGAGCATGCTTTTTCTCCGGATCGTGGGCATCAGGTACCAAATCAGCGGCCTCGGGATCGGTTGGAATCCACTGGAAGGCTCCCGCCGGGCTCTTGGTCAGATCCCAGTCATACTTGAACAAGGTATCAAAGTAGCTGTTGTCCCAGGTGATGGGTGTCGGTGTCCAGGCTCCTTCGAGACCACTGCCGATGGTATCGCCGGCATTGCCTGTTCCGTAGTTGTTCTTCCAACCCAACCCCTGCTCTGCAAGAGGGGCGGCTTCAGGTTCGCGTTCGACATGCTTGCTCGGGTCCGCCGCGCCGTGGGCCTTTCCGAAGGTGTGACCTCCGGCAATCAGCGCGACTGTCTCCTCATCATTCATGGCCATGCGCGCGAAAGTCTCGCGAATATCCTTCGCCGATTCCAAAGCACTTGGATTGCCATTCGGCCCCTCGGGGTTGACATAAATGAGCCCCATCTGCACTGCGCCGAGAGGATCATCGAGCTCACGATCTCCCTTGTAACGTTCATCACCGAGCCATTCCGTTTCCGGTCCCCAATAGATGTCCTCTTCGGGCTCCCAAATGTCTGCACGGCCTCCTCCGAATCCTGCGGTCTTGAGACCCATCGATTCCAAAGCGCAGTTCCCGGTGAAGACCATCAAGTCAGCCCATGAAAGCTTGCGGCCATATTTCTGCTTAAGCGGCCAGAGCAAGCGACGTGCCTTGTCCAAGTTTACATTATCAGGCCAGCTGTTAAGTGGCGCAAATCGCATCGATCCGGAAGATGCTCCACCGCGACCGTCGAGGGTCCGGTAGGTTCCCGCACTATGCCAGGCCATGCGAATGAAAAAGGGGCCATAGTGGCCGTAGTCTGCCGGCCACCAATCCTGGGAAGTGGTCATGAGTTCTTCGATGTCTTTTTTTAACTCGTCCAAATCGACGGTCTTGAATTCTTCGGCATAGTCGAAGTCCCCACT
The DNA here is from genome assembly GCA_026421245.1 of Akkermansiaceae bacterium. Taxonomy (GTDB): domain Bacteria; phylum Verrucomicrobiota; class Verrucomicrobiia; order Verrucomicrobiales; family Akkermansiaceae; genus SW10. The sequence continues at coordinate 33,284 of JAPKDJ010000023.1, read as the reverse complement.
CATGGGATCACAGAGATCCGAGTTTTGGCTCAGGATTTTCAGGTTCAATTGATTCGGCCACCAATGTTGATTTGAGGCACTGCCGCCGGCATTCTGAGCATTCGCCCCGCTCATGACCGGGCATTTGCTGATATCGTTGTCTGTCATTTCTTTGTGTTTATGAGTTGGTTGTTATTTTTTCGTTAAAATTCACTTCTTCTTTGCTCGCTCCGCAAGACATCCTGGGCAAGTCCCCCAGTAAACCACTTCGGCCTCGTCGATTTCATAACCCGCATCATCCACGGCATGGAGACAGGGAGTCTCGCCTGCCGCACAATCGACATCCACAGTCTCTCCACAACTTCGGCACACTAAGTGGTGGTGGTTGTCCCCAACTCGATCCTCATACCGCGCCGCCGAGCCCGACGGTTGAATCCGCCGAATCAGCCCATTCTCAGCCAAGGTAGCCAGCGCATTATAAACTGCCTGGCGCGAAATCGTCCCAATCTCTCCTCTCACATCTTCCGCGATGACATCCGCCGTCCCATGCGGTCGCCCCGAAACGGCCCGCAACACCGCAATCCGTTGCGCCGTCACCGGAAGCCCGTGCTCACGCAAAAGTTGGACCGGATTGGACATGATGTAGACCTAATCCAAAAATGGACTCTGTCAAGAACTTGAGTGAAATTCTTCTTTCTCTACCCCTTCAAGAGCCCCAGATCCTTCTCGCACCTTCCAAATTTCCCGGCATCGATGTTGTGCTTATGCAGGAGCTCCAAGTAGAGATTGCACAGCGGTGTCGGCTTCTCGAGGACCTCATGTGCCTGGTGTCGGTAGCCTCCGCCCGCCACGATGGTCGGGAGGTTGTTGCAGGTGTGATTTGAAGAGTCTCCGAAATTACTACCGATCACCACCGTGGTGTGATCCAGCAAGGTCCCCTCGCCCTCCTCGATTTCATCGAGCTCGGAGAGGAACTGGTTTAGGTGCTTCACGATGTCGACCTCGATCCGGTTGAGTCTGGCGAGGGTGTCGGCTTTGCCGCCATGATGGGAGAGCGTGTGCCAACCGCCGGTGGCGCCCGGCACCTTGATCGCTCCGTAAATCCAATCCAGCGAAAGAGTGATCACTCGTGTGGAATCGGTTTGGAAGGCGAGTTTCGACAACTCGAACAGGTTTCCGATCTTCGTGGAAAAAGCGAACTCCTGGTCGGTGCTCAGGGTGTTGGGCACTTCCGGCTTCTTGGTCTTGAGCCAGAACTCCTCGTGCTTGAGTTGCTCTTCCAGCTCCGCAATGACGGTCCGGTAGGAGTCAATTTTGGAAGCGTCGCCACCCTGCCGCTTCAGCTGTTCCATGTCCCGGTAGAGGCATTGGACGACGTGCTGGTCATTCTCGATCTGGCGGCGCTTGGCGGTCAGATCATCCTTGCCGAAAAGCCGGTCGAATATCTGACGTTCATCGTACATCGGGGGAATCGCCACGCCCCGGTTGTTCCACGAACACCCCCAACCACGGTCGTAGATACTGAACGAGAGAAAGGGGAAGCGCGTCTCGCCCCCCATCTCCCGAGCGAGGATCTGGTCGAGCGAGATCGTGTTGACAAAGTTCGCCGCCTCGGGACTCGACGCGCCGGTCAGGAAGGATTTTTCCGAATCATGATTACTGGTCTCCATGCCGGGGTGGAAGAAGTTCTCGAAGACCGTCATCTTCTCCCGGGTCGCCATCTCCTTGAGATAGGGCGAAGTGGAAATGTCGCCCCGCTTGGTGGGGAAGAAGCTGGGTTCGTAGAAGCCCAGCGAGTTGCAAATGAAAATAATCCTCTTCGGTGGCACCTTGGTCGCAGGAGCAGTGGCAGCCCGCAGATCGAGCGACTGGAGGGCCAGAGGCAGGGCCGCTCCAAATTTCAGGAAGTTTCTTCGACTGTAATGCTTCATTTTCCGTCGGTGGTGAGTGAATAGGCGAGGACCTCCGTTACCAGGTCCCTCATTTGAACATTCCCGGGGCTCCTTGCAATGAAATCCCAAAGGTGGAGGCGTTGTTCGAGGTTCGGTTTGGAGCCCTTGGCATACTCAAAATACTTCTTCGCGAAATTATAAGCGACCTTGTGTTCACCCGCGAGGAGGAGTTTCTTGAGACCAAAGATGTCCTCGAACTTGTCCTCGCCCATCTCGCCGGAAGCATCCACCGGTCCGCCCCACTTGTAGTAGCCCGCTTGGCGGTAGAGGAATGTCCCGGGATGGGCTTGCTTGATCTTGTATTTTCCACGCCATTCTCCGGTGGCATCAAAGCTCTCCAGCGCGAAGCCATAGGGGTCGATACTCTTGTGGCAGGCGTAGCAGGTCTTGCTGTTCTTGTGCTGATCGATCTGCTCCCTGAGCGTGGTGGTCTCGCCGTGATCGGGTTCGAGTGCGGGGACACTCTCGGGCGGTGGCGACAGCGGAGTGCCCACGATGTTCTTCGAAATCCACGCCCCGCGTAGGATCGGTGAGGTGTCGAAGCCGTCCGTGGTGACCTTGAGCACACTCCCCATCGTTAGCAGCCCTCCTCGCGGGATCTCGGGAGGGAAACTCACCCTGCGCATCTCCTGCCCGATGACTCCCTCAATACCATAGTGCTGGGCCAGACGCTGGTTCAGGAAGGAGAAGTCGGAATCGATCAAGTTTCCGGCAGGCAGGTTTTCCTGGATGAGGTGATGGAGGTAAGCCCGGGTTTCGATCGGCAGGTAATGATTCAGCAGGTCGTCATACTCAGGATAGAGCTTCAGCGACGGCGTGACCTTGTTGAGCGACCGCAGGTTTAGCCATTGGTCGCTGAAGGAACGAATCATGCGCCGGCTCCGGGGATCTGCAATCATCCGGTCAATCTGCTCCCGTAAAACGACGCCCTTAAGCTGATCGGATCTCGCGAGGGCAAGGAGTTCCTCGTCGGGAACCGAAAGCCAAAGCGTCCGCGCCAAATCAGCGGCCTTCGTATAGGAGGGATTGGCATGTTCGCCGGGTGCCAAGAGGAAACGGGGCGAGCAAATGATCGCCTTCAGCCCAAGCTTGGTCGCTTGCACGAAATCACCGTGTTCGGCAAGCCCCTCAAGACCGACCCGGAAGTAAGGAGCCATCTCCTCCTCGCTGAGCTTCGAAGAGAAGGCCCCTCCCGCAAAGCGCCTGATGACCCGCTTGAGGTCCTCGGGCGCGGTCGAGGCGACCGTGATGGTGGACGTCTCAAGCAGATTACTGAGTGGCGTGAGCACGTCGAGCTTGCCTACGGAGGCGATTGACTTTCCATCCAGGGAAAGGGCGGCCGTCACGAGAAACTTGAGATACCGACTGGTGGTCTTTTTCGGGAATCGGATGGGCTGTTCATTCGCGAGACGGATTTCTAACGAGCCCTCGACGATGGGCTCCCCCCAAGACTTGCCGTCATCGGAGAGATAGATCGCGTATCCCTTCACCTGTCCGTTACCGTTGCCTCCTGACCAGGTCGCGTAGGACAGGCCTTCGATCTCCGCTCCGTGCGGGTTTTTTAGGATCACGTAGTGAGGTGGCTTGGCGACGGTCGGCTGGAACCCCGTGTGCCAGAAGGTTCGGTTCGAACCGTCCTGCATCTTCTCCTTCTCCATCCCCTTCTGGAAGCTGCTGACCGTGACGGCTCCGCCGATCTTCTGGAGGTTCGTCTGGAAGTCCGGGTTCTCGACGACTTCCCTTGGCTCAACCTCCATCGTCAGATCGCCAAAGACCCTTTCGTAGGACGACGGTGGCCATTGGTCGGTTACTGGACCGCGCGCTGTCAGCTGTTTGATGTAGGCTCCTTCCTTCGGGTTCTTCTTACGGAAGGTGTGCCGGGAATAGCTGTGGACCGAAACGTTCTCGCCCGGTTTGAGAAAGGCGCGGATGGCATGCGATTTCAGCGCTTTGTTCCCCAGTGAGATCACGCCGACTAGGCGCTGGGGCTGCGGGCGATCGTCGGCATAGTAATACTTCCCGGCATAAACCTGCAGGCTCACATCCTCCTCGAACTCCGCCACTTTCATGGCGTCGAAAGTCAGCTCATACCAGCCCGCGACGGGTGGATCAAAGTTGTCGTAGAAGAAAGAATAGCTGTTGCCGTTGTTGGCTCGCGTCCACGAAAACAGGACGCCCTCCTGGTAAGGACGGTGGTAGATATTGTAGCTCTCGTGGCTGTCCTTGACCTTGTTCGTCACCCAAGTCTTCTCGGCGGGAAAGCCCTCGGCGGGAAAAGCGTGATCCAGGATCTCATCCGCCACCGCGAAATAGGATCCGAGCATCTCACGACTCAGCTGGATCTTTCGGCTCGAATCGAAATCGTTTGTGCCCCGGTCCTCCGGAATGCGGGCCGCCAGGTCGAGATCGGTGCCCAGGAGGTCGTTGACCGAGTGCACGAACTCATGCCGACTGATGCGGCGGAAGGTTTTCGGCTGGCTGCCCGCTTTCCGCTTGGCCAACCAATCTAGGACGGCTCGTTTCTCCTTCGTGTCCGGCTGCTCCTTTTTGGCGGGAGGCATTTTCCCCGTGAGCAGGTTCTCGAACATCAGGGAGCCGTCGAAATCCCCTTCCTCCAGGAGTTTCTCGAGGTTGAATCCGCCTTTCTTCGTCGCGTCGTCATGACAGTCGAAGCAGTAGTGTTCAAAAAGCGCCGGAACCTCATCCTCAGCAGCGACGGGAGATCCAAGCGAAAGGAATCCCAACGCGAAGACTAAGGTCGTTTTGCACACACTCATTACTCGGGGGCTTTTCCAAATTCCAAATCTAGTCTCCCTACCGAACATTCAGCCCATAAACTGTCAACGCGATAACAATTCCCCCATGCCAATCTCCTCAAAGGTCCCGACAAACGGATGAAACGAAATTAAGGTTGAGTTTCAAAGCCCCTCGCCCGACTTTCAGAATCTCCCACCCACATAATGATGAAGAACAGCATAATATGGCCCCTCGCTATCCTGATCGGTCTCCTCGGTGCCTTGATCGCCGCGCAGCGTGAAAAAGAAATCGTATCGCGTCCCAATGATCCCATTCCAAAAAAGGAGGTGATGAAGCTCACCGGAGAATTGAAAGGAGCTAAGCTGAGCCGAGATGTGAGCATTCTCTGGCTCTTCGGACCCGAGGATCATCGCGGCGGCGAGCACGACTATATTCGCATCAAAGAGTTGTTCGTCCCCATGCTCAAAACCATCCCGCGGGTCACGGTGGACGAGGCTTTTCAATTTCCCACACAGGAGCAATTCGACCAAGCCGATCTCCTAATTCAGTATCTCCATTTGCCGGACCTGACCGACAAGCAGTTGTCCATGTTTCAGAAATTCGTCGATGATGGCGGCAGTGTCGTTTCGCTCCACGAATCGTGCATCATGCGTCCAATCGCACAGGCGGAAAAGTTAGCGGGTTGCATTGGTTGCTCCTGGAAAGGCAATCAGACCTCCAAATGGGGCAAGTTCGCACACGATCATCCTGTCCATCTCAAAACGGAGCACCCTGCGTTCAAGGGATTGCCAAATTCCATCCAACTCAACGACGAGTCCTACTGGAATTTGTTGAAGCGGAAAAATGTTGAAGTGATCGGAGCGATCGCGCCAGCCAGCGATCAAAAGTTTGAGGACGTCCTCAAGAGCGAAGGCGTTCGTAGCGATGCCTTTTGGACCTACACCTCCGGCAAGGGCCGTGTTTTTGGAACAACAACCGGACACTACACTTACACCTTCCACGATCCGATTTACCGTGTCTTGCTCCTCCGGGGGATGGCCTGGGCCCTCGATGAAAATCCAGCCCCGTTTATGCCTCTCGCATTTCAGGGCATCACCAATGACGAGGGCTTCGTCGGAACCAAGGACACGATGATGGATTACAAAAACCGCAAACGCTGAAGATGGGTTCCAGAGTTCGAAGTCCTCACGTATTCGCGGGATAGAATGCTCGATAGGACAAACAACAGTCGAGTGTAGATTGCATCCTCTTTCGGAATTCTGCGGCCTCCATGTCTTTCCACACCAACTCCACCACCCGCCGGTTCTTCCTCCGCCCACCCTTCAAAAAGAAATAAGGAGCACAGCTATTCCCAACAAAATTCGGCAACTGAAAGACCGTGCCGGAGTGTTCTCAGTGAGAAAGCCTTTCTCGAAATTAATCTCTGCACCTTCGCTCCTCTACGTGAAACCATCATCACCATGAAACTCTTCCTCGCCTTCATTCTCTTCCTTCAAAGTTCTAATTCACTGTTCGCAGCGGAGAAGCCCAATATCCTCTTCATCTTTGCCGATGATTGGGGCTGGGGTGATCTCTCCTGCCACGGTCACCCTTACGTCAAAACGCCAAATATTGACCGCCTCGCCAAAGAAGGCACCGACTTCCACCGCTTCACCGTCGCCAGTGGCGTCTGCTCGCCCAGCCGCACCGCCGTCATGACCGGACATTTCCCGGCCCGTTATAACATCGACGGTCATTTCGCTTGGGTCCCGAGTAATGCCAAACGCGGTATGCCCGACTGGCTCGATCCCGGTGTAACCACACTCCCAAAGCTGCTCCAAAAGGCTGGCTACGTGACAGCTCACTACGGCAAATGGCACCTCGCCAACAATATGATCCCCGACTCGCCCACGCCTGCCGAATATGGCTACGACGAATACGGTGCCTTCAACTGCTCTGGCGAGCAAATCCCCGTCCACGAGGATGCCATGCGGACCAATGCCTTCATCGAAAAATCCGTCGCGGCAGGCAAGCCCTTCTTCGTGAACCTCTGGGTCCATGAACCCCACACTCCCTTCCACACCGTCCCGAAATACGAGTGGCGCTTCCGCGATATGGAAAGCCCGGAAGACGCTATCTATGCCTCCGTCCTCTCACATGCCGACGACCGGATTGGCCAAGTCCTTGCTACTCTTGATCGTTTAAAAATCACCGACAACACCCTCGTCATCTTTAGTTCTGATAACGGCCCCGCCCGTGCCGGAGGCAAGGCCGAGTTGAAGCTCCAATACGACACCGCCACCGGAGCAGGGTGGGGGATTGGTGCCGCCAAAGGCATCACCGGAGGGCGAAAAGGTCACAAGGGAGCTCTCTTCGAAGGTGGCATTGGCGTCCCTTTCATCGCCCGCTGGCCTGGAGAAATTCCTGCCGGAAAGGTCGATAAAAGGTCCCTGATTTCTGCTGTCGATCTGCTCCCTACCTTCTGCCAACTCGCCGGAGCGGAGCTACCTGAAAACTATACGGCCGATGGCACGAGCATCGTTGAAGTCCTCAAAGGAAAACTCATGCCCACGCGAGAGAAGGCTCTCTTTTGGAAAATGAATTCCCCGTGGCCCGCCCGGAATGGTCAACCCGACCATTGGGTGGCGTGGGCCGTCGTGAAGGATCAATGGAAACTTGTTGCGAACAAAGATTTTACACATAGCGAACTCTATGACATCGCCATGGACGTCGCTGAATCGCGTGACCTGAAGTCGGATAATCCCAAGGTCGTCGCCGCTTTGCTAGCCGAGATCAAAACTTGGCAGGCTCCTCTTCCAACAGAACCTGTCGGAAATGTCTTTTCTGAACTTCGCAAGAAGTAGGCCAAGATATCCCCATCAAAAATCACCTCATCTCATTTCTCCTCCTTGCGAGCTCGTTGATATCACTAGCAGAGCAGGCCTGTTCCATCACTGGGGCGAAGGGCGATATCGGGAGGTGTCGCTACCTGCTATGGGTCACCGAAAGATATGCCTTTTATGGAGAATTCGATATCTTTGTGACTCGCTCGCTTCTAAATGATCCCCGTAACTTTCCTGAAAAAATGACGAGAATACTCTTATCAATCCTATGACCTTCTCATGAAGGCTCCCATTTTCGCGGATGACGGGTCGATTGAGGAACCGCTGCGCGCTACTATTTTCCACAACGGAGTGCTCATTCACGACGACGTTTGGGTCTACGGAGAAGTAGGCCGTCCTTACAAGCGTCACGGGAAACGGCCCTTGATCTTGCAAGACCACAAGGGCACCGATGTTGCTTTCCGTAATCTTTGGATCGTTCCAGACGTCGATTACGATCAATCACTCGATTCCTTCCTGAGCAATTTTGGCAACACTCCGAACCACTTCGTCGAGGTGGAATCCGAGCCGGAACCCATCACCATCCTTTCTCCTAGAATGGTTCAGGACATGGATACTAATGGTGACCAAATCATTACGCCAAAGGAGTTTCTCGATTATCGCGCTGCGCAGTTCGACCCCTCGGACAAGGCCGGTGACAAGTTTCTCGATGCGGCCGAATTTCCTCATCCCGGCGCTTTTAAAGGCGGAGATAAAAACAAGGATGGCAAGCTCGCGCGCGAAGAGCACCTCGACATCTTCCGGGGCCAGTTTTCCAACGTGGACGTCAACAAAGACGGGGTGATCACGGCTGCCGATAAGCGCTAGGGGTGCGTCCTATTATCTTTGGTCCACAAGAACTACTTGGGAACTTTGCCGAGTTCCTCCATCACTCCGTCTTTCCATTTCGCCAATTCGATCTCCATTCGTTTGGCGGTCTCCGGCTTCTCTGTGCTGAGGTTCTTCGATTCTCCGGGATCCTCAACGAGGTCGTAGAGTTCCAGGCCTTTCTTGTGGGAGATGAGTTTGTATCGTTCTTCCATCCAGGCCGATTCCTTGCCGTCGTTGTTTAGAAATCCAAGTGGCTTCTTCCGCTCGGTTTGTTCGCCCGTGACAAACGGAAGCAGGTTCACGCCATCATAAATCCGATCGCTTGGGAGTTTGATTCCAAGTGCCGCAACGATGGTAGGGAAGTAGTCCGAAGTAAAACAAGGGGCGCTCACCATGCGGGGTTCTTTGACCTTTGATGGCCAAACGAGAAGACCGGGGACGCGGATGCCACCTTCGTTAATCGAGAGCTTGTATCCTTTCAGGTTCTTCGCCGTCCCGACATGGCGGGGCGATCCCTGGCGTGCCGGACCATTGTCGGAACAAAACCAAATCATGGTGTTTTCCGCGATGCCGAGTGATTTTAGCTCAGCGCGCAAGCGGCCCACTTGTTCATCCATCGCGGTGAGACAGGCGTAATAATGTTGCGCCGCTTCGGGTTGATCTTGATACATTTCGCGATACTTGGGTCCACCCACAACAGGGGAGTGCGGAGTATGAAACCAGACTGCTGCAAAAAACGGGGACTCTTTCTTAACGGCATCCTGAATGAAGGGCAGGGCCCGGTCCATCAGGACGCGCGAGTCGTCGCCCTTTGTGTTCTCCGTTATCGTCTGACCTGGTCCGGAAAAGTAGTCGTTCCCGTAAGCCTTGCCTGGCTTTGGTGGCCTCTTGGCCTTCTTCTTGCCAATCGGTCCTGGATCCATGAGTGGATCCCAGGTCGGCACTTTCGACTCGGTGACAAAAGAAACGTCAACATCGCGTTCCCAAGGCGGGCAGTAGTAGCGCTCGGGCTCTTTTGCAAAGGTGCCCCAACGTTTCTGATCCCCTTTCTCTTTTGAAAGGGTGCCGAGATGCCATTTGCCAAAATGCCCGGTGGTGTAGCCTGCCTTTTTTAGAACGGAGGTGATCGGGATTTCCGCCGGCTCCAACATCCCTGCCATCGCAAAAGTGATTCCATAGCGATAGGGGTTCCTCCCGGTGTAACAGCTGCCTCGTGTGGGCGAGCACATTGCAGCCGCTGCGTAGAAGCGGGTGAAGGTCACTCCCTCCGCATGCATCTGGTCAAGGTGCGGTGTTTTGAGATGAGGATGGCCATTGTAACCAACATCGCCCCAGCCCTGATCGTCGGTCATGATGAGAATAATATTGGGGCGTTCCGTTCCTGAGGTGGATATCGGAACGAGAGAGAGGAGGGGAAGGATAAACCGAAGGATCTTCATTGCGATTCGAGCGTGACCAAGGAGGCTATGGCTTGAAGTTGGAGGTGACAAGGTGACAGATCGGAGTCCTGTCACTTGCGCTTCCTTTGATCGCCAGGCTTTTTGACTTCGGGTGCGGCGTCTTTCGGCAGCCACTTTGCGAGTGATTGTTTCATCTCGCGATGGTTGGGATGCTTCGCGAGATTGGTGAACTCATCAGGGTCGTTTCGATGGTCGTAAAGTTCCTCTGCTCCATCGGCGTAGCGAATGTAGCGCCAGTCTTTGGTGCGAATGGCGTGATTCTCATAGTAGCTTGTTGAAATCACCGGTTCCTTGCGAGCTGCCTTTGCGTTTTTCAGCTGAGGCATCAGACTGAGCCCGTCGAGTTCCTTTCTTTTCGGCAATCCACAGAGATCGATCAGGGTGGGGTAAATGTCGAGCAAGCTCACCGCTTCTCGACAGTCACCTCCTTTTTCAATCCCGGGTCCGGCGATGATGAACGGCGTCCGGGTCGACTCCTCCCAAAGCGTCCGCTTCGCCCAATGCTGCTTCTCGCCGAGATGAAATCCATGATCGCTCCAAAGCACGATGATGGTGCTTTCTTTGTTAGGACCCTCGTTTAAACCATCGAGCACGGCGCCCACGCACATGTCGGCAAAGCTCACGCACGCGAGATAGGCATGCACCATTCCCCGCCAATCGCCCTTCTCCTGCACCTCAGCATGGGTCGGTTCGATATTGAGTCGTCGGTTGAAGTTTGGCGGAAGATCAGTGAGGTCGGCGAGGGGTGCTTTTGGCAAAGCGATCTTTTTTCGGTCGTAGAGGTCGAACCATTTTTGCGGAACAAACATGGGAACATGAGGACGAAAAATTCCGACCGACATGAAGAAGGGCTGATCGTGTTTCTCCTTCAAAGCCGCCGCCGCATTCTTGGCGAGCTTGAAGTCGGTCATCTCATCATCCGATTCAGGAAAGGCACCCCAGTCCCATCCTCCTCCGGGCCAGTTCATTTGTTTCTTGGGCCGTGGCCCTCCGTAGCCCCCGAGATTCACGTCGATGGCGTCCTTGAGAGAGCCGTTAAAACCATGATGAAGAATTTTCCCTCCGGAGAGGGTGCGATATCCCTGCTCTTTGAAGTAAGCCTGCATACAAGGGGCGTCCTTGAGTCGCTTGATAGTCTGATAGGAAGGTCCCAAATCGTAGGAACCATGAGTCGTGGCGTGCAGGCCCGACATCACGCTCACCCGCGACGGCGAGCACACGGGCACCACGCAATGGGCGTTCGCAAAATTCCGACCCTGCTCGGCAAGGCGATCCATGTGCGGAGTTTTGACATCGGGGTGTCCTCCAAGAAAGCCGACCCAGTCATTCAGGTCGTCGATGCAGATCATCAGGACGTTGGGCGGGCGGGAGTCCTTCTCATGAGCCCCTTGAACGGGCGCGGAGGATAGGACTCCCAGGCAGATCGCCTGGATGATTCTGATCATTGAATGAGAAGGTTATTTCGTCTTGATGCTCTCCTTTTTGAAGACATCAAATTCGGGATTCACGCACTTGTTGCCCCAACGCTTATAGATGGCCTGTAGGTTTTTTTCTGATTCGGGTTGCTCTCCTTTGTCGCCGGTCTCCTTGATCCAGGTGGTGAGGAGATTGCGGTGACGTTTGAGCTCCTCGGCGAACTTCGGATCGTCGGCGAGGTTGTTGACCTGATGAGGATCTTTTTGCATGTCGTAGAGTTCTTCAGACGGGCGCTTTCCAAAGAAAGCCTGTTCGGGAATCTCACCAAGTTCACCTTTGGTATGGAGTTCGCGCAGGCGTTTCGTCTGGGCCTGGCCATCTCGGTATTGGGCCTGGAGAAGAATGCGATCGGTGAGGAAGTTCCGGAGGTAGCGAAACTTCTCGGTCCTCACCGTGCGAATCCGGTCGATGGTGTAGTCGCAGCGATCACGGGCTGAGATGATGTGATCGCGTTGCTTGTAGTTCTCACCGAAGAGATCCTGCCCGTGGAGATAGCCGGGGAGTTCGATTCCTGCCAGGGCGAGAGTGGTGGCGGAGATGTCGAGAGTGTTGGTCAATTCCTGACGGACCTTGTTCGTGGGAATGCCGGGACCGGAGATGATGAGGGGAACGTGGACACCTCCTTCGTAACAAAACTGCTTGTGTCGGAGTGAGTGATTGTTTCCGTGATCGGAGAAGAAAAAGACGATGGTATTGTCCAATAGGCCGTCTTCTTTAAGGCGATCCATGATTTGCTTCACATGGCCATCGGTCACACGAACGGTGTCATAGTGGTGTGCCCATTCATTCCGGAAGATTTCCTCATTAGGGAAGTAGGGCGGCACTTTCATCGTGGCAGGATCGACCTTGTCCTTCAGTTTTCTGGTATTGGTTTTACCTCCTCCAAGTTGGATTTGGCCGAACCATGGCTTTCCTTTTTGAACCGCAGTCCAATCCGCTTTTCCTTTCTTGCCGTAGAATCCCTTTTTCTGGCCGGGCGCTGGTTTTGGGTTTCCGGCGGTGTAATGTTCGTTGCGGTTATAGATGAAGTTGTAGTCGTCTTTTCCTTTGTTAAAGGTGGCATAGCCGTGCTCTATGAAGATTTCAGGAAGGGTCTTGATTCCTTTCGGCAAATGGATTGCTGCCTCAGGACTGCGTGAGGAACGATGTTGGTGGGTCCCGGTGGTGGTTTGATAGACACCGGTAATCATCGCCGAGCGACATGCCGAGCACACAGGTGCGGGAACGTAGCATCGGGAGAACCGGACTCCGTTTGAGCTGAGTTTGTCGAGCGTGGGGGTCTTGCCGGCATTCACGGGGAAGCCGTAGGATCCCATCCAAGGGGAGAGGTCTTCGCAGAAAATCCAGAGAATGTTTGGTTTGTCGGCTGCCGAAGCTGTCAAGGGGAGTGAAAACGAGATTAAGAAGAGAAGGAAGCGGTGTTTCATGAACAGGTGAGGTGTGGTTGATTTGCGAAATTTTCATACGCAGGACAACTGAAGTTTCTTCTAAAGAAAAGAATAGAGATCTGCCGGGCTTTCTTTGTTTTCTGGAATCTGTTCCACGATAGGGTCGTTCTATGAAGGTTCTTTCAGTTCTCGCTCTGGTTCTTCACAGCACGTGTTCCCTCCTTGCTGAGAAGAAACCCAACATCATTCTGATCATGGCCGATGATGTCTCATGGGAGTGCTTTTCCTGCTATGGCGGGGAGGATTACAAAACGCCCAATATCGATGCTCTCGCTGCCAAGGGCATTCGTTTTAACCATTGTTATTCCACTCCCATCTGCACGACATCCCGGGTCAAGCTGATGACCGGAAAATACAACTTCCGGAACTATACTCATTTTGGATACCTGAATCCGGAAGAAAAAACCTTCGCGCAACTCCTAAAGTCGGCCGGATACAAGACTGCCATCGCGGGGAAATGGCAGCTGAATGGCCTGAGCCACAATGCTCCCGGAAATCAGGATGCGACCCGACCGCTCAAGGCGGGCTTTGACGAGTATTGTCTCTGGCAGCTGACTCAGCCCAAGTCCAAAGGGGAACGATTTTGGAGTCCAGTTCTCGAGCAGAACGGTAAGATTCTGACCAAAAAGGACACTCATCATCAATATGGGCCCGACATCATGGCAGAGTTTGTTTGCGACTTCATCAAACGGAACAAAGACGATCCGTTCTTCGTCTATTATCCCGCCGTTCTTGTTCACGATCCCTTCGTCCCCACGCCTGATACCATCGGCGACCGACCCCGGACCCACGACGCTAACAAGCAGCCCAAGGACAAGGCGGCCCGTAAAGCCAACTTCGTCGCCATGGTGCAATACCTCGACAAAATGGTGGGCAAGATCGTCAAGCAGGTCGATGACCTCGGCCAACTTGAGAACACCATCATCCTCTTCACTGCCGACAACGGAACCCATGTGTCCCTCACCTCCCGTTGGGACGGCCAGAATATCAAAGGAGGGAAAGGGAGCACCACCGACATGGGCACTCACGTTCCCTTCGTCGCTTCTTGGAAGGGGCGGAGTCCGGAAGGCCTGGTCTCAAACGACCTCATCGATTTCACCGATTTCTATCCCACCCTCGCCCAAGTCGCCGGCATCGAATTGGGAAAAGACGACCCCATCGACGGAGTGAGCTTCCTCCCCCAACTCCAGGGGAAAAAAGGCACCCCGCGCGATTGGGTCTTTTGCCACTACCAGCCCTACTGGGGGAGATTTAAAGGCGCACAATTTGCCCGCACTCAAACCCACAAGCTCTACCACGACGGTCGTTTTTACAAAGTCCCCGGGGATCTCAAAGAAGAGACCAACCTTGCCCCAACCCGATCCGGCCAACCTGCCCACAGAACTCTCGCCAAAGTCCTCAAATCCGCACCGCCGGCAACTCTCAAAGGCGGTAACAAGGCGAAGGAACGTCCTGTTTATCCTGAATCGGAACCCCTCGGTAATTTGGGCACTCCCGAGTAACGGATTCCTGAATTCGGGGTGCAATGGTCAAAGGATGAAGTCGATCCAGACGGATCTTGCAGGAAAGAGAAAGACAGGGAATATAGTTGCACAATGAGCGCGGAATTTGGTGGGACAAAGGTGGTTTGTTTTGATCTGGGAAACACCCTGATTGAATTCGGGCCGAGACAGATTGCAATGCAGTATGAGCGGCTTACGACGAAACTCGTCGATATGTTTGGAAGTTGCGACGCGACCAAGTTGAAAGAGATCCGGGATCGCCAGATCGTGGCCCCTTATCACGACCACTACCGGGAGAATGATGTGGAGGAGTGTTGTCGGGAGCTCATCGAAGGAATCTTTCCAGTCACTGCAACCGATGAGCAGGTTGGGGAACTCGCTGAGGAACGCTACCGGGTATTCGTGGATATTATCGAATTAGCGGATGAGATCCTGCCACTTCTGGGTGCTTTGAGTGAACGCTACCGCCTCGCTTTACTCTCCAATTTCCCCTGTGGTCGTTCCATCCGGGATGGCATTGGGAAGCTGGGGATGACCGCGCACTTCGACGCAATTGTTGTTTCGGGTGAGGTTGGCTGGGTAAAGCCGGACCCGCGACCGTATCGTGAGTTGTTGGAGCAATTGAAGAGTGAGCCGGCTGAGTGCATTTACGTTGGCGATAACTGGCTTGCTGATGTCCAGGGCTCCAAGAGTATAGGGATGAAGTCGATTCTCACCACGGAACACGTTCCTTACGAGCGCTTCGAGCCCAAGCCGGGTGATCATGATCCAGATCAGAGGATTTCCCACATTAGCGAGCTCCGAGATCTCTTGTTGGTTTGACCGTCAGGGGAACACCGTTTGCACGGTCCTTTTTAAGGTGCCTCCGGCACTTATTTTTTCACGTTACTTCTTCAGTGTTTCGCCAGCGATCACTGAATCGGGATGAAAATCGTGCCATGCTCTCCGGTAGGAGGGGAGGGCGTAGACCCGCGTGAGGCTTGTGCCTTTTTGAGGACCCTCCATGGCCTTGGCCGTCCAAAGGTTCCAGCGAGTGCCCTCATCGCTCACGAATTCGCCTTGATCGAGTTTGCCACTCTTGATGGTTCCACCTGTTTCAAAAGAAAAGGCGGTGGCGCTCTCCTTTAAGAAGACGATCAGGAGTTCCTTGCCGGCAAATGTTTCGACTTGCACGGGATTTTCTCCGAGGAAGCTGTAGGGCCATGCTTTGGTCTTACCGTCGATCTCGATTCCGAGGACGAAGCGCTTTCGGTCTTCCCACACCTTCGTATCATATCCTTTTGCGCTCAGATCGAGATTCAGAACAGTCGTCTTTGGGTGCTTTTTTTTCCACTCTCCCCAGGAAGTGATGACCGAAGGGATGGGTTCAAGTGTGGTTCCTTTCAAGGGGCCGCCCATCGCTTCACCGAGAATATGACTCCAAAGTGATCCGGTTTGGAGGTCGCGCATCACGAGGCTGCGTTGCCAGAGTTTTCCTGAGACTTGGAAAACGAGGCGTTTGTCATGCTTCGAATTTTGAGCGGCGTACACGACGCCATTGAAGCAAAGGTGTCACCAGGTGGCGGCGATGTGAGCTCCGCCCAGGGTGTCGTTGATAATCTCACGTCGCGGGCCGTTGAGCATGTTGATGGGATAGGCCCGCGAGTGGTCATTGTGGGTCAGAGCGAGAACAAGATCCTTGTCGCCAATTGATTTCACTTCGCCCGCTTTGACGAAGGGGGCATCCTCAATTGCAGGCAATGGCCTCATCAAGGTGCGGGGTTGAAAGGTTCTTTCTTCTCCGCCTGCCAAGCCCGGTAAAGAGGCCATGATCATCCCTAAAAGCGCTGCGAGTTTCATCTCGATGAGACAATAGACGAGTAAGCCTGACTCCGAAAGAAGGAGTGACAAAAAAGCCCCCTTGCGGATCAAACCAAAAAGGGGCCTTTTGGAAAGCGTTTACGCCGATCGAGATTAACGCCTCCTTCTGGAGAGGAATCCGAAAGAGGCTATTTCAAGTAAAACGACTCGCGGAGAGTGATGAGGGTGCGGATGAAGTTTTTTGCGTTTTGGTCGAGAGAATCTGCAATGAGGTATTGCTCAGTGGAGGTGCCGTCACCGTTGTTGATGGAGTTCCAGAGGATGACGTCATCAACGTCGCTGGTCCAATTGACGAGATCGTTGCCGCCTTGTCGGTGAATCCGCCAGTTGGATCCTTCGCCCTTGGCGACAAGGCATTGCCAACTTTTGTCGAAGGTATCGACGCGGAACCAGGTGGAGACGGAAAGATTTGAGCCGGTGCGGGCGACGTCCATGCTGTCGGGAACCGAGACATAATTCGAGCCGTTGAGTTCGAGCCCGTTGCCGAAGATTCCGGTGTTGAAATCAGCGGTGCCGACCCAAGTACTATTGTCAGTTGTATTGCCGGCAGTGGCGAGGTCGTTGAGCTTGTCGTCGAAATCCCAATAGCTGACGAGGGTATCGGTTGGAGCAGCGATGAGGGAGGAAAGAGAAATGAGAAACAGGACGATAGCGAGGCGCATGGGGCGGACAAGCTATTGGATCTTCTGCAGGAGGGGAATGAGGAAGTCGGGGCAGGCAATACGACCCGATTCAGCTTTATCCGAATGCCCTTGTCGATAGGGTTAAAATAATCAGATAAATTCAACTGCCCAACTTCTTCAAACCATGATTCGCTCCCTTTTCTCCATCCTTTTAGGCGTGAGTATTTTTTGCTCAACCCTCTCCGCCGAAAGCAAACCCAACATCGTCATTTTTCTCGCCGACGATCTCGGTTGGGGTGATCTGGCTTGTTACGGCCATCCCCGCATCAAGACTCCGCACCTTGATCAATTCGTGACCGAAGGTGTTCGTTTCACGCAAGCCTACTCGGCCTGCGGTGTCTGCTCGCCCTCTCGTTCCTCCATCCTGACCGGGCGCACTCCCTACCGAAACGGCGTGTGGCGGTGGCTCCCGGTTGGCAACATTGCGCACCTCCGCGCCTCGGAACTGACCATTCCCAAATTGCTCAAGGCGGCCGGCTACGAAACGATGCACAGCGGGAAATGGCACCTCAACGGGCACTTCAACAGCTCCGAGCAACCACAGCCCGACGATCACGGCTACGACTGGTGGTTTGCCACGCAAAACAACGCTTCTCCTTCACACAAAGACCCCGTCAACTTCGTCCGCAATCGCAAGGAAGTTGGCCCACTCAAAGGCTACTCCGCGCCCCTTTGCGCGGATGAAGCCACGCGCTGGTTGAAGAATGAACGCGACCCCAGCAAGCCCTTCTTCCTGACCGTCTGGGCCCACGAACCGCACCTCCCTATTGAGAGTGATCCTGAATTCCAAAAACACTACGCTGATATCGAAAACCCCGGCGTCCGGCAACATCATGGCAACGTCACCCAACTCGACCACGCATTCGGACAACTCATGAAGTCGCTCGATGACCTGGGTCTCCGCGAAAACACCTTCGTCGTTTTCACGAGTGACAACGGCCCCGAGGGCTCCGGAAAAGGCAAACTCTCCGCTCCCGACTCCCAGCAAAACCGCACCTGGGGATCCACCGGTGGACTCCGCGGTCGTAAGCGCGATAGCCATGAAGGAGGAATCCGCGTGCCCGGCATCATCCGCTGGCCGGGTCACATCAAACCCGGGTTAGTCAGCGAAGTCCCCATCATCGGATCCGATCTCTTCTCAACCGCACTCGCACTCGCCGAGGTGCCGCTTCCCACCGACCGCACTATCGATGGCGTCAATATTCTTCCGGCCTGCAGTGGTAAGTCCGTCGAGCGGCCAATACCTCTCTTTTGGCGCACGCACATTGCTCCCGAAAAAAGCCACGCTGCCATGCGTATCGGTGATTGGAAGATCGTTGCCGATAAGGACCTCAAGGAATTCCAACTTTATCAAATCAAAGAAGACGGGAAGGAAGAAAACGACCTCGCCCAAAAGCATCCTGATAAGCTCGCCGAACTTAAAAAAAAGTTCCTCGAAGTCTGGGAAGGTGTTGAAAAAGAAGGCCCCAGCGAATGGTGGAAAAACCAAGCCGAGCAAGGCCGAAAAAAGCAAAGTCGTAAGAAGAAATCTTCCAAACTTCCGGAAGGAACAGATAGCACCGGTGACTTCCAGATCGTTAAGGGTGCGAATGTCACTCAAAGCGACTTTGGCTACCTTCTCGATACCCGGGACTCCGAGGGCTTCGCTCTCCAGAAGCTCGCCATCCCTCTTCAAGAAGCCGCGATCTTTAAAGTGAAGTACCGCTCCGCCGCCCAAGGTGCCACCCTCAACGCCTGCTTCTGCTTCGGCTCCGGGCCCACCAACGACGCCCTTTACAAAGCGGGCACCCTCATCGGGATGGGGAGCCATGGCCTCTTCGAGGGCTCCTGGAGCAACGTTTCTCGCGGCACCTTGGAAAGTGCAGAATTCAAAGCGACCGACACCTTCGAGGCCACCATCACCATCGACCTCGACCACGGAAAAGCCACCATCCAAATCGGAGAAACCCGTATCGAACAAACACTTCCCGCCAGCCTCGAACAAGTCAGCCACATCGGGATCTATGCCAAAAACACCCGTTCCGAATTCTCAAAAATCGAGAGGCTCAAGTAACTTTCTGACCTCTCGCCCCATCGAACCCTATCTTTTCATTGGCTCCCGAAGGTCACCTGTGGTTTCCTTTCGTTATCATGAATCGTCGCTCGCTCCTTCGTGCTTCCGCCTTAAGTTCGGTCTTTGCCGGCACCGCCCAGACTCTTAGTGCCTTGGCTGCTGATAACGCCTATCGGGCGAACATTGGTCTTCAGCTTTATACCCTCCGTAATGAGCTTAAGGCCGACACCACTGGTACAATCAAGGCGCTTGTGGAAGCAGGATACAAACAGGGGGAAATGTATGGCTTCCCGAATTGCGATGACATGATCAAAGCCGCCAATGATCACGGCCTAGGTTTGAACTCGACCCACTTTGAATGGGAGACCGTGGTGAATCCCTTGGACGAAGGCTTCTCCGATTTCAAGAAAATCCTCGAAAAAGCTAACAAGATTAAATTGACCCATCTCGTCGTTCCTTACCTTCATGACAAGGATCGCAAGACCCTCGATGACTACAAGCGGGTGGCCGGAAATCTTAACAAGGCAGCCGTCATTGCGAAGAAGGCGGGCATTCAACTGGCTTACCACAACCATTCTTTCGAATACGAGCCGATGGGCGGTTCAACCGGATTCGAGGTCTTCGTCAAGGAGTTCGCTCCAGAGATGAAGTTCGAGCTCGATGTCTTTTGGGTCAAGGCGGGTGGCATCGACCCCGTGACATTGATTAAGAAGCTAAATGGTCGCGTTTCACAGCTTCACCTCAAGGACCTGAAGAAAGGCCTCGATCTTCCCATCTACAACGGCATGCCAAAAGAAGCCTTTAAGGAGCTGGGCAATGGCATGATTCCGATGGAGCCCATCATCAAGGCCGGCAAGGCCGCTGGCGTGGCTCATTGCCATGTTGAGCAGGACCAGTCGCTAAATCCATTGGCGAGCATCAAGGAGAGCATCGTCTACTTGAAGGGACTCTAAACTAAAGCAACTTTTTGATCACTCACTCTGCTCGTTTTGATGCGAGTGGTGGTGATCTTTGAGATGTTGTTTCAGGAGGTCTTTGCCGTAGTCGTTTCCGTTCGGCGTGCGGACGGTGGCGTGAATGTGTTGTCTTGTTGCAGTTCTACTTCTTCCAAGCGCGATGGGACGCTGGTGATCAAACTCAATGAGAACCACGGGGCTGTGAATGCGGTAGTAGAAGACTGAGTCCTCATCCATTTCACCGATCCAGGCAAAGTGGGTCTGATCAAGGTGCTTCTCAATCTCCGACATTTTGACCTTCGCGTGGCCTTCCTTGAGGTTGTGAATCCACAATCCGGTGAGCTTTAAGAAGGCTCTCTTTTGATCGGCGTTTAATTCGGATATCAGCAAGCCCTGGTAGGGGATGACGGCATTGTCATGGAAGGCTTCGGTATTGGTATTGGTTCCGTCTTTTTCGCTCTTCAGGACCGCCTTCTTTTTCTGGGCTTCTGTCAGGCTCCGGGCAAAGGCAAAAGCTTGATTCTGCTCCTCCTGCAGGACGATCGTCCCCTCGTATTTTCCCTTTTCCGCCCAGACCGGTTCGGATCCGAGGAAGAGGGGAGTCATCACGACCTGGTCGGCGAGGATGAAATAGTTGATGATGCAATGGTGGCCATCGAACTGGAATCCCCACGGATTGGTGTCCGAGGGTTCACCCATGATGGTGATGAAGTAGGCCCAGCGGCCGTAACCGTATTCACCCTCGCGGCCACTCAGCTCGGCGATGGTGTGGTTCAGCTTCATGATGTCCTGCGTTGTCTTGAGCCCCCTGGCACTGAGTCCGGCTCCAATCATTTTGAAAGCAAGGTCCTGCTGGGTGTTCGACATCTCTTCAAATGAGACGCCCTGGCGGGGAAGGCTGTGTTGGTTTGCCCAGCGTCGCCATTCGTTGGCATCGACGGGGAACTTGGTCTTGGTTCGTTGTTCGTCGCTCAGACCGGCGAGGAAAGAAAGGGCCGCCTTCTTTACCGCGGTGGTTTTCACTCCGGTTGACTTGATCTCGAAGAGCCCTTTTTCAACCTTCCCATCTGCGGTGACCCCAACGAAGGGTTCTGCGATGGCTTTCTTTTCCATGTCGGCAAAGCGGTTGCCACCACCTTTGCCTCTACCCGGACCCTTTTGCTGGGCCTGGCTGATTTGGCAGGAGGCTGCCACGACAAGAGCGGTGAGCAAATGAATGGAAGTGCGCATGGATAAATTCATCACTGGTAGAACAGTTCTTTTGGTGAAAAGTTGCCGCCAAAGGCGAGAAGGGAAAAGGTGAGGGGTTTGCAGATCATTGGAAGTTAA
Organism: Akkermansiaceae bacterium; assembly: GCA_026421245.1. GTDB lineage: Bacteria > Verrucomicrobiota > Verrucomicrobiia > Verrucomicrobiales > Akkermansiaceae > SW10. Next base: position 12,137 of record JAPKDJ010000023.1, on the reverse strand, counting down.
AACCTGTGCCAGGAGGAGAATTTTAAAAAAGGTTCCCTGGCCTGGCCGTAGAGGGGGAGGGAACTTTACTTTGGATACTTTTTGTGAAGTCTCTGCCAATATTCTGTCCAATAGTTGTCGAAGAATTCAAGGCCGGCAATTCGGAGGTGCTCGGGGTCTTTTGCAACGGGAGATTTGGCGGGATCGTAGTTTTTTAGATGGGCCTGACCGACCCGATCGCGAGGCGAGACAAAGATCCACTCGTTGTCTCCGAGGATTGCGGCCAGAAATTTGGCGAAGACGGGGTCATAGACTTTGAGTTGATCACGGGTGCTGATGTGATTGTGATCGTGGTCCATCGTACGGTTTGTGTTGTACCAACACTGAACTCCTTCAGCGAAATACTCGCCGCGATTCTTGGCGGCATAGCATCGCTTCTTTCCTCCAAAAACGATGAGCACCTTGTCCTTCCCTGTCACTTTGACCTCTGCCGAGGTGGGCTTTCCATTGACGAGAATGTCTCCGCCATTAAGGCATTTGCGGAGGAGCGCCGCTGGTTGATCGGGAAAGGCTTTGGTCAGTTCGGTAAGCAAGTTGACCGGTTGGTCGTTGGTAATACGGCGAAAGCGTTGAGCGGCGCGACCGTCATTCCAGAGGCCCATAGTGGTGGCGTTGACGAAGGTTCGGGTCCAGCGTTTGGTGAGTTCTTCGTCGAAACCAGCTCCGTGGATGACATGGCCGAATTCGTGGATGAGGATGCTTTCAATTTGCATCCCGCCTTCGTATTCCATCACGTCTTCCTCGGCGAAAAGGACGACATAGCGGTCCTTGACTTTGGTGAGGAATCCCCGTTGCCGCCAGTTGTAGAAATCAAGGTCCTTGCCGGTTTTATCCGATTTGAATTCGGGAAGATCCGAAGTGAGTTCGTTGTGGGCGACGAGGAGGCAGAGGACTTTTTTGTCACGGATTCGCTGAGCAATGGGAGCCTTGAGGTCCTTCATCATGCGATCGAAAAGGTAGGCAGCTTCCTTGTGGGTGGTGTCGGGAACCTTGTCGGAGGTTGCGATGAGGATGTCTTGGACCAAGGTCGTTTTCGCGTAGAAGTTGGAATCCAAATTGTATTCATTGGCGATTTCCGGGCTCAAGGATTTTACCTCATGAGCAGTGACGGTGCCGAAAAAGAAGAGGACATTTAAAGCAGATAGGGCCTTCAAGGACATACGGGGTAATGGGGACATGGTTGAGAGAGTAAAAGTTCTACCGGATGATGGTGGATTGAAAAGGAAGTTCGCGGGATCTCATTCTCCAGGCCTTCAATCGCTCCATGATTCTTGCCCCCCAGATTGATGTCGCCCAGAGAACTTTGCGGTAGACTATCCCCGATAGATCGGGGCCCTTTGCTGGAGGAAGGGGCCAGATGGGTGTATTTCATTTGGCATAGGTTCAGTTTTTGTAGGCGAAACCAGTGCTGATATGATGAAGTCCTTGCCCGCACTTCAAACCAACCGGGGCACTTCCGGTTTGAATCCAAGTGGGAATCTAACCTTGGTTTCGAAATGTTGGCTCAAGTACCAGCGTTGTAATGGGTCATGAAATTCCTGCTCACTTGGTTTGGTCTGCTTTTTCTTTTCGAGGTTGCCGCTTTGGGGGATGAGGATGTTTCGATGGAAGAGGCATACGGGATTTTGAATCCTGCATCCGAATCCGAATCCCAAGCTCCCAATCCGTCCGGGATCCGGGGGAAGGTATTGACGGGCTACCAAGGATGGTTTCGGACATCGGGAGATGGATCAGGGATGGGTTTTCACCATTGGGAGAAGGAGAGGAAATTCGAGCCCGGATCCTGTTCGATCGATATTTGGCCGGATCTTTCGGAATTCGCAGACGATGAGAAATTTGACACTCCCTTCAAGCATCAGGACGGGAGCACGGCCCAAGTGTTTAGCTCGGTGCATCCCAAGACCGTAAACCGCCACTTCAAGTGGATGAAGGACTATGGGATCGATGGGGCGTTCGTTCAGCGATTCGCCTTGGTTGGGGCAAAAAATTACCGCTCATACACTCATCTCAAATCGGACAATCAGAAGCTCCTTCATTGCCGTGCTGCGGCCAACGAAAACGGGCGCTGCTATGCGTTGATGTATGATCTCAGTGGCTTGAAGTCAGGGGATTTTGAGAGGTTGAATCGTGATTGGAAGAATCTAAGGACCCGGATGAAGTTGGGCACTGATCCGAATGACAAAGCTTACCTCCAGCACAATGGTAAGCCGTTGGTGGCAATCTGGGGTGTGGGATTTCGGGATGACAGAAACTACTCATTGGAGGATGCCGAGAATTTCATTCGTCTTTTAAAGCACAACCCAGAGTGGGGTGGCATGAGTGTGATGTTGGGGGTGCCTTTTGGCTGGCGTGAGCGTGAACGTGATGCCATTACCAATGAGCAGCTTCATAAGGTTTTAAAGTTGGCGGACGTTATTAGTCCTTGGTCAGTGGGCCGGTATCATGAGGTGGATTTTGAAAGGGGGAAGCATGTCGCGAACCTCGTGGAGGATCGTAAATGGTGTGAGGGGAACAAGATCGACTATCTGCCAGTCGTTTATCCCGGATTCAGTTGGCACAATATGACGGGGGAGAAGCTTGGTGCGATTCCTCGTCGAAAAGGGAAGTTTCTCTGGGATCAGTTCGTCGCGACACGCGCAGCGGGAATTAACACCGCTTATGTGGCGATGTTTGACGAAGTGGATGAGGCGACCGCGATTTTCAAAGCGAGCGACAACCCGCCGGTTGGCGAGGGTGTATCATTCCTTGATAATGAGGGCCTTCCGGGTGATCACTACCTTCGTGTGACCCAAAAAGGAGGAAAGCTCCTGCGGGGTGAAGTGCCTGGAAAGTAAAAAAGACAAGCGGTTCCCGTTTTGGGGACTTGTCATGGGCGTGTCAAAAATATCCAATCGAGAACCATTTTTATGTTCAAAAAATTCTCCCTCTTCACGAAAGCGCTCTTCCTTTCCTCGCTCACTGTCAGTTTTTCCTTCGCGGAGCAGCAGCAGCCCAACGTGCTCTTCCTGGCGGTTGATGATATGAACGATTGGATCGGGTGTCTCAATACGACGCCAAGCGCGGTCACGCCCAATATCGACAAACTAGCTGCTCGCGGGGTGAATTTTTCAAACGCGCACACCGCCGGAGTCTACTGTGCGCCATCGCGGGCTGCGATTTTTACGGGTCAGTTTGCTTCCACCACGGGATGCTATCAATCGGCGGACTACTTTACGGATCGTCCTGAGAGCGAGGGGCTACAAACAAGCTTTTCGAAGGCAGGGTACACCACCTTGGGAGCCGGAAAGTTGTTTCATCATCGTGAAGGAAATATCGATGTCCGTGGTTGGAGCGAGTTCTTCCTCCGGAACGAATCTCAGAAAAAAAATGGCTGGCCGCTCGATTCCTGGAGCGAGGAGACACCCTTTCCCGATTCTTTCCCGGCGAGCCCTTTTAACGAGGGTAAGAAAGTGACGGGCGGCTTGTTCCTCGAATGGGCCGGACTTCCCAATGAAAAGGAAGAGGGAATGGCGGACACCATTCGCGTGAACTGGGCAGTGGAGCAGCTCAAGAAAGAGCACGACAAGCCCTTCTTTCTCGCGTGTGGCATTTACGCGCCGCATTTTCCAAACTACTGCCCGCAAAAATATTTTGACCTCTACGATCGCGATCAGATCGAGCTGCCACCCTACAAGGCGGACGATCTCGATGACCTTCCCGAGCGCATCAAGAAGGCGAAAACCGGCCGATCAAAAATCCACAAGGAGCTCGAAAAAAAAGGCGCGGTTAAGGATGCCATTCACGGCTATCTCGCCTGTATGAGCTACGCCGACGCCATGATGGGCCGTGTTCTTGATGCTCTGGAAGCGAGCCCCTACGCCGACAACACCATTGTGGTGCTTTGGAGCGACCACGGCTATCATCACGGGGAGAAGTACGACTGGGGAAAGCACACTCTTTGGGAGAGGACGTCGAACGTTCCGTTCATTTGGGCTGGGCCGGGGGTGGCGAAGGGAAAGAAGACGGATGTCACCGCGAGCCTCATCGACATGTATCCCACTTTTGTCGAGATGTGCCATCTCCCGAAGCCGCATCAGAAGCTTGAGGGCGAATCACTCGCTTCCACTCTGGCCAAGCCGGAGGAGGCAAAGGATCGTGATGTTTACCTGCCCTACATGGTTCCCGGAGAATTCGCCGTCATTAACAAGGACTGGCGATACATCACCTACGGAAAGGACGGCGAGGAACTCTACGACGTCAAAGCCGACCCGAACGAGTGGTTTAACATTGCTGCCAAGCCCGAACACGCCGGAGTGAAAGCTAAGCTGCGGCAAGCCGCTCCCAAAACCTTTGCCAAGCCTTCCCCCAAGCGAAACATCAAAAAGGATCTCATTATCGAAGGCGAGACCTTCCACTGGCGCAAGGGAGGGGAGAAAGCCTCTGTTCCCAAAAAGGGGAACAAGAAGAACGTTCTGCTCATCGTCTGCGATGATCTCAATACACACGTTTCTCCATCGGGTTACGATCACATCAAAACGCCGACGCTCGCGCAGTTCGCGTCCGAAGCGATGATCTTTAATCGTGCCTTTTGCCAGTATCCAGTTTGCGGTCCTTCGAGGGCTTCTTTTTTGAACGGACTGTATCCGGAATCGAGCGGGGTGATTGATAATAAATCTGATGTTCGTCAGACCCGTCCGGGAACTCTTTCCATGCCGCAGTTTTTTAAAGAGAGCGGTTATTGGACGGGAAGCGTGGGCAAGGTTTTTCACTCGCCCCGGCATGAATACGGGGAGCTTGCCTGGAGTGAGTTTCATCGTTTCAATAACGATGAACTCCCGATCGTGAAGGCAGCACGCAAGAAGTTTGAAGCAGAGAACGGCTCGGTCGAACTCCCCAAGAATCGTAAAGCCTGGCGCACCTTGGAGAAGCAAGCGAAGTCGAAGTTCGATGCGCAAACCCCTCCCGGATATGGCCCTAGTGGGCTCACTGATGAGCAGCATAAGGACGGGAAGAACGCCCGCACCGTTGCCCGCTGGCTTAAGGGGAAGCCCAATGGCGGAAAACCTTTCTTCATCGCATGCGGGATTCAGAAGCCCCACGTTCCCTTCCTCGCTCCGCAAAAATACTTCGACCTCTATCCGCTCGATTCCATCACTTACACGCCGGAGAAAGCGAACCTCTGGGACAACATCCCCCGCCGAGCGCTCAACACCCGCTTCAAAGAATTTGGCTTTGAGGAGTTCAAAGAAAACGATGCTCTTCGACGCGAATACATGCAGGCCTATCATGCCTGTGTTTCCTTCATCGATGCGCAGATTAAGATCGTTCTCGATGCACTGAAGGAAAGCGGCCAGTGGGAAGACACCATCGTCATCGTCACTTCCGATCACGGATATCACCTCGGCGATCATTTTCTCTGGGGGAAAGTGACCCTCTTTGACATCGGGGCGAAGGTTCCCTTCATCATTCACGCGCCGGGACTGACTAAGCCCGGCACGCGCTCCGAGGCCATGGTTGAATTGATCGACATCTACCCGACTCTTGCGCAGCTCACTGGATTGGATCGCCCGGGACATTTGCAAGGTGCTTCGCTACGCCCGCTCCTCGATCATCCCGAGCGACTCGGGAAAAAGAACTACGCCTACAGCATCGTGACTCGTGGCAAAGAGATCGGCTACGCACTCCGCAACCAAAGATGGCGCTACGGCAAGTGGCCCGCTGGCGAGGAACTCTACAACCTCACCAACGATCCCGAAGAAAAGAACAACCTCGCTGGCCGCACGAACCTAAAACATCGCCTCGATGAGTTCCGCCGGGTGCTCAAGATTAGACAGGAACAAGCGGCCAGCCGACGCAACACATGAAGATTTTTACTTTCATTTTCACGTTTCTTGCTGGCCTGCGCGATCGCCGAAAAGGAAGGAGCCACTCCTGACGCGGATCATATCACGGTGACTTTTGATCTTGTCGAAGCCGGGGTCCAACCGTCTGCGAAATTGTTCTTCCGGATCGCGGAAGGGTGATTTGAGGGTGATTGGCGGAGTCAATCAGTTACGGGATCAAGGTGACTTTGATCCGGAAGAATTGTTGATCGTTGGTCAGGAGAAAGCCGGGTTGACTTCGGTAGGTGACGGTGGTGGTTCCGTCACCATTGTTGATGCGTGAGACGATAGGAAGGTCCTCGTTGGCATCGTTCCATCCGGTGAGGGAGGATGAACTCTGCAAGGTGATTTCGATGTCGTCTGCTTCCTGGTTGATCGTTGTAGTGATTTCAACCGAGGTGCCGGTGATGGCGATTTTGAAGGGATTTGGATTTGCCGTGGTGGGTGAGGTCCCGAGCGCGTATTCGAGGAGGGAGTTGAGGTCATCGTTGTCCGGGTCGGCGTTGGGATCGGTGATGATGGAGGTATCAGTGGCATCGACAGTCACGGTGCCTCCAAGGCGATCCCAACTCTCACCATCGAGTGAGCGTTTAAGTTCAGAGGTCACTCCCGGGCTGGAGTAAAAGGTGATGGAAATTGTTGCGGATTTTCAGTGGTCATTCCGTCTCCACGAGACGGGTGTTTTCAAAGGTGATGTCCTGGCCTCGATCAAGGTCGGCCGTGAGTGCCGCCCCTTCTTCCAAGACTGCCAGGGGGATGCGGTTTTTGTCGATGGGGCAAAGTTGGGCTTCGAGATGATGTTGTTTCAGCTCCGTCCCGGAATACAGTTTTTCTTCGAGCGAAGCGTAGACGTCACAGGTCGGATAGCTGGGCGATAAGATGGGTTGGCCGGCGGCAGCTCCGAGGATGGCTTTGGGCGTTTCAAGATGGCCAAGATGGTAGTCCCGTCGAAGGAGGTAGTATGGCCCGTTTCCGAGTTGGCAGCCCCGAAGATGAGTGAGTTGTTCTACGGGGAGGTCGAACTTTGGTTTGACGATAAGGTAGAGCCCTCCTCCGGGTTTCGGACCTCTCACATAGTCGATTCTTGGAGTCTCGCCATAGCTTTCGAGATTAAAAGCATTGATCGTTTCATCGAGGCTAGCGATTTCAGGTCCCGTCATTCCACCCTCGGGAAGGAGGAAGCCGAAGCCATTGGCGAGAGCGGCCATCTCGTAGAGGACCTGGGTTGGCTCGCTGAGAGGTGAGGCCTGGCCCGCTTGCACCGTTTCAAAGCCCATGATGTGGGCCTCCTGAATCATGGTAGCGAGAACTCCATGAGGCGTTCCGGCGTCGGAGGTCACGATGATTCCATTTTGGTGGGCCTCAGTCTGGAGAGTCTGACCAACGGTCACATCGACGCGGGCATTGGTGAGGATAACGTGGGCGTGGTTTTTGATGGCCAGAAGTGAGGCTTCTGCGGCGGCGGCGATCTCTCCACAGGCTTCGATGAAGACATCGACAGGCTCCTCCTTGAGTTTGGTTTTGAGGTCTTCAAGCACGCCTTTTGATTGCCAGGCGAGGTTCATTCCCGGAGTGGCCGCCACTTGAAAGGCAACACCTTTGGCGATGGATGTCGCTCCGCTCACTCCGACGCGAAGGGGAATGTCCAACATGTTGGGATGATAGACGGGAATGGAGTCCGAGGGAGAGTCAATTCCTTTAGCGATGCTGACAAAGAAGTTCAAGGACCTCAAATGAGGTGAGCCCTTGATTCCGGAGAGTAGCGATAGCGAGGGAGTCGTGTCTTTTTGCGAGTCGTTGGCCGGAGTCGTCCAGAATCAAGCGATGGTGGAGGTAATCGGGCTCGGAAAGGCCCAAAAGGCTTTGCAGGAGCCGGTGCACGTGAGTGGAAGGCAAAAGATCCTCGCCCCGGGTGACATGGGTGACTTCCTGAGCCGCATCATCAATGACAACTGCGAGATGGTAGGAGGTTCCGATGTCCTTTCTCGCCAAAATGACGTCTCCGAGAAGGTGTGGGACGACTGCGATTTCCCCGTGCTGCATGTCATGGAAGCTCAAGTGACCGGCAAGCTGCGCGGCCTTGCGGGTGTTGAGTCGCCAAGCTGGTTCGCGGTCTTGCGGGAATTCTCCAAGCCCACGACAGGTCCCTGGATAAAGCGGTCCCTCGGGGCCATGGGGAGCATTCGTGATTTGAGTGAGTTCGGTTTCAATCTCCTTGCGGGTGCAGAAACAAGGATAGACGACCTCTAGCTCTTTGAGTTTCTCCAGAGCACCTTGATAGTGATCGAGCCGATCAAGCTGCTGCCATGGTTCGCCATCCCATTGAAGGCCAAGCCATTGGAGGTCCTCAAGAATGCCGTCGTAGTATTCCGGCCTTACCCGGGTGTGGTCGATGTCCTCAAAACGAACCCAAAAACGTCCTCCTTTTTTTCTGGCCAGATCATGGGCCACCCTAGCCGCGTAGGCGTGGCCGAGGTGGAGACGTCCGGTGGGGCTGGGGGCAAAGCGGGTTGTGGTCATTTCGGGTTCAAAAAATATTAGCCCGATCGCAGAGTGTCGTCTACTTATCTGGCGCAAATGAAGAAGCAGGTGATCATTGTCGGTGCCGGGCCAGAGGGGCTTTCCTCTGCCATGATTTTCGCGCATCGTGGCTTTGATGTCACGGTCGTTGAGAAAACTGACCGCGTGGGCGATGAGGACGGCTACCGTCGTTTTATGAATGACCACGCAGCCAAGCTTCGTGCGATTTGCCCCTGCCTGCAAAACCCCTATCACAAACTGACTTCTTATCTCAGGTCGGAGCTTCTCAAGGTCATTCCCTACATCGCGACCACCATTCTGGGGAATGGCCGAATTTCCTCGAACCTTCTTTACGATGCCGTGGGCAAGGAATACTCGCGTGCTGACCTCGCTCCTGCTTTCCTTTAGGCATGAGCGAACGGATCTCCATGAGGCCCATCGGGCGGGTTGAGAGTTGCTTTGGTGAGAAATTTGGCACGCCAAGGCAGAGTGGCCTCGTTCCCGAGGCCAAGGGGCGCATTGTCTTTTCGGAAGAGGTTCCCGCCGGAGCCTGTCGTGGCCTGGAGGAATTCAGCCACGTCTGGATCGTTTTTCTTTTTGATCAGGTGGAGGAAAAGGAGACGCGATGGTTCGTCCGTCCACCCCGGCTCGGGGGGAATGAAAAAAAGGGAGTCTTTGCCACGCGCTCGCCTTTTCGTCCCAATCGGATCGGGCTTTCGCTGGTCGCGCTCGAGGGAATCTTTGCTGACTCGCTCGAAGTGAGTGGACTGGATCTCGTCGATGGCACGGTCGTTCTCGATATTAAACCCTACCTTCCCTATGCCGAGGCTCTTCCCGAAGCGGCCGCCGGCTTTGCCAAAGAAGCGCCGGTGATGCTTGAGGTCGACTTTGCCGATGAGGTAAGGGGCGACTTGAGCGATGTGAAGGTGGCTTTGGTGACCCGCGTGCTTTCGATCGATCCGCGTCCGGCCTATCACGATGACGAGGAGCGAATCTACGGCTGCCTGATCGATGATTTGAATGTGAAATGGCAGGTGCGGGCTGGCCGGGTGATCGTCCTTTCGCAAGAGAGTCTTCCCAGCAGTGGTGAGATGAGCTAACCAAAGGCATGGATTTTGACTTCGAGAGCGAACAGTCGATTGACTTTCAAAGCGATCTCTTCTTCATGGGCCAGGCCTTGCGGGAAGCGAGCCGGGCCTACGAAGTTGGGGAAGTTCCGATTGGCGCGGTCATCGTGCGGGATGGTCAAGTGATTGCGCGCGGCTGGAATCAAGTGGAAACGCTCAAGGATGCCACCGCCCATGCCGAAATGCTCGCTTTGACGTCCGCGCAAACGGCCTACGGTGATTGGCGGCTGGAAGGGGCGACACTATACGTGACGAAAGAGCCCTGCCCGATGTGTGCCGGCGCGATTGTTCATTGCCGGCCGGATCGGGTTGTCTATGGCGCGATGGATCCCAAAGGAGGCGCGGCCGGAGGGTGGATCAATCTTTTGCAAAGTAACCCGCCGCTCAATCATCGTTGTGAGATTACGATGGGAGTGATGGAGGAAGAGTGTGTCGGGATGCTAAAGAGCTTTTTTAAAGAAGCGCGAGAGAAGAAAGCCCGCGAGAGATCGAGGAAGGAAGAGATTTAAAAGATGATTTTCTTGAGCGAATACGAGAGAACGACAGCAAATATTTTGGGGTCGGGAGCAGATCGCTTTGCGGTGATCCGGTTGGAGGTGATCAATCCAGGGAGCTATTACTCTTGGGAAGAGAAGACTCATCTCGATGAATACAAAAAAGGGGCAGAGGGGAGGGAGCTGATCAAAAGCACCTTGCTCATCCACGCGACCTTCAGTTTTCCCGATGCTGACACCAGACTTCCTGTTGAGCGGAAGGTCGTCACCCAAGACTCAACGTTGAAGATGGGGGAAGTCATTGACAAGTATCCCATGAACACGGATCCCGAATGGAATAGGAAGGAAGTGGAGCAGCTCAAGTTTGTTGAGAACGCCGGGTTCATTTTTGAGGGATTTGGAGTCATCATTTCTGACGAGCACTTGGAGAAGAAATTTGGAGAAAGTGGGGTTTTAAAAAGGAACTCTATCGAGTGGTCGTATCTCATTCCGGTTCTGCCATCCGAAACGAGAAATACCTCGGGTGGGAGGGTAAATTGAAACTGCGATTCATACCGGTGAGCGGGACGAGTTTGACACGGAAGCACCCGACTGCGTTCGAGTGAAGACTTATGAGCTGAGAGATTCCGCGATGGCCAGGCCAGCGAGCCTTCCGGTCGTCCACGCAGCCTGGAAGTTAAATCCTCCGGTCACGCCATCGATGTCGAGGACTTCGCCGGCGAAGTAGAGGCCGGGGACTTGCTTGCTTCCCATGGTTTTGAGTTGGATTTCATCGAGGGAGACCCCGCCGCAGGTGACGAATTCCTCTTTATTGAGGCTCTTGCCATCGACTTGATAGGTCGCTTTGACAAGCTCTCCGGCCAGCGCGGTGCTTTGGTTTTTTGTGATGGTGGCCCAAGTGGTATCATCGGTGATCTTGGCAGTTTCGCACATGCGTTGCCAAAGCCTTTTTGTCACTCCTTCAAAAAGGCTGCGCTTCATCACTTTCCAGATTCCGTGGTCCCGTCGGTGCTTTGCAAAGACATCCGCAACCGACTCTGCTGTTTCGCTTCCTGTCCAATTGACTTCGACCTTGAAGCGGTAATCCTTCTCCGCAAGCTCCCTTGCTCCCCACGCGGAGGCTTTTAAAATAGCAGGGCCGCTTAGCCCCCAGTGGGTGATTAAGAGGGGGCCGGCGGTTTCAAGCGTGCCGATTTTGACCTGTGCATTCGGAACCGAGACGCCCTGCAGGTCATGGAGTCTCATGTCGCCAATCTTGAAGGTGAACAGGGATGGCACAGCTGTGCTGAGTGAATGACCCAAATCTTCGACAGGCTTGCTGGCGTCGCCACTGCGGATCCCGCCTGTTGCAATCAAGAGGCGCGGTGCTTTAAAAATTTCACCGGTGGTGGTTTCGATTTCGAATCCCTCTTCCCTGAGATTTACCTGGGTAGCGCCACAACGGGTCCGGTAAGCCACGCCGTGTCTTCTCGCGGCATCGGTGAGGCAGTCGATGATGGTTTGCGAACTGTCGGTGGTGGGAAACATTCGCCCGTCTGATTCAACCTTTAATTCAACTCCGTGTTCCTCAAACCAAGTGATGGTATCGGCCGGTTGGAACCGATGGAATGGCCCCATGAGATTTTTCATCCCGCGCGGGTAGCTTTGAACCAATTCGCGAGGGTCGTAGCAGTCATGGGTGACATTGCACCGGCCACCTCCCGAGATGCGAACTTTGGTCAATACCTCCGGCCCTTTTTCGAGGATGAGGACCTTTCCCGCACCGCTCTCAGCTGCGGTGATGGCGCCATAAAAGCCGGCGGCACCGCCACCGATCACAATCAGTTCAAAAATTCCGTCTGCCATTCAGGGAAAGAGACAACCGCACCTGTGTCACTTTGCCAACCCCGGGCTTTAAAGTGATCTGCCCCCCCATGGGGATTCCCCGAAAATCGAACTCCCAAAAGGTGGGTGACAAATGGATTTCTGCCAATTTTTTGGGAAAAGAATAAGACGAGTAAAGGGCACCTTCGGTAACCTCATTTCTAAAAATGAAGCGAGATTCCCCCATCTTAGCGTTGTCCGCCCTCTTTGAAGAGGGGGAACCGGAGCATGTG